>JAICWX010000046.1 GCA_025934635.1 Streptosporangiaceae bacterium | reverse complement strand
TACGTGGAGGGGGTCAACGCGATCTCCGGCGAGCGCTGCTCGCCGCACCCGCACGTCTACTCCGACCGGCTGATCCGGCCCGGCGACCCGGCCTTCTTCGACATCCTGCACAGCTACCTCGGCTACCGGACCTGCTACTACCGGACGTTCGCGGTCGGCAGCGCGTCCCGCGCCCAGCGCGACGCCTACGTCCGCTGCCGCGAGTACATGGACCAGGCCATCGCGCTGGTCAAGCCGGGCGCCACCACCGGCGACATCGTGTCCGGCTGGCCGCGGGCGCAGGAGTTCGGCTTCAGTGACGAGACCGCCTGCTTCGGCCTGCAGTACGGGCACGGCGTGGGCCTGTCGATCTGGGAGAAGCCGATCTTCTCCCGGCTGGTGTCCCTGGACCACCCCGAACCGCTGGAGGAAGGGATGGTCTTCGCGCTGGAGACCTACTGGCCGGCCCGCGATGGCTGGTCGGCCGCCCGGATCGAGGAGGAAGTGGTCGTCACCGCGGACGGCTGCGAGGTCATCACCAAGTTCCCGGCCGAGGAACTGCTGGTGGCCGGCCGCCGCTACTACACGGCCGGCGGCACCCTGAACACGCTGCGGGAGAGCCAGTCCCACCGCAACACCCCGGCCGGGCGAGGCGAGTTCCCCGCCGCCAACGGCGACGCGGCCGCGGCCAACGGCGACGCGTCCGTGGCCCGATGACGCGGCCACCGCCCGGTGACGCGGCCGTGCGCGTAGGTGTGGACATGAGCACCACCGGGCCCCGGGCCGCCCGCGAGCTCGCGGCCGCGGCGGCCGGGCACGGCGCGGACTTCCTGGACGCCCCGGTGTCCGGCAGCACCGTGCTGACCGAGCAGGGCACGCTAACCGCCATGGCGGGCGGCCCGGCCGGGGCCTTCGAGCGGGTCCGCCCGTGCTGGCCGCGTTCACCGCCCGGCAGCTCCACCTCGGCCCCGCGGGCGCGGGCGCGGCCATGAAGCTGGCCGTCAACATCATGATCGCCGCCACCAACCAGGCCGTAGCCGAGGCGCTCGCGCTGGCCGCTGGCGCCGGCATCAGCCCGGCCAGCGCCTACGACACCCTGACGGTCAGCGCGGTGGCCTCGCCCTTCCTCGGCTACAAGCGCGAGGCCTACCTGGCCGACGGCGCCGGCCCGGAGCCCCCGGTCGCCTTCACCACCGCGCTGATGGCCAAGGACCTGGAACTGGCGCTGAGCGTGGCCGACGGGGCCAGCCTGCCGCTGCCGGTCGCCACCGCCGCGCCCTGGCCGATGCCTGCGCGGCCGGCTTCGCCGACGCCGACTTCTCCTGCGTAGCCCGGCTGCTGCGGCCCTTACCGCCCTGTTAAGCAGTAATTAACTAACTGGATCGTATAACGACCCGGATCCTCAGCGGGTCACGTCCAGGGTTAGGTAGCGCTGGACGGACGGGGCGACGGCGGCTACCACCTCGGCGGCCGGCAACGAGGCCAGCGGTTCCTGCCGCAGGATGTAGCGGCACAGCGCCAGGCCGAGCAGCTGGGCCGCGATGAACGCGGCCCGCTCGGCCGCCGCCCGCCCGGCCGGACGCCCGTCACCCGTCGGCCCGTCAACCGCTAGCCCGTCAACCGCTGGCTCGTCAACCGCTGGCCTGTCGAGCACAGTGCCGTACAGCTCGGCGATCGGCTCGGTGAGCAGCCGGGTGAGCACGTCCTGCAGCTGGGCCGCGACCGCCTCGCTGGTGACCGCCGTCCGCAGCAGCAGGATCAGCTCGTCGTCGCGCGAGTTGTCCTCCCAGCGCTCGACGAGGTGCCGGACCAGCACCTCGCCCCAGCGTTCGGCCGGGACGGCGCGCAGGTCGGGGACGTGCAGGTCGGCGGTGGCGGCCGCGGCGAACAGGCCCGCCTTGGACCCGTAGTAGCGCATGACCATCGAGGCGTCGATCCCGGCCGCCGCCGCGACGGCGCGGATGGTGGTCTGCTCGTACCCGCGGGCCGCGAACGCCGACCGGGCCGCGTCCAGGATGGCCCGCCGGGTCCCCGCGGACCGCGGTCCCCCGGTACCCGGCCCGTCGCGAGCTGCCATGCGGATCACCCTACCCGGCCCGCTGATCGTGCGCCAACAAACGTTTGCAAACATATGTTGACACACGTTACCGTCGCACATACTGTTGTGCCAACAAGCGTTGGCAATTGAGAGGACCCCGTCGTGGCCAAGCGCCCCGAGCACGCCCGCCGCTATCAGGTCAGGTTCCGGCCGCAGGCCGGCTTCGTCCTGGCCAACACGCTGTTCGCGGCGATCTTCGTGGCCTTGGTGCTCAGCGCGTTCCACGCCCCGTCCCCGCACGGCCTGCCGGTCGGCATCGTCGCGTCCCCGGCCGTGACCGGGCAGGTCGAGGTCGCGCTCGACACTCACCAGCCGGACGGCTTCGACCTGCGGATCTACCCCACCGAGGCAGCCGCGCGGGCCGGCATTACGCACGCCGAGGTCGACGGCGCGCTGATTGCCTCGCCCGGCCACCTCCGCCTGCTGGTGGCCGAGGGCGGCGGTACCGCCCCGGCCCAGGCCCTGACGGCCGCGTTCGGTACCGTCGCGGCCCGGTCCGGCGAGCCGCTGACGGTGACCGACGTGGTCCCGCCGCTGACCGATGACACCCAGGCGCTGTCACCGTTCTTCGTCCTGCTCGGCGTGCTGGTCCCGAGCCTGGCCGCCGGGTCGGCCTCGGCCCTGGCGTTCCGGCGGTCCCGGCCCGCCTGGTGCGTCGCCGCGCCGGTCGTCGTGGCCGTCGCCATCGGCGCGGTGGCGGGCGGTGTCGCGGACGGCGCGGCCGGCCTGGGCCATTACCCGGCGATCGCGGCCATCGCCGCGCTGTTCTCGCTGGCCGTAGCCGCCACCACGGCGGCGCTCGGCCGGATCTGGCCGCCCCTGGTGGGGGCCGCGGTGCTGGTGTTCCTGGTGCTAGGCCTCCCGGTCAGCGGCGGCCCGGCCGGCCTGGCCGCGTTCGGCCCGGGCTTCCTGCGGGTCCTGCACCCGGCGCTGCCGCTCGGGACGGGAGTCAGCGCGCTGCGCGCCGCCGTCTACTTCGGCGGCTACGGCGTGGCCGGGCCGCTGTGGGTGCTGGGCGCCTGGGCGGTGGCCGGCGTCGTGGCCCTCGCCCTGGTTACCGCGTGGCGACGGCGGCAGGCGGCGGCGCCCCTGGTCCCGCTCGGCCCCGTGCTGGACGCCGCCGCCACGGCCGCCGGCGGCCTGGTGGTCGGCTTCGACAACTCCGAGCCGTCCCGCCGCGCGCTCGGCTGGGCCGCGCGGCAACTCGCCCCCCGCCTAGAAGCTCTGTCCACCGCCCCGTCCGCCACCCTGCACGTCGTGTACTCCGACCACCGGGCCATCGACACCGACCTGTCCGGGTTCGCCCATGCCGAGATGGAGGAAACCCGGGACGCCGAAGCAGCCGCAGTGGCCGCCGCCGCCGCGGAGATCATGACCGCCGCGGGCCAGCCGTACACGTTCGAACGGCGCCCGGAGCCGGCCGCCGACGCGATCGTCTCCGGGGCCAGCGCCCAGGCCGGCGCGCTCGGCGGCGCCCCGGTCATCGTGGTCGGCCGGGCCGGGCACACCGCGCACCAGATCCTCGGCTCAGTGCCGGTCCGGCTCCTGCACCACTCCCCCTACCCGGTCCTGACTATCCCGTAGGACAGGGATGGAACAGCGCGCCGTCGAGGTCGACATCGAACTTCACGGCCGCGAAACCGTGCGGCACCGCATACACCGCGCGACAGAAGGCACCGAACGAGTGCGGTCCCTTGCACGCCTGACCCGGATTGCACACGTAGCCATCTTCGGCGTACTCGGCTTCACCGACCCACTGACCGGCCGCGGTGAAGTCATCCCAGCCGCACGGGGTGGGTCCGGACAGGGTGGTGCAGGTAATCCCGTAGTGCTGGCTGCCGTTGAACTGGCCGGCGAAGCACTGGTGGCTGGAGTAGCACTCCTCGACCACCGCGCCGTCCGCGTACTGGCGTCCCCACCAGGACAGCAGCGGCGAGTTCTTCCACAGCCCGGCCATCCCGTCGGCGTGGATCAGGTTGAACGCGTAGGCCAGGAAGTTCTGCAGATCCCCCGGGGTGAGGTTGAAGCCGGTGGTGGACGGCGGATCGAAGCTGTCGATGTCGTCCAGTTCGACCGCGTCGAAGCCCTTCCGCGCGCACATGCCGATGCGTTCTTGGAGCATCGGCTTCAGCTTGCCGAGCTGGCGCAGGTCGACCCAGCGTTCCTCGGGGAAGCCGAAGTAGATGTGGCCGAGCGCGGCGGCCGGGAACTTCTGCCCGGGGGTGCCGTCCGGCCGGTAGTCCTCCCAGGCCAGGTCCAGGTAGCAGACGGCCTTGGGGTGCGGCAGGGTGGCCGCCTGCCAGCCGGTCGTGATGGTTTTCACCTGGGCCGCGGTGGTGAGGAAACCGTCGATGTCGTAGATGTCCACCGCCCGGCGCCCGGTGCGCGGCAGCGGGGTGGTCCGGCCGATCTGCCAGTCCCAGCGCATCGGGTGCCCGGTCTTGTCCAGGTGCGGCGGTGACCAGCAGTCACCCTGACAGGGCAGCGGCGCCGTCATCGGGTCGACCTGCCAGGAGTAGCTGATCCGGGTAGCGCCGGCCCGGCTGGCGGTGCGGACGGCCACCCGGTGCGGCCCGGGGGCCAGCGGGCCGGTGTTGAACACGCGGTTCTTCGGCAGGGCCCGCCACCGGCCTGAGTCGACCCGGTACGACTGCGCGACCGGACCGTCGGCCGCGTTGGCGTGCGGCGCGGCGACCTGGAAGTTCTCCTGGGTCGAGGCGGTGTGCCGCTCAGGGGTGCCGTTGACGAATGCGGTGCCGGGGGCCCGGTGGCGAGGATAGGCGCGGACCGGGGCGGCCAGCGCGGCGACCGAGCGGCGGATGACCTGGAAGGTGAAAGGCACTCGTTTGGTCTCGATGACTTCGGCGGCGGTCTCGGTGACGCGCAGCCGCCGGCCGACCTCAGCCTGGCCGGGGACGTAGGCGCGGGCGGCGAACGGCGCGGCCGTGGTGTCCGCGCCGGAGCGGCAGTGCTGGCCGGCCGCGTCGCAGCTCTGCCAGGAGTAGGCGACCGCGAAGCTGAGCAGGCTCATCCCGTGCGGCAGCCGGGGTGCGTGCCAGCTCAGGCCGGCGGCCGTGACCGTCGCGCCGTCCCGGGGGTTGCCGGCGACGCGCAGCGTGCCGTGGTGCACGGGGGGCGGAAGCGGTGCGGCCTCGGCCGAGACAGTGCCCACCGAGACGCCGGTGACGAGGGAGGCGAGCGTGATGAGCGCGACCGCAATGATCCTCATGGGCCCGGTTTTCATGGGCGGAGCAAAGCCACGGGGAGCAGGTCCCGGTGCGCTTCGAAGAGCTCGTCGCACATCGCCACCGCCTGGTCGGTGGTCAGGGTGGCGGCGGTGTTCGGGTCGAGGAGGGCGGCCTGGTAGACGTGGTCGCGGGACTGGTCGAGGGCCGCCCGCACGGTCAGCTCCACCACGTTGAGGAAGGTCCGGTTCAGCGCGGCCAGCTGCGGCGGCAGCGCGCCGACCGGCACCGGCTTGGGGCCGCCCGCCCCGACCAGGCAGGGCACCTCGACGCAGCACGCGTCGGGCAGGCTGGTGATCAGGCCGCCGTTGCGGATGTTCACGTGCAGCTCGCGCTCGGTCCCGGTCTCCAGGGCGTGGATGAACTCCGAGGCCAGCTCGCTGGTGGGCTCGAGGTCGAGCGGCTCGTCCGAGGCCAGCTGGGCCCGCAGCGACTCGAGCTCGCGCAGGTTCTCCTCGGACCGCTCCAGGTAGTCGCCGACGAAGATGCGGAACCGCTCGACCTGGTCGTCGTGGCGCATGAACCAGGGCACGTACTCGGCCGAGTGCTCGCTGGACTCGGTGGGGAAGTAGCCGAACCGGCGGTAGAGCTCGACCCGGACCCGCCGCTGCAGCTCGGGCGAGGATTCGATCACCTCGGCCAGCTTGGGGTACAGGGACTCGCCGTCCTGCTCGAAGCGGAGCACGAAGGCCTGGTGATTGAAGCCCGCGGTGGTGAAGCGGACCCGCTCCGGGTCGGCGCCGGTCAGCCCGGTCAGGAACGCCTGGGTGTCACGGACCGAGTGGCACAGGCCGTACACCCGGCTGAACGCGCTGCCCTCGTACACCGCCCAGGGCAGCATGGCCATCGGGTTGCTGTAGCTGAGCAGGTAGGCGTCCGGGCAGACCTCGGCCATGTCCCGGGCCAGCGCGACGGTTACCGGGATGGTCCGCAGGCCGCGAAAGATCCCGCCGATGCCGAGGGTGTCCCCGATCGTCTGGCGCACCCCGTACCGGGCCGGGATGTCGAAGTCGGCCCGGGTGGCGGCGTACCCGCCGACCTGCACCTCGTTGATGACGTAACGGGCTCCGGCCAGCGCCGTGCGCCGGTCCGTGGTCGCGGTGACGGTCGCCTCCGCCCCGGACTGCCCGGAGATCCGGCGGGCCAGCCGCTCGGCGTGCGCCAGCCGCTCCGCGCTGATGTCGTACAGCGCGAAGTGCAGGTCGCCGCGGAACTCGTGATAGCTGCACAGGTCCGTCACCACGTTGCGGGTGAACTCGACGCTGCCTGCTCCGATGAACGCAACTGTGATCGTCACGCTCGTTAGTGTTCCATCAGGGTCATTTTCTTGCAAGATATTGCATCTGTCCGGATCCGGGCTGCACAATACTGAGCAATTCATGATGACGTGACGCATCCTGAGCGGAGTACGGATGAAGGCAATGTTGTGGAAAGCACAGCTGGCCGGACTGCTGGCCGTGCTCACCGGGGCGGCCGTGCTGGCCGGCTGCGGCACGGACAGCACCTCGAGCAGCGGCGGCAGCGGCACCACGATCCAGGTCTGGGAGGGTTACACCCAGGTCGAGGCCAAGGCCTTCGCCCACCTGGTCTCGCAGTACGAGGCGACGCACCCGGGCCAGAAGGTGAACACCCTGTACGTCAACAGCGACAACACGCTGCAGAAGGTGCTGACCGCGGTGCGCGGCGGCAGCCCGCCCGACATCGCCTACCTCTACGGATCGTGGGCGCCCAACGTGGCCCAGATCCCGCAGGTGGTGAACCTCACCCAGGTGGTCAAGCGGTCCGGGGTGAACTGGAACGACTTCTACACCGGCGAGCGGGCCGTGGCCACCGTCAACGGCAAGGTCATCGGCATCCCGGCGCTGGTGGACAACCTGGCCGTGGTCTACAACAAGATCCTGTTCGCGAAGGCCGGCCTGCAGCCGCCCGGCCCCGGCTGGACCTGGCAGGACTTCGTGGCCGACGCGAAGAAGCTGACCAACCCGGCGGCCAAGCAGTTCGGCACGGCCTACGTCACCCCGGGCACCGAGGACACCGTCTGGCACTGGGAGGCGCTGCTGTGGGAGGCGGGCGGCCAGTTGCTCTCCCCGGACAACACCAAGGCGGCGTTCAACTCGCCCGCCGGGCTGGCCTCGCTGAACACGCTGCGGACGATGGCCGTCACCGACAAATCCATGTACCTGGATCCGAGCGACTCCGCCTACGGCAACCTGTTCAACTCGGGCAAGATCGGGATGCTGGTCACCGGCCCCTGGGACCTGGCCACGTTCGACAACGTGAAGTACGGCGTGCAGGTCATGCCGTCCTACCCCGGCACCAGCGGCGGTCACCAGACCATTTCCGGGCCGGACAACTGGGTCGTCTTCAACAACGGCACGGCCAAGACGGCCGCGGCCGAGCAGTTCCTGCTCTGGCTCACCTCGGCCGCCCAGGACAAGTACTTCGCGGTAAAGACCGGTGACCTGCCGATCCGGCAGTCGGTCGGCCAGGACAGCTCGGTGGTCCAGCAGATGAACACCGCGGTGCCCGGGATGGCCACGTTCATCGCCAACCTGGACAACGTCAAGCAGGCCCGGCCGCAGATCGCGCAGTACCCGAAGGTCTCCACCATCCTCGGCACCATGATCGTGTCGGTGCTGCTCGGCAAGAGCCAGCCCCAGGCGGCCCTGGCCGCCGCCGCCCAGCAGGTCAACCAGGCCCTGGCCGCGGGCTGATGGCGGTTTCCGCACAACGGATTGCCCGCCGGAGCCCTGCTCCCCGGCGGCCTTCCGCCCGGCGGGTGATCAACTCGGAGCACTTCACCGGGTGGGCGTTCGTCACGCCCGGCGTCGTGATCATCTTGCTGTTCGGCGCGGTGCCGATCATCTGGTCGGCGGTGATGTCGTTCCAGCGGAACAACCTGCTCTCGCCCAATACGCCGTTCGTGGGCACCGCGAACTACCGGAAGATGATTCACGACCCGGTGGTGGCGCAGGCCATCGGTCACACGCTGATCTACACCGTGCTGTTCGTCCCCGGCACCATGGTGGTCGGGCTGTTCCTGGCGGTGGCGATGAACCGGCAGATCAGGTTCATCTCGTTCTACCGGACCGCCGCCTACGCCACGATGGCGATCTCCACGATCAGCGAGGCGATCGTCTTCATCTGGCTGTTCGACCCGTCCTACGGGGTGGTGAACTACTTCCTGGGCGCGTTCGGCATCCCGCAGCAGCAGTTCATCAACTCCCCGTCCGAGGCGCTCTACGTGATCGTGATCATGACGATCTGGGGCTGGACCGGGTTCTCGGTGGTGATCTACCTGGCCGCCCTGCAGGGGGTACCGCAGCACCTGACCGAGGCGGCCGCGATCGACGGGGCCAGCCCCTGGCAGTCGTTCCGCCGGGTCACCCTCCCGCTGCTCAGCCCGGCCTCGCTGTTCCTGGCGGTCTGGCTCACCATCAACGCGCTGCAGCTGTTCGACGAGGTGTACCTGTCCACCCAGGGCGGCCCGCTCAACGCCACCACCGTGCTCGTCTACTACCTGTACAAACAGGCGTTCCTGGAGTTCAACTTCGGCTACGCCTCGGCCATCGCCTACTTCCTGTTCCTCGTCATCATCGTGGTCACCGTCATCCAGTTCCGGGTGGGCCGGCGGTACACGTACTACCGGTCATGACGGCGACCTCGGCGCCCGCCCGGGACGGGGTGCGCTCGGCCGGCCGCGGCGGCGTCCCCGCCCCCCGGCGGTGGCGGCTGCCGTTCAGCCCGTGGCACCTGGTGCTGCTCCCGGCCACGCTGGCGCTGCTGTTCCCGTTCGCCTGGCTGCTGATCACCTCGGTGGAGACCCAGCGGGAAGCGCTGCACTTCCCGCCGGTGCTCATCCCGCACCAGATCCGGCTGGCCAACTACCCGGACGCCTTCAACAGCGCGCCGTTCGGCCACTTCTTCGCCAACAGCGCGATCGTGGCGGTGACGACCGTGCTGTGCAACCTGGTGCTGTGCTCGCTGGCCGGATACGCCTTCGCCCGGTTCCGCTTCGGTGGCCGGACCCTGCTGTTCGCGGTGATCATGGCCACGCTGATGGTCCCGTTCCAGGTCACGATGATCCCGCAGTTCATCATCGTCAAATGGCTGGGCGTGCACGTGCTGGCCGGGGTGGGCATCGACCACATCGGCGCCCTCATTCTCCCGAATGCGGCCACCGCGTTCGGCATCTTCTTCCTCCGCCAGTTCTTCCGGACGCTGCCCATCGAGTACGAGGAGTCCGCCCGGGTCGACGGGGCCAGCCGCCTCCGGGTGCTGATCAGGATCGTGCTGCCGCTGGCCACCCCGGCGCTGGCCACGCTGGCCGCGCTGACGTTCCTGGACTCCTGGAACAACTTCCTGTGGCCGCTGATCGCCGTCACGTCCACCAACCAGATGACGCTGCCGCTCGGCCTGGCCACCTTCCAGGGCTCGCACCAGACCCAGTGGCCGCTGCTGATGGCGGCGACCACGATGAGCCTGGTGCCCATGATGGTGATCTTCTTCCTGGCCCAGCGCTACTTCATCCGTTCGGTCGCCGCGACCGGGCTGGCCGGGACGTGACCGCACTACCGAAGGGAAAACAGTGACGGAGGACATGACCGCGGGATCCCGCACCGAGCGGGAGGTGGCCACCCAGCCGGCCTGCTGGCGCGAGGCGGGCCTGCTGGCCGACGGCGTGGACGGACTGCTGCCGGCGCCCGGGGAGCGGGTCGCGGTCGCGGGCTGCGGCACGTCCTGGTTCATGGCCCAGTCGTACGCCGCCGCCCGGGAGGCATCCGGGCACGGGGAGACCGACGCGTTCGCCGCCTCGGAGATGCCGGCCGGGCGGCGCTACGACCGGGTGCTGGTGCTCTCCCGGTCCGGCACCACCACCGAGATCGTCCAGCTGCTCTCCCGGCTGGCCGGGACCGTGCCCACGATCGCGATCACCGCGGTGGGCGGCACCCCGGTGGCGCAGGCCGCCGACGCCGTCATCGAGCTGAGCTTCGCCGACGAGGAGTCGGTAGTGCAGACCCGGTTCGCCACCACCGAGCTGGCCCTGCTCCGGGCGCACCTGGGGTACGACCCCCGCCCCGCCGCCGACGCGGCCGAGCGGGTGCTGGCCACGCCGCTGCCGCCGGGGCTGCTGGCCGCCCGGCAGTTCACCTTCCTCGGCACCGGCTGGACCTGCGGGCTGGCCAACGAGGCCGCGCTCAAGCTGCGCGAGGCGGCCGGGATGTGGACCGAGGCCTACCCGGCGATGGAGTACCGGCACGGGCCCGTCTCCGTCACCAGCGCGGACAGCGTCGTCTGGCTGTTCGGCGCCCCGCCCGACGGCCTGGCCGAGGAGATCGCCGCGGCCGGCGGCACCGTCTGGCTCGGCGACGAGGACCCGCTGGCCGAGCTGGTCCGGGTGCAGCTGCTCGCCGTCGGGCTGGCCCGGGCCCGCGGGCTCGACCCGGACCGGCCGCGCAACCTGACCCGGTCCGTCATCCTCGCGTGATCGTCGTCGTCTGCCTCAACCCGGCTCTCGACATCACCCACCACGTGGCCGCGGCGGAGTGGGGCGGGGTGAACCGGCCCGGCGCGGTACACGACCGGCCCGGCGGCAAGGGCCTGAACGTGGCCCGCACGCTGGCCGCCCTGGGAGCCGCCGTGCTGGTGACCGGGCTGGCAGGCGGGATCACCGGCGCCGGGGTGACCGCGGCGCTCGAGGCACTCGGGGTGACCGCCGCCTTCGCGCCGGTCAGCGGGGAGACCCGGCGCACCTTCACTATTGTCGACGCCAGCGCGACCGGCCGGAGCGTCACCTCGTTCCACGAGGCCGGTCCCATCGTCAGCGCGGCGGAGCTGGCCGGGTTCCGGGACCGGTACGAGCAGGCGCTGGCGGGAGCCGAGGCGGTGGTCATCTCCGGCAGCCTGCCGCTGGGACTGCCGCCGGGGACCTACGCCGAGCTGATCGAGGCGGCCGCGGCCGCCGGAGTGCCCGCGGTGCTCGACGCGCACGGGCAGCCACTGCGGCTGGGCGCCGCCGCCGGGCCCGCCATCGTGAAGCCGAACCTGACCGAGCTCGAGGCCCTGGCCGGGCGGTCGCTGTCCGTCCGGCCCGACGCTGGCCGGGCCGCCGGTGCTGACCTGGCCTCGGTAGCCGGGGCCGCGGGTGAGCTGCGCGGGGGCGGGGCCGGGGCCGTGGTGGCGACGCTCGGCCCGGAGGGGATGCTGGCCGTGACCGCGGATGGCTGCTGGCGGGCGCGCCCCGCGACGGCGGTGGCCGGTAATGCGACCGGTGCGGGTGATGCGGTGGCCGCGGCCCTGGTCCACGGGCTGGTCCTGGGCCGCCCGTGGGAAGAGCGGCTGCGGCACGCGGTGGCCCTCGGCGCCGCGACCGCCGCCGCCCCGGTGGCCGGGGAGTTCCGGTCTTGTGACTACCTCGCCGCGCTGGACGCGGTGCTGGTTGAGGAGGTTACGGTGGAGGAGGCCCGCTGATGCCGCTAGCCGCCACGGGCGAGATCGTCGGCCCGGCCCGGGACACGGGCCGCGGGGTCGGCGCGTTCAACGTCATCGGCATCGAGCACGCCGAGGCCATCGTGACCGGGGCCGAGTCGGCCCGCGCCCCGGTGGTGCTGCAGATCAGCGAGAACTGCGTCGCCTACCACGGCGCCCTGGACCCCATCGCGCGCGCCTGCCTGGCCGTCGCGGCCGCCGCCGACGTGCCCGTCGCGGTGCACCTGGACCACGCCTCCCGCCCGGACCTGGTCCGGGCGGCGGTCCGGCTCGGCCTGGGCTCGGTCATGTTCGACGCGTCCGCGCAGGGCTACACCGAGAACGTCCGGGCCACCGCCGAGCTGACCCGGTGGTGCCGGGAGCGGGGCACCTGGGTCGAGGCCGAGCTGGGCGAGATCGGCGGCAAGAACGGCGTGCACTCGCCCCGGGCCCGCACCGACCCGGACGAGGCGGCCGGCTACGTCGCCGCCACCGGGGTGGACGCGCTGGCGGTGGCGGTCGGCAGCTCGCACGCCATGCTGACCCGGGACGCGGTCCTGGACCTCAGCCTGGTGGGACGGCTGCGTCAGGCCGTCAGGGTCCCGCTCGTCCTGCACGGCTCGTCCGGGGTTCCCGACCAGGACCTGGCCGCCGCGGTCCGGGCCGGGATGACGAAGATCAACATCGCGACCCAGCTGAACAAGGTCTTCACCGCCGCTGTCCGGGATTACCTGTCCGCCGACTCTGCGGTGGTTGATCCCAGGAGGTACGGTTCGGCGGGACGCGACGCGATCGCGCCCGAGGTAGCCCGGCTGCTCGGCGTCATCGGCGCCGTGCCTGCGGGCGTGTGGGGAGGAGGCGCCGGTGAGTCGTTACCGCCGGTGGAACGAGCTGCTGGAACTGCTGGCCGCGGCGGGCCAGCTCCAGGTGGAGGACGCGGCCAAGGCGCTGAACGTGTCCGCGGCCACCATCCGCCGGGACTTCGACGAGCTGGCCGGCCAGCAGATGCTCACCCGGATCCGGGGCGGCGCCGTCGCCGAAGGAGTCAATTACGACCTGCCGCTGCGCTACAAGACCGAACGGCATCCGTCCGAGAAGCAGCGCATCGGGGCGCTGGCCGCCAGCATGGTCCGGACCGGCCAGGTGGCCGGCCTCAACGGCGGCACCACCACGACGGAGGTGGCCCGCGCCCTGGCGACCCGCCCGGACCTGGGCGCGGCCGGCCTGTCACCCTCGCTCACCGTGGTCACCAACGCGCTCAACATCGCGACCGAACTCGCCATCCGGCCGCACATCAAGATCGTGACCACCGGCGGGGTCGCCCGGCCGCAGTCCTATGAGCTCACCGGGCCGCTCGCCACCGGCGTGCTGGAGCAGGTCACGCTGGACATCGCCATCCTGGGGGTGGACGCGATCGACGCCGTGGCCGGGGCGACCGCGCACCACGAGGGCGAGGCGAGCATCAACCGGCTGATGGGCCGGCAGGCCCGCAAGGTGGTCATCGTCGCGGACAGCTCCAAGGTGGGCCAGCGCGCGTTCGCCCGGATCTGCACGCCAGCCGAGATCGATGTCCTGGTCACCGACGGGGGCATCAACCCCGAGGACGCCGCCCTGCTCGAAGCGGCGGGGGTGGACGTTGTCACGGCCTAGCGTCGATCTGGTCGTCCTGGGCGACTGCAACCCGGACGTGCTGGTCCTCGGCGACGACGTGACCCCGGCCTTCGGCCAGCAGGAGAAGCTGGTCGGCAGCATCTCCCTGGTTGTCGGCGGGTCCGCCGCGATCACCGCGGTGGCCGCCGCGCGGCTCGGGCTGCGCGTCGCGCTGGCCGCCGCGGTCGGCGCCGACCCGGCCGGGCGCTTCATGCTGGACCAGCTGGCCGCCGAGGGCGTGGACGTCGGGGCGGTCGTGGTCCGCGACGACCTGCCGACCGGGATGACGGTGGCGCTGTCCCGCGGCGGCGACCGCGCCATCTTGACCGCGCTGGGCGCGGTGGCCTCGCTGACCGCGGCCGAGGTGCCTGCCTCCTTGCTGGCCGGGGCCCGGCATGTGCACGCCGGCTCCTGGTTCCTGCTCGAGGACTCGCTCGGCCCCGGCCTGGCCGGCCTGTTCGCGGCGGCCCGGGCCGCGGGCGCGGTGACGTCGCTTGACACCAACTGGGATCCGGCCGAACGGTGGACCGGCGAGGCCCTGGCCAGCGCGATCGCCCAGACCGACCTGCTGCTGCCCAACGAGGCCGAAGCGCTCAGGCTGAGCAGCGCCCTCAGCCTGGACGAGGCCGCCGGGAAGCTCAGCACGGGCGGGACCCGGCTGGTCGTCAAGCTCGGTGAGCGCGGCGCGCTGTGCGTGGACGGGCCCGCCCGCTACCGGGTCAGCCTGCCGCCGGTCATCCCGGCCGACACCACCGGCGCCGGCGACTGCTTCAACGCCGGGCTCATCGCCGGGCTCATCGACGGCATGGACCTGCCCCGGGCCGCCGCCCTCGGCTGCGCGGCCGGCGCCCTGTCCACCGCCGCCCCCGGCGGTACCGCCAGCGCCCCGGACCGGGCGGCCGCCATCAAGCTGGCCTCCACCGCCAGCATCACGGCGGCTGACCGTTAGGCGCCCGGTCAGTCAAATCGCGAAGCCCGATCAGATAATCGACTCTTTCCATGATCACGAATGATTTAGTACTCCTAGCCATACCGAATCTTTCATGATCATGGAAATCGTACTCTTGTTTGATTCGCATGTTACTCAGGGCGGGCGACGCGGCTGATCAGGTCCTGCCAGCCACGGGTGATGCGGCGGGCGGTCCGGGCGGGGTCTTCGGCCAGGTCGGTGGCGGACAGGTAGAGCAGCAGCGGGCCGTCCAGGGCGGCGGTGAGCTGCACGGCCAGGATGTCGAGGTCGGCCGGGCCGAGGTCGAGCTGCCCGAGCAGGACGCGGATGTGGAGCTGGGAGAGCGGGGTGCTCGATCCGGCCGGGACGGGCTGGCCGACGTCCAGGGTGGCGCGGGCGATGCCGGCGTGCTCGATCAGCAGGTCGACCCGGGCCTGGCCGTAGGCGATCAGGCGATCCAGCGGCGGGGCGCCCGGACCGAGCGGCGGCGGGCCGGCGATGACCCGTTCCTGGAAGGCCCGCTCGGTGTCGTCGAGCAGGGCACGGAAGATCCCGGCCCGGGTGCTGAACCGGCGGAACACCGTGCCCTTGCCCAGGCCAGCCCGTTCGGCCAGGCCGTCCATGGTCAGCGTGTCCGCGCCCTGCTCGGCCAGCATCTCGCGCGCGGTGGCCAGCAGGTGCTTCCGGTTACGGGCGGCGTCGGCCCGCTCGGCGCGGACCTGCCCCAAGGACACATGCTCCACGCGATTACTCTATGACCGGAATACTAAACGGGGTAAAGTCCGTTTAAGCCTCCAGACCGCTCGCCCGCGAAGGAGAACCAGTCATGAGCACCACCGCTACTTCCGAACGCTTCACCACCCTGCCCGATGAGAAGACGCTGGCCGAGACCGTCGTCGCCCTCGAGGAGCACGGGTTCAGCGTCGAGGTCGTCGATGATCTGCACGCCGCGCGCCAGGCGGTGCTGGCCCGCATCCCGCACGGCGCCACGGTGATGACCAACACCTCGGTGACGCTGACCGAGGCCGGGATCGACGACGCGATCAACAACGGTGGCCCGTACGACTCGGCCCGCAACAAGATGTTCGCGCTCGCCAGTCTGGGAGAACAGAGCGCCACCCAGGCGCAGGAGATGAAGGCGATCAGCGGCCAGCCGGACTACGCCCTCGGCAGCGCGCACGCCATCACCCAGGACGGGGCGCTGGTCATCGCGTCCGCTTCCGGCAGCCAGTTCGCCTCGCTGGCCTGGGGCGCCGCCAACGCCATCTTCGTCGTGGGCGCGCAGAAGATCGTGCCCACCCTGGCGGACGCCCGCGAGCGGATCTACCAGCACAGCCTGGTCCTGGAGGACGCCCGGGCGCAGGCCGCCTACGGGCAGCACAGCTTCGTCGGGAAGATCCTCGAGATCCGGCAGGAGCTGCCCGGCCGCATCCACATCGTCCTGATCAAGGAGCCGGTGGGCTACTAAAGTCGCGCTTATGGTTCCCGGTCCCGTGCTCGTCGCGCTGCCGGGAACCATGTGCACCCCGGCGATGTTCGAGCCGCTGGCCCGGCAACTGGCGGGTGAGGTGACCGTCGATCCGGTGTCCTGGCTGACCAATCCCGGACCGTGGGACATCCCGTCGGTAGCCGAACGGGTGGCGGATTACATCGATCACCAATGGCACGGCCCGGTCCTGGTGTGCGGACACTCCACCGGCGGCGCCATCGCGCTTCAACTGGCGATCCGCCATCCGGACGTGGTGGCGGGCCTGGTTCTGGTGGATACCGGCGCGCATATGCGCGGGCACGGCGACGTGGACGCCACCCTTGAACGGATCAGGACCGGCTGGGGCGAGGAGCTGCGCGCGGCCGTGCTCGACCGCTCGTTCCTGGTCCCGCTGGCACCGGAGGTCCGCCAGGAGTTCCTGGCCTGGGCCGCGGCGGTAGACCAGCGGGCGGTTTACGACGTGCTGACCAGCCAGCGAGACCTCGACCTGACCGGCGAGCTGGAGCACATCACTCAGCTCGCCATCGTGGTGCACGGACGGCATGACCGAGCCCGGCCGCCTGAGCAGGGCCAGGAGCTAGCCACGGCCCTGCCGGACGCCGAATTCTTGATAGTCGAGGACGCTGGCCACACCCCGGTCTACGAGAGGCCTTACACGGTGGCCGCCGCCGTCCGTGACGTACTGGGCCGGATCTAGAGGAGTTCGAGGATGGTGGCGTTGGCCTGGCCGCCGCCCTCGCACATGGTCTGCAGCCCGTAGCGGATGCCGTTGTCCTTCATGTGGTGCACCAGCGTGGTCATGATGCGCGCGCCGGAACCGCCCAGCGGGTGACCCAGGGCGATCGCGCCGCCGTTGGGGTTGAGCGCCTTGGCGTCGGCGCCGATCTCGGCCAGCCAGGCTAGCGGCACCGGGGCGAAGGCCTCGTTGACCTCGAACGCCCCGATCTCGTCGACGGACAGGCCGGACCGCTGCAGGGCCTTGCGGGTGGCCGGGATCGGCGCGGTCAGCATGATGATCGGGTCGGCGCCGGCCAGCACCGCGGTGTGGACCCGGGCGATCGGGGTGAGGCCGAGCTCGGCGGCCTTCTCGCTGGTGGTCATCAGCAGCGCGGCCGAGCCGTCGGAGATCTGCGAGGAGTTGCCCGCGGTGATCGTGCCGCCCTCGGGCTTGAAGACCGTCTTGAGCGTGCCCATGGACTCGATCGTGCCGCCGCGCCGGATGCCCTCGTCCTTGGCCAGGACCGTGCCGTCGTCCAGCGTGACCGGGGCGATCTGCCCGTCGAACCGGCCCTCGTCCTGCGCCGCCGCCGCCCGCTCGTGGCTGGCCAGGGAGAACTCGTCGAGCTGGGTGCGGGAGAAGCCCCACTGCTCGGCGATCATCTCGGCGCCGACGCCCTGGTTGGGGAAGACCCCGTGGTAGCGCTCGAGGAACGAGGTGCCGAGCGGGTTCTGGCCGTTGATGGAGCTGCCCATCGGGACCCGGCTCATCGACTCCACGCCGCCCGCCACCACCACGTCGTACTGCCCGGCGATGAGCCCGGCCGCGGCGAAGTGCACCGCCTGCTGGCTCGAACCGCACTGCCGGTCCACCGTGACCCCGGTGACCGTCTCCGGCCAGCCGGCCGCCAGCACCGCGGTGCGGGCGATGTCCAGCGTCTGCTCGCCGACCTGCGATACGCAGCCCCAGACCACGTCGTCCACGGCGGTGGGGTCGATCCCGCTCCGCTGGGCCAGCGACTTGAGGATGTGCGCGGAAAGCTCCACCGGATGTACTCCGGACAGCCCGCCGTTGCGCTTGCCGACCGGCGTCCGGACCGCTTCGACGATGACCGCGTCCCGCATGTTTCTCCCTCCGGCGGAGACCAGGGCTGTCACCGCACTCATTCGGTATAAATCCTAACGGCCATAGGTAAATTCCGGCAGTGACCCGGCTCACGACGGCCCGCTACGACCAGCCCGCTAGCCGACCAGCGCCAGGACCTCACCGGGGGTGGCGCTGCCGGGAGCCCGGCGTTCCCTGGCCGCCTGGTTGGCCAGCCGCTGCAGCACCTCGTTGACCGGGGTGGGCACGCCGAGCTCGCGGCCGAGCACGACAATTTCCCCGTTGAGGTAGTCGGCCTCGATCGACCCGGTGCCGCGCGTCAGGCTCTGCCATGACGAGCCGCCACCCCGTTCGGTCCCATTGATCTTGACGATCTGCACCTGGTCGGCGCGGAACCTGGCGCTCTCGTCGTTGCCGGCGTACGCGATGCCGGCCGCGCCGAGCACTGCCTTGCCCTCCGCCCGCACGCGGCGGCGCAGGTCGGTCGCCTCGTCGCTGTCGCCGCGGCCGGGCAGGCCGCACACCGCCTCGATCGCGTTGCCCAGGTTGGCCAGCAGCTTGCCGTGCTTCCAGCGCATGATGTCGGGGACCACCGGGGCGAGGAAGCGGCTGGCGGCCAGGTCCGCGCCGATCCGCTCGATGGTCTTGTCGGTGCCGGCGGGGTACCGGCCGATGTGCAGCAGCCCGGACAGCGGGGCGCCCTGCGCCTCGACCAGGCCGGGTTCCAGATGGGTAGCGGGCAGCCAGACGCACACCCCGTACACGTGCCGGAAGCGGCGCAGCGCGAGCCGCTCACTGGCCACCCCGTTCTGCGCGCAGAGCACGGGCAGGTCCTCGGCGGCTACGGTGCCGCCCGGCACCGGCTTCCACGCCCAGCCGGCCAGCGCCGCCTCGGCGTCCTGGGTCTTGGCCGTCAGGAGCAGGACGTCGTCGCCGGTGAGCTCGACCTCGTCCGGTCCGCTGACGGCGGGGAGCCCGATGACGGACGTGCCGTCCGGGGTGGCCAGGCGCAGGCCGCCCTGGGCGCGGAGCGCGTCGAGGTGCGGGCCGCGGGCCACCAGCACCACCTCGTGCCCGGCCTGGGCCAGCCGGCCGCCGATGGTCCCGCCGACGCCGCCGGCCCCGATGACGATGTAGCGCATTGCACCCATTGTGGCCGGCGGCCGCCCGTCCCCCCGAGGGCGGGCGGGCGCCGGCATTGTCAGCTCAGGACTGGTACGGGTTCGGCGGGACGTGGTTGCTGCTGGTCACCGGCATGTACAGGTCGGTCCCGGTGTTCCCGTCCTGGTAGACGAAGGCCGTCTCGAGCACGGCGCCCGTCTTCGGGTCCTCGAAGGTCTGGTCCTCGATGCCGGTCGAGGTGGCGGTCCGGCTGATCTCCACCGCCGTCCGGCCGAGGCCGTCCCGGGCGTTGTTGTCCACCCGCACCCCCGGCGTGTCCGCGAGCACCTTGTACAGCGCCGCCCGCAGCTGCGGGCCGACCAGCGGGTTCCACAGCAGCGTGGTGGCCTGGTCGAAGGCCCAGTCGTCGTCGGTCAGGTGCGGCTGGCTGACGGTGCCCTGCTTGCCGTGGTCCTTCATTTCCTTCTGCTCCGCCGCGATCCCCTGGGCCTGCTGCTCCTTGCCCTGCTTGATCAGCAGGGACCGCAGGGCGGCGACCTCGGTCGGCATCGCGTCGAACTGGGCCGCGGTCGGCGAGTCGTGCCGGGCGACCGGCAGTTCGCTCGGGACTCCGGCGCCGCGCTGGTAGGTCCAGACGTCGCCGGTGAGGCTGTCCACGACGCTCGTCCGCTGGTAGTTGTCCTGCTTCTCGGCCAGGATGACGTAGCGGCCTTCGGGGCGCGCGGTGTTAGCCGCGGCCGAGCTGAGCTTGTACAGCGCGTGCTGCGCGGCGGTGAGCTTGATCGCGGTCGTCCCGGACGCGGTCGCCGGGCCGCCCCCCGGGCGGGCCGCGCCGGGCGCGGAGGCGACGACGGCGAAGGCCGTCCCGGCCGCGGCGCCGGCCACGGCGGCGCCCAGCGCCCGGTGGCGCAGCCGCCGGTGCCGCTGGCGGCGGACGACGGCCGCCGCCACGTGCGGTGATGCGTGCAGGTCATCGGTACAGCGGTGCATCAGCTCGCGCATGATGTCCTCGTCGATCCCGGGCATGGTGCTCCTTCTTCTTAGATCGTGGTGTCGGCGGTGCCGGCGGCGAACAGGGCGATGAGCCCGGGCTGAGTGCGCAACTGCGCCACCGCGCGGGAGGCGGTGCTCTTGACGGTTCCGGGTGAGACGCCGAGCAGTTCGGCCACCTCGTTTTCGCTGAGGTCGTCGAAATAGCGCAGGACGACGATGGTGCGCTGCTGGACGGTGAGGGTGCTGAGGGCGGCGAGCAGCGAGGGCCGGAGCTCGGCCGCCGTGACCGGGTCGGCCGACCTCGGGTCGCCGCGGTCGTAGACGGCGAAGAGCTCGCGGGGGCGGCGTTTGCGCGCCCGGGCCTGGTCGATGACGATGTTGTTCATCACGCGGCGGCAGAACGCTCTCGGGTTGCCGACCCGTGACCACCGCTGGGCGAGCCGGTGCAGCGTCTCCTGATAGACGTCCTCGGCCTGGTCCGGGTCCGCCGTCAGCAGCGTCGCCATGCGCAGCAACGTGTCGCCGGACTCGGTGACGAAGCCCTCAAAATCACGTGCCTGCTTTCTGTCCACATGGTCCTCTCGGGTTTTGTCGCCTTCACCCTCTTAGACGATGCCCTGCGAGATTACGTTGAGTCCGCGCTTGCATATCAGAATCCTGATAGTAGAATTCTGGTATGCCTCGTGATGCTCTCGCCAACCCGGTCGCGCTACCCGCGCTTGGCGCCCTGCTGGAACGACCCATGCACCCGTATCAGCTGGCCACGGCGCTGGCCGATCGCGGCGTCCCGGTCAACCGCGGATCGGTCTACGACACCGTGGAGGCACTGGCCAAGGCCGGCTGGATCGAGCCGTTGCCGGTCGAGCAGACCGGAACGCGGCCGCAGCGAACTCCGTACGCCCTCACCGAGGATGGCCGGGACGAACTGGTCCGGCGGCTGGACGCCCAGATCCGCACCCCCCGCCGGGAGTTCACCGAGTTCCTCGGCGCGGTCAGCCACATCGGCGTGCTCGGCCCGGCGCGGGCGGCCGAGGCCCTGGCCGAACGGGCGGAGCGGCTCGCCGTCCTGATGGACGAGGACCACCGCCGCCGGGACGAAGCCCTGGCCGACGGGAGCGTGCCGCGCCTGTTCGTCATCGAGGCGGAGTACGCGCTGGTGCTGATGCAGGCCGAACGGGACTGGGTGCTGGCGCTGGCCGATGAGATCAGGAACGGGGAGCTGGCATGGCCGGCGCCAGGCTGAGCAGCGCCGGCCTGACGTTCGGCCTCTACCGTGACCTGATCAGCGCATTCTCGCAGGAGCAGCGGTAAGGTACGCACGGTGAGCGAACCAGTCGGAATCATCGGGGCGGGGATCGTCGGGCTGGCCACCGCCCGGCAGCTGGCCCTGGCGGGCGTGCCGGTGACGGTGTGGGAGAAGGAGCCCGCGGTGGCGCGGCACCAGACCGGCCGCAACTCCGGCGTGGTGCACGCCGGGATCTACTACCAGCCCGGCTCGGCCAAGGCCAAGATGACCCGGCGCGGCGTCGAACTGCTGCGCGCCTACTGCGCCGAACATGACCTGCCGTGGGACGAGCGCGGCAAGCTGGTGATCGCCCGGGACGAGGTCGAGACCCAGCGGCTGCGCGAGATCGAGCGCCGGTCGGCGGCCAACGGCGTGCCCGGGGTGCGCTGGCTGGACGGCCCGGACATCCGCGCCCTCGAGCCGGACGTGGCGGGCGTGGCGGCGCTGCTGTCCCCCACCACTGCCATCACCGACTACCCCGGCATCGCCCGGGCCTTCGCGGCCGACCTCGTGGTGGCGGGCGGCGAGCTGCTGACCGGCACCCCGGTGCTGGCGGTGCGCCGTCACGGCGACGGCGTCCAGGTCCGCGTCCCGGACGGGATCCGCACGGTGTCCCGGCTGGTGATCTGCGCCGGCCTGCAGACCGACCTGCTGGCCCGGTCGGCGGGCGACGAGACCGGGCCGGAGATCGTCCCGTTCCGCGGCGAGTACCTGCGGCTGCGGCCCGAGGTGAAAGACAAGGTGCGCCACCTGATCTATCCGGTGCCCGACCCGGCCTACCCGTTCCTCGGTGTCCACCTGACCCCGCGCATCGACGGCCAGGCCGACCTCGGGCCGAACGCGGTGCTGGCGCTGGCCCGGGAGGGCTACCGGTGGCGCGACGTGTCGGCCGAGCAGCTGTCCCGGCTGGCCCGGTCGGCGGCGTTCCGCCGGCTGGCCAGGCAGAACTGGCGGGCCGGCCTGCGCGAGATGCGCGGCTCGGTCTCCCGCCGCGTCTTCCTGGCCGAAGCCCGCAGCTACCTGCCCTGGCTCGAGCCCGGCCACGTGACCGCGGCGCCGGCCGGGGTGCGCGCCCAGGCGGTGGACCCGGACGGGTCGCTGGTCGACGACTTCCGCATCCACCAGCTCGGTCCGGTCACGGCCATCCGCAACGCGCCCTCCCCGGCCGCGACCGCCTCCCTGGCCATCGCCGAGCAGATCGTGGCCCAGCTCTAGGCTGCGTAACGCTGGGGTAACCACTACGCGTATTTCGGATCTTGTACCGCACGGGTGTATCTGGAACTGTGTTTTCCTCTCCATAGTGAAAGATGCCCGGGGCTCGGCCGGGCGGCATTGAACCCGCTCGGACCTCCTCTGCGTAGGACTTCATATGACGCGCAACACCCCGCTCATCACGTTGCTCACCGGCGCCGCCCTCGGCGTCGTCCTGCTGATCGCCAGCATGCTGCAGCCGCCGGTCAAGGCGCCGGCCAGTTCCAGCGGCACGGCGTCGCCGTCCGCGTCAGCGCCCGCCTCGTCGGCGCCGGCCGCACCGGCCTCCTCGCCGGCTCCGGCGTCGGCGTCGGCCTCGCCGACTGCCACGCCCTACTCGGCCGGGCCGGCCCGGGCCAATTACGCGAGCAAGGTGGAAGGCGGCGGCGCGACGATCGCGATCAGCGTCCACGACGGCCAGGTGATCGTCTACATCTGCAACGGCTCGACGCTCGATGAGTGGTTCTCGGGTCCCATCAGCAACACCGGCAAGATCACGCTGACCGGCAAGAACAACGCCACGCTGGACGCGTCCTACGGCGTCGGGGAAATGACCGGCAAAGCCGAGGCGCACGGTACTGACTTCAACTTCGCGGCGGGCGCGGTATCGAAGTCGTCCGGGGCGGGCCTGTACCGGGCCACCGCCAACGTGGGCGGCACCACCGCCAAGGCGGGCTGGATCGTGCTGGGCGACGGCACGAAGATCGGCTCGCTCGAGCCCGACTCCACCTCGGCCGCGCCGTCGGCGGTCGCCGCGCCGCCCCTTGACCTGGCCAGCCGGACCGCGACTTACAAGGGCACTGTCTTGCGCGCCGTCCCGGTAAACGGCGTCACCGGCAGCGGATTCTGAGGAGAACACCATGACCGCACCGACCGCACGACAGCCCCTGCCGCCGCAACGCGCCGCGTCGAGCACGGCCAAGCTCGTGATCCCTTGCGTGATCGGCGGCCTGGTCGCGCTGACCCTGGGCCTCTACGGGCGGCTGCACAGCCCGACCGGCATCGCCGTCAACATCGCCGGCTTCTCCAGCCCCGGCTACGTGAAGTCGTGGCTCGCCACCGGCGCCACGGTGCTCGCGATCGTCCAGGTGGTCTCGGCCCTGGTGATGTACGGGAAGGTCCCCCGGGTCACCGCGCCCTCGTGGATCGGCGGCCTGCACCGCTGGTCCGGCCGGATCGCGTTCCTGCTGGCGGTGCCGGTCGCGATCCACTGCCTGTACGCGCTGGGTTTCCAGAACTACAGCACCCGGGTCCTGCTCCACTCGATATTCGGCTGCCTGTTCTTCGGCGCGTTCACGGTCAAGATGCTGATCTTGCCGAAGAAGGGCCTGCCCGGCTGGGTGCTGCCGTTCTGGGGCGCCATAGTCTTCACCGCCCTGGTCCTGATCTGGCTAACCTCGGCGTACTGGTTCTTTTCCACGTTCGGCGTCCACCGCTGAGGAGCACTTGATGGCAGAATCTAGCCGCCGTACCGTCCTGGCCTGTGCCGGCGCGGCGTGCGCCGCCGTGCTGACCGGGTGCGCCACCTACAACTCCGACAACGGCGGGGTCAACGCCGCCCAGGGCACCCAGCCCGCCGAGACGGATTCCGCGCCCGCCGCTTCGGCGGGCGGCGCGGGCGGCGGTAACGCGCCCGCCGCGCTCGCCTCCACCTCCCAGGTCCCGGTGGGCGGCGGCACCATCCTGGCCGCCAAGAAGATCGTCATCACCCAGCCGCAGTCGGGCACGTTCAAGGCGTTCACCGCGGTGTGCACGCACGCCGGATGCACCGTCAGCAGCGTGTCCGGCGGCACTATCAACTGCCCCTGCCACGGCAGCAAGTTCAACATCGCCACCGGCGCGGTCGTCAACGGCCCGGCCGCCTCCCCCCTGGCCGCGGTCAACATCCAGGTCCAGGGCACCTCGATCGTCCAGGCCTAGGGGTCGAGACCGAGGGCGCGGAAGCGGGCAGCCAGGTCGTCGACCCAGTCGGGCGGGGTGCGGTGGTCGGCGAGGTGGATGCCGGCGTCGGTGCGCCACAGGACATCGCCGAGGGCCTGGCGGACGTGCCAGGCCATGATCCGCTCGACCGACAGCGGGCGGCCGGCCGCCTCCTCGTAGTGGCGCACGGTGGCGGTCAGCAGCTCAACGCCGGGGCCTAGCCCCGGCCCGGGGAAGCCGCTCAGGTCGTACTCGGGCTCGGCGGCGGCGACGGTCTCGAAATCGACGACGAGGCGCAGCTCGCCCTGGTCCCAGACCTGATTGTTACCGTGCAGGTCGGCGTGGACCAGCACGGCTGATCCAGCCGTGTCATGCGGTTCAGCCGGGCCAGGCGGTTCAGCCGGGCTATGCGAACCGGGCTGCGCCAGCACCGCGTCGGCCCAGTCGCACCAGCGCACCACCGCCCGGTGCTGGTCCGCGCTGACCCAGGCGGCGAACCGGTCGCGCAGCACGCCGGTCGCGGCCAGCGGGCGGGCGGCGGGCAGCGGGCCGGTCTCGGCTTCGACCCGGGCGCGGGCCGCGGGATGGTGCAGCGCCGCCAGGAACCGCGCCAGCTGCCGGCCCGCCTGGTCCCGATCGATCGAGTCCGCCACCGCGAACAGCGGCCTGCCCGGCACCCGCCGGGTCACCAGGACCAGCGGGTCGGTGCTGCCCACCACGACCTCGGGCAGGTAGGGCACGGCGGGCGGCCGGGCCAGGGCGGCCAGCACGCCGATCTCGTGCCGGATCCGGAGCGCGGCCGGCCGCGACCACGCGAACTTCGCGACGAAGTCCTCGCCGACCAGCGCGGTCGCCGACCACCACTGCGGGTCCTCCTGGCCGACCTTGCCGGGAATCACGATCGGGTACCCGGCCAGCTCCGGCGCGACCACCCGCAGCGCCCCGGCGAGCGCCGCGACGGAGCCCTCGGCTAGCCACCTCACGCCCACACGGTACGCAAGAAAGGCCTCTCGCCGCCGGGCGCTACCCGGCCCTGCTCGGACGGGCGCTACCGGGCCCTGCTCGGACAGGCGGCCCGTGGCTGTGCAGCATCTTGGTCTTGTCCTTGTTCCAGGCGGTGGTGGTGCCGTCGGGGTTGACCACGAGGGTCCAGCCCCACCGGTGGATGACGATCTGGTGGTGGAACCGGCAGAGCAAGACGCAGTCCTTGAGGCTGGTCTTGCCGCCGTGGGCCTTGTGTTTCGTGTGGTGCACATCGCACGCCGAGGCGGGCTGGTTGCATCCGCCAGCCCACTGGCAGTGCAGGTCGCGGAGCCGGACGGCGTTGCGGATCCCGGCTGGGATGGTCGTGCTGACCCCGATGTCCAGCGGCAGGCTTGGCCCGGACAGCCGCAGTCCGAGCTGCCGCTGCCGCACGAACGACGCCAGTCCGCCCGGCCCGGACAGCAGGTCGACTGCCTTGCCGACGATCGCCTGCTCCAGCGCCTCCCGGGAGATCACGGTGCCCGCGGCCGCCCCACCGGCGGCGCTGTCTGCGGCGCTGCTGTCCGCGGCGAGCCCGGTACCGGCGGCGGCGCGTCGGCTGAGCTTGTCCAGTGCGGCGCACAGCCGCACCAGGTCTGCGAACACGGCCGGGTTTACTTCTCCGGTCACCACCGGCACCACCTGCGCATCGCACGCGATCGCCGCGGCGGCGCTGCCGTCGAGCCAGGCCCCGTCGTCTCCGCGAGTCTCGGCGTTGCGGGCTTTGTACCCGGCCCACCGGGCCCGCGCCTGCCGCGTCCACTCCTCCCGCAGCCTCTCGCTGCCCTCCAGCAGCATCAAGTCCGCCAGCGTCACATGCGCCAGTACCTTCACCGGCTGCCCCGCCCGCTCCGGCACCAGCCCCGCCGCCACCAGCCGGCACATGGCCTCCTGCAGCGCGTCGTGATACCGCTGCTCATGCGAGCGGTCATCCTCGGCCCCGGCCCGCGCCGACAAGGCATCCAGCACCGCCCGCACGACCTGCGCGCACTCCGGCGTCAGGTCCCCGCGGATCACCCCGGCCCCGCCGAACGTCGTCGCCAGCCTCACCGACCGGTCATCCAGCCCGGTGTCTTCACCAGGATCCTGGTTCACACCGGGGTCCTGGAGGTCCCCGAGCTCACCGGGCTGCCCGCCCGCAGCAGGGTCCCGCCTCTGGTCTCCGCTACCCTCGCGGCCCTGGCCGGGATCGCGATCCCGTTCCTGGTTCCCGCCCTGTTCCTGGCCCGGACCTTGATCCTGGCCGAGGTTGTGATCCGGGTCCTGGCCGGGACCGGGGCCGGGCCTGTCGGTGCTGGGCGCATGCTGGCGGGACCGCTCGTACATCTCTCCCGCCAGCCCCGCCAGGTCCGGCAGCCCCAGCCCCGACACTGCCGCCGCCAGCAAGATCCCGTCCGCCGCATCCCGGGAATCCTCCGGAAGCTTGCCGGTCCACTCGCATATCGTCCGCGCCCACGGCTCGGAGACCTCCTTGGCGACCAGCGCGGCCTGCACCCGCGGATGCGCCCGGGCCCGCTTTACCCAGCCGGTATGCCCGGTCGCCGCCCCCACGGTGATCGCCGTCTGGTGGACCAGCCACGCACGCGGGCTGTACGCCCCGTCATCGGTGTACCCCTGACCCGCGCCGAACGCCCCCAGCACCGACGTCCGCACCGCCGTCGCGACCGAGTTCGCCTGCTCCAGCCCCCGCAGGCACGCCGCCTGGGCCGCGGCCCCCATCGCGGCGGCGTCCGCGGTGGCGAGGTAGGCCAGCCCGGCCTGCACCATGTCCATCGCCTCGCTGGCCGAAGCCGGGACGGTCACAGTACTCACCTGGGGGTCACCTCCTCCGGCGGCGGCGATCTGGTTCTCTCGTGCCTCCGGGACAATTTCTAGGATTTCAGTTCGACTATAATAGGCAGGTACGACATTTCCTCGGCCTTATCACCGAGTCACGGAAAAAGGTATGCATGATTGATAAGAGGTTGATGTTGTCTCTGAAGTCCGAACGCGCCGGAGGCTAACGCACCCGTCAGCCATCCGGCCCAGAGGAACCCGGTTTTCTCGGGCCACCTGCTTAGGATCGCCCTATGACGGACGCATATCCGCTTTCGGCTGACTCGACCCGGATCGGACGGGTCCCGGACAACGACATCGTGCTGGCCGATCTCGACGTCTCCCGGCATCACGCGGAGCTGCGCCGCACCCCGGACGGCAGCTTCGAGATCATCGACCTGAACAGCCATGGCGGGACATTCGTCAACGGCGAGCGGGTCATCAATAAGGTGCTGACCGAACAGGACGTCATCGGCATCGGTCGCGCCACGTTCCGGCTCAGCGGCGGCGAACTGCGCCAGTTGGCCGGCGAAAGCCCCGGCAGCCCGCCGGCCGTGATCAACGCGCACGAGGTGGTCGCGGCTTACTGGGCAGCGGCCGAGGCCCGGGACTGGGATGCGTTCGGGGCGCTGCTGGCCGACGACGTGATCTACCGCGGTCCCCAGACCAGGGAGCAGGTCCGCGGCCGGGCCCCTTACATCCGGTTCAACGTGGAAGGCTTCCCCGGCGACTGGCACCTGGCCGTGCAGCGGATCACCGGCGAGGGCCGGCACGCCGCCAGCTGGGTCGAGTTCACCGGGCCGGATGGCACCCAGCCCGGCCTGTGTTTCTTCGACCTCACCGCCGACGGCAAGATCGCCCGGATCACCGACTTCTGGCCTGACCCGTACGCGCTCCCGGCCAGCCGCGCCCACCTGGTCGAACGCTACTGAGCGCCGAAGAGGAGACGACATGGCGGCCGGACCAGCGGAGGCCGTGCTCGACTGGGCGGCAAGGACACTAGGGACTGGCCGGCCCGAAGTCGTTTGCGGACTGCGCGACGGCGCCTCGCCGTGGTTGCTGCGAGCCGGGTGCCGCGAGGTCGTGCTGCGGGCCGGCAGGCCCGCCATCAGGCACGAACTGGCGACCGAGGCCGTCCGGACCTCGATCAGCCGACCATGCTCGCGCGCCGGGATGAGTTCCTGCGGCAGGCGCTGGAAGTACTGAACTAAGCCGGGCCCGAGGCCCGTCAGCTCCCTAGGCTCAGGCTCAGGCTCGCGGCGACCGGCGGCTGGACCAGCTGCGGGCGAGTGCCGCGATCCTCGGCGCGGACCGGGCCGTGCATCTGGGCTACGCGGACAGCGGACACCGGCCACTCCTGTTCGAGGACCCGCCGGGCCGGACCCGGTTCGCGCGGGCGAACTTGCCACCCCCGGCCAGGCGGACGGGGTAGCCCCAGGCTGAGGGCGGCCGGGGTAGCTCCAAGCTGAGGATCGTCAGCGCGCCGGCTTGCCCGCGCGGACGCAGACCCGCTCCAGCAGGCTCTGCAGCGTGCGCTGCTCATCCTCGTCCAGGGCGCTGATCGCGGTGGCCGCGACGCGTTCGGAGGCGGTGCTGGCGGTGGCCAGCTCGCGGGCGCCGGCCTCGGTGAGGCGCAGCAGGGTGATCCGGCGGTCGGTGGCGTGCGCGCACCGGGTGACCAGGCCGCGGCCTTCCAACGTGTCGATCATGTCCGTCACCGTGCGCGGGGACACGTGCAGGACCTGGCTGATCTCCCGCATCGAGCGATCGCCGCTGGCCAGGGCGGTGAGCAGCTTCAAGGCGGGCAGCGAAAGACCGTGTTCCCGCAGGGCGGTGTCGGCTGAGGTCCGGATCCGGTGGGCGGCGTAGAGGATGGCGTCGACGGCGTCGCTGCCGGTTCTGGGTCTCACCTGTGCATCCTTCTGTGATTGGACACCGACAGTATAGTAGTGAGTATCCTCACTATAGGCATCCTCTGGAAATAGCCCGAGAGATTAGGACGACGACGTGACGACTCCCAGGCGCCGGCCAGCCCCGGTGTTCCACCCGGTCTCGGTGGCGGGCATCAGCGAGCTCACCCCGAACCTGCGGCGGATTACCTTCACCGGCGACAAGCTCGCCGAGTACCCCAACGACGGCCCCGCGACCCACTTCAAGCTCCTGCTCCCGGCGCCCGGGCAGGCCGAGGTCGCGCTGCCCACGGCCGGGCCTGACGGACTGGTCTGGCCGGAACCGCGGCCGATCCGGCGCACCTATACCCCGCGCTACGTCGACCGGGAGGCCCGCCAGCTGGTCGTCGACTTCGTGCTGCACGGCGACGGCGGCCCGGCCTCGGCATGGGCGGCGGCCGCCCGGGTCGGTGACCAGGTGGTCGTGACCGGGGCACGCGGGTCCTACCGGATCGACCCGGTCGCCGCCTGGACGCTGCTGGTCGCCGACGAGACCGCGCTGCCCGCGGTCGGCACGATCCTGGACGAGGCCCCGGCCGGCGCGCGGGTGCTGCTCGTCGCCGAGGTGGCGGACGAGGCCGAGGAGCTGAAGCTCGACACGGCGGCCGACCTGAGCACGGTGTGGTGCCATCGCGGCACCGACCACGCCGGGCCCGGGACGGTGGCCGCGCAGGCCGTCCAGCACATGGACCTGCCCGAGGGGCGCGGCGCGGCCTGGATCGGCCTTGAGGCCGCCGCCATGCGCACGGTCCGCCGCCACCTGCTCGGCGAGCGCGGCCTGGACCGGGACCAGCTGTACACGCGGGGCTACTGGAAGATCGGCGCGGCCGATCACCCCGACCACGACACCGGCGAGGACTGACCAAGAGGACTGACCAATCTGCGTTCCACCAGCTGACCCGCCCGGTGGACGGGCTGATCGTCAGTCCCGCGGCGCTGGCGACGGCGTCGGCTACCTGGCTGACGGTCAGCTGGTCGGTCTGGATGCACTGATTCCCGGTAAGAGCTGATCACACGGTGGTGCCGCGGCCGGCGTGGTGCCAGCAGCGCAGGCCGGTCCAGATACGGCTGAGGTTGGCGCCACCGCGGAGCAAGATGCGGACCGAGTCGCTGGAGCTGTCGGCGAGCACGCCCCAGAGCAGGTCCTCGCGTTCGACCATCGTCCGGTGGCCACGGCGGCTGGCCCACCGGGCGACCTCGATGACCTTGCGGCCACCCTCGTCGAGCACGATCTCGGTGGCCGGTCCGCTCAGGGTGACGCGCAGCGGACGGACCGGGGAGCGCCGCAGCCGCCACCGGGCCGGGTCATCAGAAAGGGTGGCCGCCACCGCGCGCCGCCGGACCTCGTCCAGGTCGATGCCGAGGGTGGCGAGCAGCTCACGGTCGCGCCGCCGCGGGGCCCGGGCCTCGATCAGGGCGCGGATGCGGGACGCGGTCACGCCCAGCTCCACCGGGTGGGCCAGCGGCTCGCCCTCGGCCAGGGCCAGCAGCAGGGACCTGTCGTTCAGCCGGGGCTGCCCCAGGTCGGCGGCGGTCATCCCGGCGTGGATGACCGCCAGGCGGGCCGCCGGGGCAAAGACATCCAGCATGGTCACACCCTCCCGGCGTGCTTCTTGTGCACCGACTGGCGGCGGACGCCGAGCGCAGCGGCGATCGCCTGCCACGTCCAGCCCTGCGCGCGGGCGCTGCTCACCTGCACCGCCTCCAGCTCATCGAGCAGCCGGCGCAGCGCGGCCACCGCGGCCAGCCCGGTGGCCGGATCCCGGCTGTCCACCGCCGCGGCCAATTCCGTCATCGTCGTCATAATGTCAGCTTAAACTGACAACACCGACGTTTGTCAACTCAGGCTGACAGGTTGGCTGGGTCAGGCCGACCAGGACGCAGGCCGGATGCGGGGCCGCGTACCAGGCGGTATACCAGGGATGTGCCTTTCGCCGGGCGGCGCCGTGAGCTGCCGAAGGTCGGCCGGCTCGCGGTGTGGGGCGGGGCCATCAGCACATGGGGACCGGTGTCGCATCGCCGCGCTGGACCTGGCGGCCGGCGGCGCGAGACTAGCGGCGGCCGGGACCGGCCGGCGACCGGGCCGTACGCTCAGGACGGGTTGGCGAACTGCGGCGGCCGCTGGCCGAACTCGGCGGCTACCGCCTCGACCTGGTTCGGGCTGCCGATCAGAGCACGGATCTCGGTCTGCTCGGCCGCGAAGCCGGCCGTCAGGCCGGTCCGGCCCGCCTGGTCGAGCAGCCGCTTGGCGGCCCGGATGGCGTGCGGGCTGCGGGCGGCGATGCCGCGGGCCAGCTCGAACGCGGCGCTGCGCGGGTCGGGGTCGGTCCGGGTGGCCAGGCCCAGCGTGACCGCTTCGGTGCCGCTGACCATGCGGCCGGTGAAGGTCAGCTCCTTGGCCACGTCCCGGCCGACCAGTTCGGGCAGCAGCTGGCTGCCGGTCATGTCCGGGATCAGCCCCCACTTGATCTCCAGCACGGACAGCCGCGCGTCCGGCGCGACGATGCGGATGTCGGCCCCGAGCGCGATCTGCAGGCCGCCGCCCAGGGCATTTCCCGTCACCGCGGCGATGACGGGAACGGGCAGCTCGGCCCAGACGTAGGCGGCGCGCTGGCCGGTGGCCTGGGCCGGGCTGTCCCCGGCCGGGGGCACGTCGGCCAGCAGGCTGAGCCGCTCGCCGTCCCGCATGGCGGCGAACGAGCCGAAGTCCAGGCCAGCGCAGAAGTCCGGGCCTTCGCCGGACAGGACCACGACGCGGACGCCCGGCTCGGACGCCAGCTGCTGGCCGGCCGTGATCAGCCCGGCGAACATCGCGGTGTCCAGGGCATTGCGCTTTTCCGGCCGGTTCAGCCTGACGTCCGCGATCCCGTCCGTGACCGTTACCGTGACCCGCTGCTCAGCTGTCCGCTCTGGCATAGTGCTCCTCTTATCCGATCCTGACCGAAAGGTTAGCCTTGGGCTCGTGGATACAACCAGCGAGGTCGCCAGCACGGGAGTCGCCAGCACGGAGGTCGCCGGCGCCATGGCCGCCGCCGCGGCGGCGTGGCTGGACGGGCTCGATCCCGCGCAGCGGGCCGTGGCCGCCGGCGTCGCGCCCAGCGGCGACGCGGAGTCCGATGCCGAGCGCAGGCGCTGGTTCTATACCCCCACCGACCACGGCGGGCTGACCCTCGGCGCCCAGCGCCCGGCCCAGCAGCGGCTGGCCCTGCGGCTGGTCGCGACCGGGCTGTCGGAGGCCGGGTACGTCACCGCCGCCGCCATCCTCGGCCTGGACAACGTGCTCGACCGGGCCGAGGGCTGGTCCGTCGACTGGGGACGCGAGCGGGGGCGCGACCCGGGGATGTACTACCTGCGGGTGTTCGGTCAGCCGGGCGGCACCGGGGCGTGGGGCTGGCGGTTCGGCGGCCACCACATCTCGCTCAACAACCTGGTCGTGGACGGCGCGGTCCGCTCGACCACCCCGTGCTTCTTCGGTGCCGACCCGGCCTCGTCCCCGCTGCTGGGCGGCCCGCCGCTGCGCCCGCTGGCCGGGGCCGAGGACCTGGCCCGCGAGCTGGTCCGCTCGCTCGAGCCGGACCAGGCCGCCCGGGCCGTCCTGCTCGACCGGGCGCCGTCCGACATCGTCGGCGCCAACCGGTCGCAGCTGTCCGAGGGCGACGAACTGGTCCACCTGCGCGACATCTGGCGCGGGCTGTTCGCCGATCCCGGGCTGCTCGACCTGATCACCCGGACCGGCGACAGCGCCGAACGGGCCTCCGGCTACGACGCCGTCGACCACCAGCGGGTCGCGCTGAGCAGCACGCCCAAGGGGCTGGCGGCCGCCGGGCTCGACGCCGGGCAGCGGCACCTGCTGCGCGCGCTGCTGGCCACCTACCTGGGCCGGGTCCCGGACGGCCTGTCGGGTGACTACGCCGATGACGCCGCGCTGGACGCCGTCCACCTGGCCTGGGCCGGCCCGGTCGAGGCGGGCGCGCCGCACTACTACCGGCTGCAGGGCCCGCGGCTGCTCATCGAGTACGACAACACGCAGCGCAGGGCCAACCACGCCCATTCGGTGTGGCGGGACCCGGCCGCCGACTTCGGCTACGACGTCCTCGGCGCGCACCTGACCGCGCACCACCTGTGACGGCGCGCTAGGGGCGGAGCTGCTCGAGCTGGGCCGCGAGGGACAGCACGGTGGCCTCGGCCCCGGCCGGCGCCACGATCTGCAGGCCGATCGGGAGCCCGGCGTCGGAACCGGAGGGAACACGGCCGAAGGGAACGGAGGCGGCCGGGAGCCCGGCCAGGTTCCAGGGCGTGGTGTACAGCCAGTTGCCGACGCCGAGCATGGTCCGCACCCAGCCTTTCCCGTCCCAGGTCCCCAGCGGGACCGCGGCGCGGGCGAGCGTGGGGGTCAGCAGGACGTCGTAGCGGCCGAGCCAGCCCGCGGCCCGGGCGGCGAACGGGTCGGCCGCGGCCGGGCGCACCCGCCGGGCGGCCCGGCGCCCGCGGCGGACCATGGCCCGCGTCCGGGCTTCCAGCGCGTCCACGGGCAGGTCGTGCGCGTCCTCGGCGATCCCGGCGAGCCACCGCTGGCTGAACCGCAGGCCCAGATTGGCCGGGTACGGCGGCCGGGCCCAGGTCACGGTGTGACCCGCGGCGCGCAGCAGGCCGGCCGCCTCATCCAGGGCCGCGCGCACGGGCGGCGCCACCCGCGCGCCCGGGGCGGGATGCCGGGCCGAGACGGCGATGCGCAGCAGCCGGGGCGGCGCCAGGTCGTCCGGGCCGTCGTCGTTTCGGCTGGCATCGTTTCGGCTGGCATCGTTTCGGCTGGCATCGTCCGCCCGGATGCCGCCGGCCAGGACGTGGAGCATGGCCGCGGCGTCGGCGGCGCAGCGGGCCAGCGGGCCGAACGCGGTCAGGCCGTACCAGTGCTGGCTGGCTCCGCCGGCCAGCGGCACCACGCCGGATCCGGGCTTGAGGCCGGTGATACCGCAGCAGGCGGCCGGGATCCGGATGGAGCCGCCGCCGTCGGAGCCGAGCGCGAGCGCGGCCATCCCGGTGGCGACCGCGGCGGCACCGCCGCCGGTGGAGCCGCCGGGGCTGCGGCTCAGGTCCCACGGGTTGCGGGTGGCGGGGAAGGCGGCGGGCTCGGTGAACGGCCAGATGGCCAGCTCGGGCAGCTGCGTTGTGCCGATCGGGATGGCGCCGGCCTGCCGCAGCCGGCGGACGAGCTCGTCGTCGCGGCGGGCCGGGGCGGTCGGCGTCGCGGCCGAGCCGCGCCTGGTCGGCAGCCCGGCCACGTCGACGTTGTCCTTGACCGCGACCGGCACGCCGGCCAGCGGCAGCGTGCCGAGATCGTCCCGGCGGCCGAGCGCCTCGGCGTCCGCCAGCGCGCCGTCCGCCCGGACGGCCTGGAAGGCCCGGATCACCGGGTCCGCGGCGGCGATCCGGTCCAGGTGGGCGCGGATCACCGCCTCCGGCGTTACCCGCCGCTCCCGCACGGCGCGGGCGATGTCCACCGCTCGCATCCCGGTCAGGCCGCCGGGCCTGGTGAAGTCGTCGTTCCCGGTCATCGTGACCTGTGTCATCGCGGGCTCCTTTCGCCTGCGGTGACCGTAAGCCGGTCCGGGGCCGGCCGGCATCGGGTGAACGCCCTATCGCTGCTGCCCCTATCCGGCGTTCCCGCTCAGCAGCCCGTTTTCCAGCGCGAACAGCGCCGCGGTGGCGCGGCTGGAAACGCCGATCTTGGTGTAGATGTGCTGGACGTGGTGGCCCGCCGTCTTGGGGGTGATGCCGAGGCGGGCGGCGATCTGGCGGTTGGACTGGCCGCGGGCGAGCAGGCCCAGGACCTCGACCTCGCGCGGGCTGAGCTCGCCCGGCGCCCGGCGCCGGGATGCCGCCGGGCCGGCCTGACCCCCGGCCGACAGTTCAGCAGCGGCCAGCCCGGCGGCGGCCAGCACCGCGGCGGCGCAGTCGCCATCCAGCCGGCCAGCCCGGACGAGGTCCTGGACTTCGGCCGCGGCCTGCGCGGGCGGCAGCGCGGGCCGGTGCGGGCGGTCCTCGGTCATCGCCTGGTAGGCGTCGGCCACCGCGAGCAGCCGGGCCGGGACCGCGAGCTGGCCCGCCTGGGCGCCGCGGTGGTACCCGGAGCCGTCGAGCCGCTCGTGGTGCGCGCCCGCGACGGCGCCCAGCGCCGCGAGGCCGGCCGACCGGGCCAGCGCACGTTCGGTCTGGTAGGCGTGCAGCCGGACCAGTTCCCAGTCGCCGCCGCGCAGCGGTCCCGGCCGGTCCCAGATTCCGGCGGGTACGGTAACCCGCCCCAGGTCGTGCAGCAGGGCGGCGCGGCGCACGGTATCCACCTCCGCCCCGGCCAGGCCCAGCCGCCAGGCGGCGGCCTCGGCCAGCTCCGCGACCGCCCGCGAGTGCCCGAGCAGCCACGGCGACGTAAGGTCGGCGAAGTCGGCGGCCGCCCGGCAGGCCTCGTCGAGGCGCTCACCGTCGATCGGCGTCGGGCCGCCGGGTTCGGCCGCCAGCGTCTCGTCCCAGGGAGACGGGAGCCCGGCCGCCTCGGCCACGTCGCCCGGGTCGAGCAGGCCGGCCAGCCAGGGATCGTAGAGCGTCCCGGCGGCCGCGGCGACCTGGCCGGTGCCGCCGAGGTGCTCGTGCAGCAGCAGGGCGTCGTAGGCGACCTGGGTGAAGCGGGCGGCGGGCGGAATGTCCTCCCCGCGCAGGCCGCGCGGGTGCCCCTTGCCGTCCCAGCGCTCGAACAGGCTGTTCAGCGCCCCGGGGACAGCACCGGAGAAGCCGAGCCGCCGGCCGAGCCGCTCGGCCGCCTGGCAGTGCGCGGTCGCCACCGCCCGGGGCAGGTCAGGGGCCGCGGCGAGCGCGCGGGCCAGGGCCCGGGCGCGGCGCAGCGGCGGTTCACCACTCCCGGCGTGCCGGGCGAGCACGCCGAGCAACTGCCGGGGCGGCAGGTGCGCGGCCAGGTTGAGCTCGGTCCGGGCCGCGATCTCGTTCCCGAACAGCACCGACTGCTCGTGCGCGTCGCTGGTGCAGCCGATCGAGCGGAGCAGCGCGGTGTAGTAGACGTCGCGCCGTCCGGCCTCGTCCAGCCCGGCCCGTCCGGCCAGCCGGGTGGCGAGCAGGCAGGTGCGCAGGCCGTGCTCGAGCGTCACGCCGGACGCCAGGTCCGCGGCCAGGCTTATCGCGGCGACCAGGCCGGCCAGCTCGACGCGGTTCGCGCTGCGCTCCATTCGCTGACGCTACCGCAGGTCAGCCACGTGCAGCAGGACCAAGGCGGAGCCAGCACCCGTTGGGATCATTGGTTTGCCGTCCCTTCCCGCCATTGACTTGCAAATCGCAAGCCAATGAGCCTATGCTCGGGCTGTGCCGAAGACGAGGATCCTTATCGCCGGAGCCGGAGCGGTCGGCGGTTTCCTGGCCGCCCGGCTGGCCGGGGCCGGGCAGGACGTGACGGTGCTGGCCCGGTCCGGCCGGGCCGGGCAGCTCCGCGACGGCGGGCTGCGGCTGGCCGGCGTAGGCGGGACGCGCACGCTGCGGCCTCCGGTGCTGACGGCCGCCGAGCTGGCCGCCGCGCCCGGCTCCGGCTACGACGCCGTGCTGATCGCGGTGAAGGCCGATGCCCTGGACCAGGTGATGAAGGACATCGCGCCCGCGGTCGGGCCAGGCACCGCGATCGTCCCGTTCCTCAACGGGATGGCGCACCTGGATGCGCTGGCGGGCACGTTCGGGACGGCTGTGCTCGGCGGGGTGCTGCGGGTGATGACCGACCTGGACGGCGACGGGACGATCCGGGTGCTGACGCCGATGTTCGAGGTGGAGCTGGGCGAGCTGGACGGCTCGCGGAGTTCCCGGGCCGACGAGCTGGCGGCGGCTTTCCGCGACGCCGGCGCCGTGGTGGCCGTCCGCGCCGACATCGTCCGCGCCATGTGGGCCAAGTGGGTCTTCATCGCCAGCATCGGGGCGGTCACGGCGCTGATGCGCGCCCCGGTGGGAGACATCGTCGCCGTTCCCGGGGGTGACGACTTCGCTCGTTCGGTGCTGGCGGAGGCGGCGGGCGCGGCCGCGGCGGCCGGGCACCCGGTCTCGCATGCCCAGCTGGCCGCGACCGAACAGGTCCTGACGGCGGCGGGGGCGCCGACCACGTCGTCGCTGTCCCGCGACCTGATGGCGGGGCGCCCGACCGAGGTGGAGGCGGTGCTGGCCGACTTCGCCGGACGGGCGGCCGCGGCCGGCGCGGACACGCCGCTCATCGCGCTCAGCGCGCTGGCGCTGCGGGTGCACAACCGCCGGCTCGCCCCGGCTGTTCAGGTCCGCGGCGACGGGGCGGCTGGCACGGGGCGCTGAGCAGGGGCCGCCATCGGCCCGCATGGCCCGGCCAGGCCTAGGCGCCAGTAGGGATAACGGCGACGTCGGCCAGCGGGACCTCCTGGCCTTGCTCGTCCAGGTAGCCGACGTGCACCGGGCAGTCGGTGCCGCGGACCCGGCGGAGCATGCTGGGGCCCTCGGGCCGGGGCAGGTGCTCGTCCCCCCACTGCTGCAGCGCGCTGAGCGCCACCTGCAGTTCCCGGCCGGCCGGGGTCAGCCGGTAGGCGAACCGGGACCTGGCCCCGGGCTCGCGGTACGGCTCGCGGGCCATCACGCCGAACTCGACCAGGGTGGCCAGCCGGTCCGTCAGCACGTCGGGCGCCACGCCGAGCCGGTCCCGGAACTCGGCGAACCGGCTCGCGCCCAGGAACGCCTCGCGCAGGATCAGGAACGTCCAGCGCTCGCCGACCACGCCTAGGGTGCGCGCGATCGAGCAGGAGTCCTCCAGCTGCCGTTGCTTCACCACGCCCTCAGTATACCCACTGAGTTGTTTTTCCATACTCAGCCATGCTAGGTTGGGAAAACCTACTCAGGAAGGATCCGCCCGATGGACCTCACCGGAAAGACAGCGCTGGTCACCGGGGCCAACCGCGGCTTCGGCCGGCAGCTGGCCGCTCAGCTGCGTGACCGCGGCGCCGTCGTGTACGCCGCCGCCCGCAACCCCGCCTCGGTCGACCTGGAGGGCGTCACCCCGATCGCCCTGGACGTGACCGACCCGGCGTCGGTGGCCGCCGCGGCCGCCGCCACCCGCGACGTCTCGATCCTCATCAACAACGCCGGCTCGGGCACCGGCGCCTCGCTGCTCACCGGCGACCTGGCCGACATCCGGCTCGAGCTGGACACCCACTTCTTCGGCACCCTGGCGGTCACCCGGGCCTTCGCCCCGCAGCTGGCCGAGCATGAGCAGAGCGCCGTGCTGAACATCTTGTCCGTGCTCTCCTGGGTGAGCTTCCCTGACATCGGCGCCTACTGCGCGGCCAAGGCAGCGGAGTGGTCGCTGACCAATGCGCTGCGGGCAGAGCTGGCCCGCCAGGGCACCCGGGTATCGTCGCTGCACGTCGGGTACATGGACACCGACCTGGCCCGCCACGTCACCGACCCGAAGTCCGACCCGGCCGACATCGCCCGGATCGCGCTGGACGGCATCGTGGCGGGCGAGACCGAGATCGTGGCCGACGAGATCAGCAAGCGGGTGCTGGCCGGGCTCTCGTCCGGCGTCCGCGGCCTGTACCCGCAGGTCGCCTGAGCCGAGTCAGCCGGGCGGCCAGATCAGCGCCAGTTTGATGTATCAGCGCAGCTCTTCCCCCCTCCATCCGGTGTCGGCCGCGTCGCCAGAACGCGGCCGGACGGCGGGGGAGGCTGTTCATGGAGTGGTGGAACCGGGCGAGCGGGGGACCGGAAGCGGCGGCGCCGCCGCTGGAGGTGCGGACCAGGTCCGGCCGGTGGAGCCTGGCCCCCGGCCCGGCCTACCTGGTCGGCCGGGATCCGGAGGCCGACATCGTAGTGTCCGATGCCTGCGTCTCCTGGCAGCATGCGGTGCTCCGGCTGGAGGCCGGCCGCTGGATGCTGGCCGACAACGGCAGCACCAACGGCACCTTCGTCAACGAGCAGCGGATCACCGCGGCGCCACTGACCGAGGGGGACACGATCGGCTTCGGCGACATCACGTTCCGGCTGACCGGCCACGAGCTGACCGAACTGGCCCCGCCGGCCGAGGCGCAGATGCCGCCCGCCCCCGGGCCGGACGCGACCGGAGCGGACGTTCCCGGTTCCGATCCGGACGGGCCGCTGGAGATCCCGTACGCCGTCCGCTGGCTGGTGCCGCGGGGCGAGCGGTTCGCGAACTTTCCCATCCTGAACGACAACGACACCCAGCTCGAGTACTACCGCCGGTTCGGCCACATCTACGCGGTCGGGATCCCGACCAGGAAATGGCGGCTGGTCGTGGTCTCCGATCCCGAGTTGCTCGACGAGGTAGCCGACGACGAGGAGCGGTTCGGCAAGCGGGTGGAGGACATCAACTTCTTCGACCAGCTCGCCAACTCCCGCGGCGGCGGCCTCTCGGTGATCGGCGACGGCGACCACTACGAGCGGATCCGCCGGGTGATGCTGCCCTGGTACTCCCCCGCCCACCAGCGCACCCAGCTGGAGCGGATGAAGGACCAGGCCCGCAACCTGGTCGCCGCGTGGGCCGCGCGGCCGGACGACGAACCGCTGGACGCGCGCGGCTGGATGGAGCGCTACACCCTCGAGGTCTCCGGCCGCGGGGCGTGCGCCTACGACTTCGGCCTCCTTGGCCCGGTCTCCGGGGAGGGGGCCGCCGCTGACCGCCCGCATCCGTTCGCGGCGGCCGTCCCGGCGAGCACCAAGGAGAGCATCCTGCGCGTGGCCGACCCCCGGCCCGACTTCACCGCCTTCTCCGGGCGCGAGCGCCGGGCCCGGCGCAAGGCGTACCGCCGGCACAACACGGAGCTGTTCCAGACGGCTGACGCGCTGGTCCGCGGCCGGATGCACACCTGTCCGCTCGGTACCCAGACCGACCTGCTCAGCCGGCTGGTCAGCACGCCGGACCCGGAGACCGGTGAGTTCCTGGACGCCGCGACCATCCGCGACCAGATCCTCATGCACCTGTCCAACGGCTTCAACGGCCCGTCGATCACGGCCGCGTGGCTCGCCTACGTGCTGGCCACGAACCCGGAGGTGGAGCGGAAGCTGATCGCCGAGGTCGACGCGATCACCGGCGGCGACCCGGACTACGACCTGCGGTACGAGGACCTGTCCGCGCTGCCCTACACCACCCAGGTGATCAAGGAGACGATGCGGATCTACCCGCCGATGCCGGTCACCATCCGGCGCAGTCTCAGGGACTCCACGCTCGGCCGCTACCGCATCCGGAAGGGCGACATCATCCTGGTCGGGACGCTCGCCGCGCAGCGCGACCCGCGCTACTGGGGACCGGAGCCCGACCGGTTCGATCCGGAGCAGTTCAGCATGGACAAGATCGCCGCGCGGCCGCGGCACGCCTTCATCCCGTTCTCGATCGGGAAGCGGCAGTGCATGGCGCAGGAGGTCACGTTCATGATGCTCCGCGTCGTCCTGTTCGAGGTCTGCCGCCGCTACCGGCTCCGGCTCGCGCCCGGAGCAGCGGTGGTGAAGAACACGGTGGTGACGACCAAGCCGGCCGCGGTGCCGGTCATCCGGATACCGCGCGAGG
>JAICWX010000297.1 GCA_025934635.1 Streptosporangiaceae bacterium | reverse complement strand
CGGGCAGGCAGCATGCTGCCCGGGGCCACCGCCGTCGTCCTGCTCGTGTTCCCGATCGCGGTCGCCGACTTCGACTACCGCTACCTGCTCCCCGTCCTGCCCTTCGCCTGCCTGGCCGCCGGCCTGGCCCTCGCCCCGGCTAAGACCTCGGCGTCTCTTCCCGACCCGGCCCCCCGAGCCACACGCCGACCTCACCAGCGAAGTCTCCGGCAAGCTCATCTGACGCCCAGCCAACTGACCGCCCGCGCCCGTGAGCCGTAACACCACCCCTATATTCCCTCCAGCCACGTCAGTCCCACCTGATACCCGTGACTGCGTCTCAGGTGGCGCGGCTGACAGCATGGATGGAGCATCAATGTCGTGATTGCGGCATGGATGGAGCATCTATGCCGTTACCGGGCAGCCTGAATCTGGAGAATGGAGGGATGACGGACGACCTTCGGCTGAGCCTGGGGGAGGCGCGGCGGCTCGCTGTCCGCAGCCAGCACCTGGCCGGACCTGAACCGGGCACGGGACTCGACGGGCTGCGGCAGGTGCTGCGCGGGCTGCGGGTACTGCAGCTCGACCCGGTCAACGTGGTGGCGCGCAGCCACCTGCTCGTGCTGTGGAGCAGGCTCGGCGCATTCGACCGGGCCGACCTGGACACGCTGCTGTGGCAGGAGCGCTGGCTGTTCGAGTACTGGGCGCACGCCGCCTCGATCGTGCTGACCGAGGATTATCCGATCCACCACCTGATGATGCGCCGGTACGGGGCGAGCGCCACGAACTCGCGGCTGCGGGACTGGATGGTGGCCAACGATGACTTCCGCCGCTACGTCCTGGCCCGGCTGCGCGACGCCGGGCCGCTGCCCGGCGGCGCCTTCGAGGACCGGGCCGTCCTGGGCTGGACCTCCACCGGCTGGACCCACGGCCGCAACGTCGAGCGGATGCTGGACACCCTGTGGAAGCAGGGCGTGGTCACGGTCGCGGGCCGGGACGGACTGCGACGGCTCTGGGCCCTGGCCGAGTTTCCCGCCGCCGCGGACCTGCCGGAGCCGGAGGTGGTGACCCGGGCGGCCGAGCACGCGCTGCGCGCCCTCGGCGTCGCCCGGGCGCGCGACGTCGAACGGCACTTCACCATCGGCCGGTATCCCGGTCTCGACCTCGAGCGCGAGCCCTGGGCCCGGCCGGTCAGCGTCGAGGGCGGCAGCGAGCAATGGTGGGTGCACCGGGATGCGCTCGGCCTGCTGGACGAGGACTGGCAGCCGCGGACCACGCTGCTGTCCCCGTTCGACAACCTGATCTGCGACCGGGACCGGACCGAGCGCCTGTGGGGCTTCACCTACCGCAACGAGATCTACGTCCCCAAGCACAAGCGCCGGTACGGCTCCTACGTGATGCCGGTCCTGGCGGGGGAGCGGCTGGTCGGCCGGGTGGCACCGCGGATGGACCGGCGCCGGGGCGAGCTGGTCATCGAGGGGATGTTCGCGGAGGAGCCCGCCGATCCGGGGTCGTGGCCCGAAGGCTCGGTGGCCGCCGCGATCGGGTCGCTGGCGGCTTTCGCCGGCGGCGGTTCGGTCAGTTACCCCGGCGCGACGGCCCTCGGCGTATCCTAGGCACGGGTGAGTCGGCCGGGCGGTCGCGCCGGGCGCAAGCCCGTCGAGGAAGGTCCGGGCTCCACAGGGCAGGGTGGTCGGTAACGCCGACCCGGGGTGACCCGCGGGACAGTGCCACAGAAAACAGACCGCCCCCGCGCAAGCGGGGGTAAGGGTGAAACGGTGGTGTAAGAGACCACCAGCGCCGCAGGTGACTGCGGTGGCTCGGTAAACCCCACCCGGAGCAAGGTCAAGAAAGGGAACCACGGTTCCCTGCGCGAGCGTTCGAGGGCGGCCCGCCCGATGCTCGCGGGTAGACCGCACGAGGCTGTCGGCAACGGCAGTCCCAGATGGATGACCGTCGGCCCGCGCAAGCGGGTGCACAGAACCCGGCCTACAGGCCGGCTCACCCCCTCAGATGGCGCTGACCTGCGCCCAGGGGCACCCGATGCGAGCCAGTTCCGCCGCTGTTCCGCCAGAGGCCTGGCAAGGCTCGCAGGTTTAGGCGCGCCCGGTGCGCTGACTCAGGCCCGCGTCTTCCCATCGCGGATCTTGGCGATGTACTCCTACGTCCAGCCAGCGTGCCGGGCGATGCGGGATGGGCCCCGGCCCGCGCCGAGCGCTGGACGACCGGTGCGAGGACGGCTATCACCACTACCCCGATGATGAATGCGGCTGCCTCCGGGTGCTGGCTGCGTACCTCAGGGAGAGAAGCTCTTCGCGGGCTGTTCACCGTGACCTGGATCCGCAAGCACTGGATTCCGCTGGCGTATCAGGCACACGGGTGCCTGATACGAGCCGGATACCAGGGGCCACGAATCGGCCACGAACACCGAACAGATCCGGCGCAACCCGCAGGAAGCGCGCACCCCGGCAGCGAACTCCACGTCATGACGAGACCACTCAACCGAAGGGAACCCTATGAGCCGCAGACTCGCCGTGGCCGTGGCCGCAGCCGGCTTAATCGCAACCGCCGGCTGCTCGCACTCGTCCGCATCCTCGGCAGCGCTATTCAGGCCGCTGGTGACGACGAGGACATCCCGGAGCTGACCTCAGCGCTCAAGAAATCCGGCCGGGCAGCTGCCGCGCTCCGGAAGTACCCGATGCCCGCATGCGCCGACCCGCACGGCTACTGGGATAAGTCCCTGGCCCGCATCAAGGCGGCGGGGGACAACGCGGCCGACGGTAGCGGGCTGGGCGCCCTCCTCATGGCCGAGGCGCCGCTCAAGGACGTCCCGGGCCTGCAGTCGAAGCTGGAAGCCGAGCTCAAGAAGCGCCACCTGGGCTAGCGCCTCAGCCCTGCGCCTGGCCGCCTATAAGACGATGCCCCGCCGGACGGAGCCCGGCGGGGCATCGCACGCTGGTACGCGCCCCGCCAGAGTACAGCGCGAACGGGCACCGTGCCGGGCCCCTTGACTGCCCCTCGGCTGCCGAGAGACAGTCGAGGGATGCGCAATACAGCGCAACCGTCTGCCAGGGAGGACAGCCATGGCGCTAAGGTTCATCGCAATCGACCCCGACACGGACAGGGAGCACTGCCCGGCCGTGTTCGTCGAGGAGGAAACCGGGGACCTGCTGTTCCAGGGGGAGACGGTCACCCACCCCGAAACGCTGGCCGAGTCGGTTCAGCACAGCCCGCTAGGGGACAATGAGGGCCTTGTCCGGCTGCCAGCCCGGATGCGGAAGATCATCATGGAGGCGCTACATGACGCTGCCGCCGTTCAGCGAACTGATAGCGGCGACGACACGATCAGCAGTTCACCTGGAGATGCGGGACGCTTACACGCCGTCTGACCCGGAGTTCCAGGCCTGGAAGCAGGGCAAGCCCCGGACACCCCCCGACACCCCCGACTGGTGGCACAACCTAGTCCGCGGGCACGCCGCGCGGGGGATCCGGTTCCGGCGGGCCCGGATCGTGTCCGAGCCGGTCTCGGACTACATCAGGTTCGAGCACGAGGCCACGGGGTGGCTGAACGTCGCCGCTGGCGAGGAAGTCCGCTGGCTGCCTCGCCGCCGCACGTCGGACCTGTGCCTGCCGGGCAACGACTACTGGCTATTCGATGACCGGCTGATCCGGTTCCACCACTTCTCCGGCGACGGCGAGATCGTGGAGGACGAGCTGTGCGACGACCCGGCGGTCATCGCCCGGTGCATGACAGCGTTCGAGGCCGTCTGGGACCGCGCGGTCCCGCACGCCGACTACCGGCTCGGCTGAGGTGGCCGAGTCGCCGTCGTCGAGCGTCCAGCGAGCCAGGCAGCAGCTCGCCGAGCGGCTGCGGGACATCCGCCTTGACGCGGGCCTGAACGGCAAGGTCCTATCGGACGCGGCCGGGTGGCATCCGGCCAAGACGACGCGGATCGAGGGAGCTAAGCAAGCGCCGAGCGAGGACGACATCCGCGCCTGGTGCCAGGTGTGCGGCGCGGAGCGCGACGTGCCCGACCTGATCGCCGCCTCGCGGGCCGCGGACTCGATGTACATCGAATGGCGTCGGCTCAATCGCGGGGGGATGCGGCGGATGCAGGAGACGCGCCGCCCGCTATACGAGCAGACCCGGGTATTCAAGGCGTACCTTCCCTCCGTGGTGCCGGGCTGGCTGCAGACGGCCCCGTACGCCCGCGCGCTGCTGTCGGCCATAACGGAGTTCCGCGGCACGCCCGACGACATCGACGAGGCCGTGGCGGCACGCATGAAGCGGAACCGGATCGTAGACTCCGGCAACCACCGGTTCGCCCTGGTCCTCGAGGAGACAGTGCTGTGCTACCGGATCGGCGGCGCGGGGGTGATGGCCGGGCAGCTTGCCCGCCTTCTGGAGGCCACGGGCATGCCAGAGGTGTCCCTCGGGGTGATCCCGGCTGCGGCTCCCGAGCGGCCCGCGTGGCCAGTCGAGCAGTTCACTATCTTCGATGACGAGCGCGTCTCTGTTGAGCTGCTGTCCGCGCAGGTGACCGTCACCGCGCCGAGCGAGGTCACGCTGTACGTTCGCGCGTTCGAGCGGCTTGCCCGCCTCGCCGTCTACGGCGAGGCGGCGCGGACGCTGATCGGCGACGCGATCACCGCGCTCGGCTAACTATCTCGCAATTTCGCGCAATCGCATTTACCGGCGCGCCAGACCCGCGGTCGGCTACCAGTAACCACGTTGGTACGCGATGGTGAGGGAGACTCCGCCATGAAATGGGCGGCATGGATGAGCGCTGCCCCAGGGCAGCAGGCGGCCGGGCTGCCCGGCCGCCCAGCGGCGGGAGCCGCGCTGGCCCGGGTGCATCTGGAGTACGCGGGACCGCACCGGGAACCAGGTGCGGGGCGATCAGGCTGGATCACTGACCCGGCCGTCCTGCGCCGTGTCCGCGATGCCCTGGCACCTGGAGGGCAGCGGTGAGCGGCGGCCCCCCGGACATCGTGGACGACCTGGAATACCTGGAGCATCACTGGGGGTCGGCGTACCTGATCGGCTGCGAGGGCGGCCGGTACACCGCGGTCCGCCGGGATGGTCAGGGTGACACACTTACCGGCCCGGACCGCGACGGGCTGGTCCTCAAGATCGCCGAAGACTACGCCGCCCGCCCGGTGCCTGGGGACCTGCCGTGAGGTTTCGCGACGACAAGCCCGGTGACCTGGACCGCGCCCGGGCAGCGGTGCGCGAGTGGCGCGAACAGCACCCGTCGGGCACCGCCGAGCAGCTCGTCACTGACCTGGCCGGCCAGTTCCACCCGGACTATGTCGTGGTGCTCCGCGGCGTGCTGTTCGCCGTCGACTCGCGCGACGCCAGGATCACCGCCGGGATCTCCATCAGGGAGAACGGGTGACCGGGCGCGCGGCGGCGGCCTGCACGGGCGTTCCAAGCGGTTTCCAGCCGCCCGGGCCCCCGCCGCCGTGCCGCGGCGGCGGGCGGGGCAGTGCCGGGCCGCCCCGCCCGCCGGGAGGCCGGGGGTGAGCGGCGCACGCGCGGACGGCCGGCAGCTGAGACTCGCGCCGGATGAGCCGGACCAGGTCCTGCGGCTGCATCATTTCCGCCAGGCCCACCCCGAGGTGATCGTCGGCGACGGCGGGTTCCGTACCTTCCAGGCTCGCATCCCGGAGGAGAACGGGGAGACCGTGATCACCCGCTATTCGCTCCGCGAGCTGCTCGACAAGCTCGGCGAGCTGCTCGGCCCCGGTACCGGCTAGCGGCGCCGCAGACGGCGCGGCGGGCGCGGGAACTCCCGCGGCCGCCACACCCCGGCCGTGCCGGGCGCGCGAGGACAGGCAGCCGTACAGCCCGTCTCCCCCATGGGGCCGGCAGCCGGACGGCTGGCCCGGAGTCCCGTCCGCGCCCGGCACCTGTTTCCCGATGCCGAGGATCTCGGCCGCGGCGCGGTCGACGGCATCCTCAGTTCCGCCCTGGTTCCGTCCGGCAGTGGCAACCCCAAGTCAGGCGACGGCAAATGCTGACAAGTAAAACCGCAGGTCATGGGAGGTGCGGGGGAGTGTCGGCAGGTCAGGGGAGCGGAGCTGACAGAACTCGGCCTACAGGCCGGCTCACCCTCCCAAAGACGCCGCCGACACTACTGGCCTGGTCAGCTGGTCGGCCAGGTGCGGAGGGTGGGCCGGTAGACCAACTCCTGGGTGCGGCCGTCGAAGGTGCGGGTCTCCAGCAGGTCGAGGTCGAAGTCGCCGGCACCCGCGAAGACCGGTTCATCCCCCGTCTGGGCGGCGATCACCGGGAAGACGGTGATCTGGATCCGGTCGACGAGGCCAGCGGCCATCAGCGCGCGGTTCAACGAGAGGCTCCCGTGCGAACGGATCGGCACATCTGACTCCTCCTTCATGCGACGCACGATCTCCACCGCATCACCGTTAGCGACGGTCGCGTCGGGCCAGTCGACAGGGCCCTGCAGCGTCGACGAGATGACGGTGGCCGGGCAGCTGATCATCCGGTCCATCCACGCGTCGCGCTCCTCCTCGCCGATCGCGGGCAGCATCTGCAGGAACGACCTGAAGGTAGTAGCGCCGAAGACCATCCGCTGCTCGCCGTCGTACGCCGCGAGCCGGTGGTCGAGGAACTCCGGACCCTGCTTGCCCCAGTAGCCGCCCCAGTCGCCGGGCGGTCCGTAGGAAGCGTTGCCCTCGAGGCTGGTGAAGATGTCGAAAGTGTAGGTCGCAGTCATGGGAATGCTGACTCGGCCGCTGCACGGAACTCATCGGTGCTCCTGGTCCCGTGCCAGCATCGCAGACCTATGGCCTCACTGACGTCTGCTCGCCGGAGTTGGTCAACGCGCCAGGCGAAGTGCCCGTCGCTGCCGTCCGAGTGAAGGCATTACTGGTCACCATCGCGTAGGCCGCCTGGTTGGTCAGCAGAACGTCAGGAGAGTAGCCGAGGCTCCTGGGCAATGAGGCCGGTCAGGTCCCCGTGTGATCGACAGCGCGTGCGGGCCGTACATGTTCATGATTGATGCTGTGATTTCCGCATCGAATCGCGGGTCGCCCGCCGTAGTCAGGAAACCGAAGTCGAGGACCGCCGTGGGGTTTCAGGCCGAGCAAGGCATCCTTGAAGCGGTCGGTTCCGTCCCAGAGCGGACGACTCTCGTCCAGCGCTGCCAGTTCCCGCATGCTTGCGGCGGCCGGTCTGCTGCCAGGGCGCGCAGGACACCGGTGACACTCAACGGCAGCAGGACTCACGTCGCGGTGCGTTGTATCGAGCCGGTGCTGGAGCGGCTGGCCGGGCAGCTTGCGCTCGTAGGTTACCGTCATCACCCCTGCGGAGCCGGCGGTGCTGTGGGTCGCCGATCCCAATCCTCGCGCGCAGGCGTTCTACCGCAAGCACGGCTTTGTTCCCGACGGGACCGCCCAGGTCGAGAACGGCGTGCGGGAGATCCGCATGGTCCGCGATGTCCGGCACAGCGCCGCCATGGATTCGGCCCGGCCGGCTGGATAGCCTGGTTCTGGCAGGAGCGCCTGCCGCACTCCGAGCTGCCGCGGCCCGTGCCCGCGGTGGTGGTGAGGACAAGGGCCGCTGGTTCGCGCTATCGGGAAGTTCAGTCATCGCTGAGCCAGGCGATCAGGGCGCGGGGCAGCATCGCCGCAAGGGACATGGCGTGACTGGTGACAGCGCATTCAAGAAGCAGGTCCGGGCCCGGATGGCCGAGACCGGGGAGAACTACACCACCGCCCGCCGGATGGTCATCGACAACCTTGGCCGTGGCCGGCCGCGAGTCGCATTGCGGGTGTACCTGTATCCGCACGTGGACCTGGAGCTGACCGACGAGACAGCCCGCGCCTTCGCTACGGCGGATGAGCCGGCCCAGCGGGAGATGGCGAACCGGCTGCTGGCCGACCACATCGAGCTGGCCGGGGTCGGCGATGCCGAGGTCGCCGCCGGGTCGTCGATCGTGCCGGTTATTGACCTGCGCATCGACGAGATCTCGGACGTGGTACACAACCGGATACCGCGGATGGCCGGGATAGCCACCGTAGGGGTCAGTGGGGACTCGGACCACGTCCGGGTTGATATCCAGACTGCCCGGCCCGGCGTAGCGCTCGGCCATGGCGGCGCGGAATTTGACCGGCCCCGCAGCGAACTGGAGGAGATGACCGGCAGAGCGGTACAGCTGACCGTTACTGGGCTTGACCCGGTTTGACGGAATCCATCACCGGCGGTTCGCCCCAGCCCTGGCCGGCACCTAGTTGGCTAGCTCAGCTGGGGTGAACCTGTCCGGCTCAGGCATGCAGGGTGGGCCGGTAGATGAGCTCCTGAATGTGGCCGTCGAGCGTCCGGTGCTCGATCAGCTCGAGGTCGAAGTCGGCCGCGCCCCCGAAGACCGGGTCCAGCCCGCTCTGGCCGGTGATCACGGGGAAGAGCGTGACCTGGACGCGGTCGACCAGGCCGGCGGCCATCAGCGCCTTGTTCATCGCCAGGCTGCCGTGCGAGCGCAGCGGCACCGCCGACTCTTCCTTGAGCCGGGCGACGACGTCGACGGCGTCGCCGCTCGCCACGGTCGCGTCGGGCCAGTCGAGAGGGCCTTCCAGCGTGGTCGACACCACCGTGGCCGGCAGGTTCCTCATCTTGGTGACCCATGGGTCACGCACGTCGGAGTCCTCGGTGCTGGCGGCCAGCATCTCCGCGAACGCGCGGTACGTGTTCGCCCCGAAGACCATCCGCTGCTCCTCGCCGTACAGGGCGAGGCGGTGACCGAGGAGCTCGGGGCCCTGCTTGCCCCAGTAGCCGGTCCAGTTGCCGCTGGCGGCGCCGAAGCCGTCGAGGCTGGAAAAGACGTCGAACGTGTAGGTAGCGGTCATGATGATCTCTTCGAATGCGGTTGATCGCGTGATGGGGATAGAGACTGCCAGCCACCGCGAGACTCATCGCTCGTATATTTCGAGAGCCTGCCATCTGCTCCTTTAGTCATGGCGGGCGGTACGGGCGGTGCGGCGCCATACCCTGGCCGGCGAGTCCGTGCTGGTGGTGACCTCGGCGACGGCCAGGCCGGGCGCACCCGCTGCGCACCGGGCCGCCCAGGTGCCGTCCGGAGTCACCAGTCCGGCTGGCGGTGTGTCATCCGCGGCGGGGCCGGCGTAGCTGACCCACAGGGAGTTGGCGGCGGCGTGGCCGGCCGCCTCGGTGGCGAAGATGCCGGGGACTTCCGGGTTGCCGTGGGTGGAGAAGAGAATGCAGTCGACGTCTCGTTCCTCGTAGGCGGCGAACAGCTCTGGGTAGTGGGTCTCCATGCCGAGAGCGCAGCCGAAGCGGACGCCGGACGCGGTGAAGACCAGCGGGTCGCGCCCGGCCGTGTACATGAGCGTGGACTTCGTCTTCGACAGCATCCGCTCGTCGTAGCGGCCGACGAGCCGGCCCCGGCTCGAGATGACGAACAGGCAGTTACTCGGACGGGCGTCACTCGCGGCGCGGTGGATGCCGCCGATGACGGTCCACAAGCGGAGCTGGCCGGCCAGCCGGGTGACCTCGTCCAGTTCACGTGCCAGGCCAGCCCAGTCGGCGCGGTCCCAGTCGGCCGGCCCGATGTCGTCCGGGCCGGTGCTAGACATGACGCGTTTGCCCGGTGAAGTCAGCGCGCCTTCGGGAAAGTGTGCCAGGTCGGCGCCGCGGGTACGTGCCCGCCGCATCAGGGCGCGCACGGCGGCGCCGCTGGCCCTGACCTGGCTGGCGTCACCAGGGTCGGGGAGCAGCGGCAGTTGCGCCGCCGCCACCGTCATGGACCTGGGGCCGTCTGCGAGCTGGGCCCGGGCGGCGCTGTAGGACTCGCCGGTCTTCAGGGCGCGGGCACGGACGCGTTGCTTCAGGTTCCTGTTTGCGGTCATCGAGGGCCTCCACGTCGCGAGCGGGCACCTCCCAGCGGCGCACCCGCGACGAGCAGGCGGTTATTACGGCGACCCGAGTCGGCAGACCCTTTGCCTCCGGCAGGTGGCCGGCGCTGGGAGCCAGCCATGGAGGTTCGGCGTGAGTCACGCTCGGCGTCAGCATATCGGGCAAGGACGGGCCGGGTCACCCGCCCTTTGCCTCGCCATCTCAGCAGTTAGTTCGCCGAGCTTGTCGAGCAGTTCGCGGAGCGTGTACCGCGTGACGAGGATCTCGCCATCCGGCTTCGGGATGCGGGCCTGCACGGTGCCGAACCCGCCGTCGCCGACGATGACATCCGGATGGGCAGCCTTAAATCTGGCCAGGCGGACAATCTGATCAAGCTCGTCGGGGACCAAGCGCAACCCGCTGCGAATCCTGCTCCGGAGCAGATCCTCGGAATTGTCTTCGCGGAACCTCACAGCGAACCGTGCCTCCTGTCACCTACGGTAATCGCGGGATAACGGCAGTCAAGCCGGTACCGGGCGTAGCCTGAACGGCGTTACCTGTATGGCCGCGCACGCCAAACAGGCAACAGCCAAGGGTTCAACCGCGATTGGCACCCGCACCATGAGCGAGTTCGGACCGGAACTGGCACGCCGCATTGAGGCCTCTGACGTCGGCGGCGGCACCGTCGAGCGTCTCGAGCTGAT
>JAICWX010000029.1 GCA_025934635.1 Streptosporangiaceae bacterium | reverse complement strand
GGCTTCCGGCGAGCGGAGGTCGCCGTTGACCGCGATGACATCCCGGCCGCTGGCCAGCAGGGCCCGGGCGGGGGCCACGACAACCGGGTCGTAGGTCATCGGGTAGTGTGCACATGTACGGCAGCCTCCCGGAAGGATCACCCCGATGAGTCTAGGCGCAGGGTTCGTGCGGGTCAGCACGGGCAGCCAGGACGAGACCAGCCAGGTCAAGACCATCACGGAGGAGTCGGAGCAGCGCGGCATCACGATCGTGAAGTGGTTCAGGCTGCATGGCTTCTCCGCATCGGCGGGGGAGCAGGAACCCGCGCTGCGTGAGGCTATCGCGGACATGGAGCGCGGTGCGTACTCGCTTCTTATCGTCACCGAGTCACGCAGTCTTGACCGCAGGGAAGATCTCGACGCGCAAGCTGAGATCCTCCTGGATATCCGCCGGGCGGGCGGAGACGTGATCTCGATTTCCGAACCGCAGTTCGGGAAGACGGACTTTGCTGGGCGCATAGTCACGCTGGTAGCACAGCAAAAGAATCTTGAGAAGTCCAAGGAGGTCAAGAAGACAACGTATCGCGGTATCTCGATGGTCCGTGACAACAAGGCGCATCACGGTGCACTGCCCGCGTTCTGGCAGACAAAAGGCGACCGCTATGCCAGGCAGGCATACTGCGCTGACCCTGCTGCTGTCGCGGACATTTACAAGCGCGTGGCCAATGGCGAGTCCTTCACGTCTATCGGGCGCAGGCATACCGGCAGGAACGGGAAGACTCTTTATGCGCAGAGCATTAAGAACCTGGTCCGCTTCGCGGCGAACCACACGGGAGTTATCGAATGCTCATACACGCACGAGGGGCAAACCGAGACGTGGGCGCACGAGGTTGCGCCTGTTATCGAGTCGCCTCTTTGGTGGCGCGCGAACAAGGTACTTGACGCGAACAAGACGGATGCCAGGGCGAACAGGGGCGGCCGCCCCGTGGCATGGCCGTCTAACTGGATCAGCGGCGTTCTTGACTGCCCGGAATGCGGCGGGAAGCTTTTCCTGAACGCCGGCAAGACCCCGCAGGGAAACCCGCGTACCCCTAAGCTGCGTTGTGGTGGGAACGCAAGGGAACGCCTCGCGTGCGGGCACTTCAAGGGAACCGACGCACAACCAGTCATCGACATGATTACCGCTATGTTCGCCAACGACCCCACAAAAATTCTCGCCTTCCAGCGGATAGCGGGGAACGCCCATGAGCTAGACGCGCTCAAAGCCAGCCTGCCTAGGCTTCAGTCACAGCTAAGCATAATTACCGATCGTGCCACGCGGCGGGAAGCGCTAGCCGAGATCGAGGCGCTAGAGGATAGCATCGAGTCTTTTGAGGTCATCCCCGATGATTTCGACTATGCGCCCACGGGTCAGACGGTAGCCCAGATGTGGAATGACGGGGATGACACCGTAAAGCGCGGCATGGTCCGCGCGGTTAAAGAGTCCTGGGGGATGATCTTGAAGGATCACGAGGGACAGTGGGCAATCGCCACCGGGACGAAAGGCACGGGGGAAGCGAACGGGATCGTAGACCTTGGTAATGGCCTGTGCTTCCGGCGTTAGCATGTGGAACGGCAGAGGCTCACCCGGACAGATGCCGGGTGAGCCTCTTTTCTTTGCCCTTAATCGGTGGGGTTCCGGGGTGCGGGAATGACGAGCACGATCCTTCCGGCTTCGATGTGGCTGAGCACTTCAGGAAGCCTGAATTCGCGGGCCGTGATAATCACCGTTTCCTTTTCCGGGTCATCCGCCGTATAGGCGTTCACCTCTTCCGGTTCCGGTTGCTCACTGGGGTTGCTCGTCGTGCGGCATCATCTCCTTCCGCTGCCGTCCCGGTCCTCGCCCCGGCCGGCTGGCGGCCGGCGGGGCGAGGCGGCCGGCTGGTTACGGTTCGTGTTCGTCCACGTCCATGTCCACGGTGCGTGTGTGCCCTACACGTGTAGGCGCGAGGCTCGTGGACGAACGATGCACGATCACTGTCCGTCACCATTTCGAGGGGTCACCGGGTCGGCCCCCGAGGTGGCCGGCCCGGTTCGGGCCGGGGCGGGGGCCGGCCGTCAGAAGGCCGGGCGGCCCGCCAGTAGCCACGCCGGACCTGGATGGCCCGGCCGGCCTTGCCGTGCGCCTGGAGCCGGTAGTAAACCCAGCTGCGGCCCATGCCGCACGCGGCTTCCAGCTCCGCGACGGAGACCCCGTCGGGGCCGGCGTCCACCAGCGCATCCCACAGCGCCGTCTCGGGCCGGGGGTGGCCGTCGCCCTGGAGCGGGCCGTCCGGGGCCGTGTGCGGCGGTTCTGGGGCCGTGGGGGTGGCGTCCGGCTGGCTGGCTGCCAGCCGGGGCCGCATCGGCGCGCACTGGGCCGCGTGGTAGTCCCGGCGCGCGTCATTGAGCAGGTAAGCCCGGTTCCGTTCCGGCATGGCGTGTTCCGGACCGGAGATCAGGAATTCGCCCGGCTTGGCGAGCTTGTGCGCGTGCCAGCCGGAATTGACTGCTCCCTGGCCCAATATCAGGTCCGCGTCGCGAGGTTCCCGCACCCGGAGGCAGATGCGGATATCCATTTGCGAGCGGATAGCGGTGCCCTTTCCCATGGCGTCCTGAGTGGGCCGCTGGGTGGCGGCAATCAGGTTTTCCGCGACCGCGCGGCCACGGCGGGCTACGGAGTCCGCGTATTCGCGGGCTTCGGCGGGCAGTTCGGCCCATTCGTCCACGACGATGATGATCGCGGGATCATCGGGCGTGGGTTCCCATACTCGTTTTCCCTCGGCTGCCATCCGCGCGGCCCGCTGGTCCAGTTCCGCGACGGCATCGCGAAATAGCTGGATGGCTTGTTCCGGGGTGACCGCGAGACGGTCGAAGCACGCGGCCCATGGCTGGAGTTCCATTCCTCCTTTCATGTCGATCCCCCACAGGATCACGTCACGGCAGCCGGCAAGGTTAGCGATGATGACGTTGAGGATTCCGGATTTTCCGGACCCCATGATCCCGCCGATCAGCACATTTCTCCGGAGCATAAGCACGCGTACGGTCCGGCCGTCTTCGGTCAGTCCGATTTCCATGGGCTTTGTGACCGATGTGATCCACCGGCCTGGCCACATGGCCGGCTCGGCGTGCGGGTCATTCTCGATGACCCGCATGATAAACCGGTCCGCTCGCTTGTCGTCGGGGAATACCCGCATGGAGCCAGGCCGCAATCTGAGGTTGGATTCCAGCGCGGGTACCTTGCTGATGACCTGTCCGGGTGTTATTCCCTTCCTGAGCAGTACGCGTGCGGTCCATCCCCACGCGTCAACCACCACGGACAGGATTTCCGAGCCGGGAAGCCCGGCATTCTCGGCCACTTCCGGCCACGCGGAAATGGTCTTCTCGACTCGTGCTTTGGCACGGCGCCGGCGGTGGAACCACCACGGGATGCCGAGGATCACCGTGGCGATTCCCGCCACTGCCGGGAGCGGTTTAGTGAGCGGCCCGGTTGCGATGGCTGCGGCCAGCCATCCGCCGGTTACCGCGATAACGGCAGCGGCATAGGCGCGTTCGATGCCACGGCCGATCCCGCATTTATCCCACAACCGGGCCAGCGCCCCGGCCGTGAATTTCCCGGCCGGCCTGGTCCACAGCAGCCTATGCGGCATGCCGAGGATGACCGTGGCCAGGACGGTGATGCCCGCTGTCAGTATCCAGTAGCGGGCATGATGGGGGTGGGTGTATGCCGCGACGGCGAATACGGCAATGGTGACGCCGAACGGCGCGAACGCGGTGCGGTGCCGGTAGGCCCACCGGGCCGCCACGGCCAGAAGGATAAACCCGATCGGTTCCTCCGGGCCGAAAATGACGACCTGGAACGGGTTATCGCCTTTGCGCATCGCGCGCCGGGCGCGGCGTACCTGACGCCGGTACGGGTCACGCGCCATGCGCGCCCCCGGTATTTCCGGCGATCTCGTCACGGAGATAGCCGAGCGGATCGGCTTCCCCGTCCTCGTATGCGCCGAGTGCGGCGCGTATCGCGGCCTCCAGGTTGGCCGATCGGATGCGCTCTTCCCGGAGCGCGGTATAGAGCTGGTTGACCTGGATGAGCAGCCGGGCGATATCGATGATCGCGTCTGCTGCCGGTATCTCGCACGTCGGGCACGGGCGCGAATCGGCCAGTGCGCGGAGCCGGCTGGTGATCTGGCCGGCGCTAATGAATAGGGGCGGCAGGTGCCGCGTCGGGTAAGGCTGATTGTTCAATCGGCATCACGTCCTTCGGTCGGTGGGTCATAGGCGACTCCAGATGGCGGGCCGCGCGATTACCCGCGCGGCATGTGCTGCTGACTTGACCATTTCTGGTTCTCCCTTTCTGTTTCCTGTTACAGTTTGCGGAATAGGCTTCCGGTGAACTGAGATATGTACGGGGCGAAGCTGGTCGAGGCGAGGTAGAAACCGAGAATTACGCAGACCGCGGCGTGCCATATTTTCAGGCCCGCGTATTTGCATAGCAGGAATACCGTCGCGCCGAGCAGCAGCGCTGCCGATAGTGTGACTGTCAATTAACCACCTCCTTTCCGTGCCGTAGTTCCCCGGCTGTCTGCTAGTCGTTACTGAATCCGCGCCGCGTCTTGCGGCGGGTCCACCGTGCGCGTGCAGCGCACTTGCGGCATGTGATGCTGCCGTCCCTGGTCAGTGCCCCGCACGGGCACTGACGGCCGGCCCGGCAGCCTTCCAGACGGTCCCTCATAGCCGATCACCTCCTTACCGTTGTCTTACGCACCTCACCTCCCGGACGACCTGTGCATGCAAAACGCCGGCCACCGGGTACGCTTCGTACCCGGGGAACCGGCTTGAGTTTCCCTCCGGGTCGCCCTGTCGCATTCCACTGGCCAGGGCGGCCCGGTTTACGTTCGTTAGTTCCTTGCTTCCTCCTCTCCGCGTGCTCCGCGTGATCTCGTTGCCGGTTCAGGCCCCGGCCCGCGCCGAATCCACTCCAGCGCGGGCCGGGGCTTTTGATCTCGGCTCGCGCTAACGGTAATGGGGGACGCGAGCCGAGACGCTATTCAGTTGTCCTGGAGCCGGCCCGTGCCGCGACCATCCGCCCGGCACGGGCCGGAGTCATTCAGGTTTCCGCTCCCGCGTCTGTATTCTTCGCCAGGACAGGCCGCGTTGCGTTCAGCGCAGCGCCGATCAGGTTAACGATTGCCTCAATGCCGGGCTGGTCCTCAACGGGAAGCCAGAGATCCCATGACAATTGGTACCGCTCGCCGTCCCGGTCACGGCAGATCACAATCGGGTCGCAACCAGGGTGATCAGTCAGGCCGACTTCTAGCTCTTGCGATCCGTCCTCGTAAGAAATCACAGACACGTTGAAACCGGCTTGCACTGCCAGCGCAACGGCTAGCTCTCGCAATCGCGTGCCCGCTTTATACTCATGAGGTTCCTGATCGAGGGATAGCTTCTCCACCGTCCGCCGGATATCGTCGGGCGATCCGCTGAGAATGGTCTTGTGACAAGTAATCACGATTCACCGGCCCTTTCTTCAGCATTCCATTTAGACAGGCTTTCCCGGACCTTGCAGAGCCGTTCCACGCTCGACATCCGATCTGCTGCCGCTTTGGGATATACCGCCACGACCTTCACTCCCGGAGGTGCCACGAACCGGGGAAGGCAGAAGAACTCCCTAGTGAAGATCCCGAATATAACTATCCACCGGGGATGCTGGTGTTCCAGCTCCTTCGCGATTTCACGGCACGCATCATCCTCGGCATGGATTGTGAGTTCTCTGCCATCCGATGCGGGAATAGCTGACATGCTCACGGCCTTCCCTCGACCAGACCAGGAGGAATCAGTTCCAGGCCGTCAAAGACGCGCATAATCCTCATGACACACAGCGTGCCAGCGCCCCTGTGCACATCTCGACACCATGAGCGTCTCGCTTCTCGCCGTCTTGAGATCATTCTGTCTCTTCTGGGTATCATCTGCGCTAGCCTGGTCATAGTCGGCAACAGGAGGTGGGTGACCGGTGGACGCACAGGAACCGGCCCTAAAGACCCTGATCAGAGAGCGTCACCTGACATACGACGGCTTCTGCCGGGAGTGGGACCGCACCGCGCGGGACGTCGATGACCATCTCGTCGGAAGGTGGCCCGGACGTGCCCAGTTCTACCGGTGGCTGCGCGGCGAGCTGGTTAACGGACACCCGTACCCGGACGCGTGCCGGATGCTTGAAGCTATGTTCCCCGGCTGGTCAATCGAGAGCTTGTTCTCTCCCTGCACCGGAAGCACCCCGGAACCACCTTCCGAACCAGATGCCGTGTCCGCCGGCGAGCGCCACCAAATCACCTCTGGAATTATCCTCAGCGAGGAAACGGGAATGCCATCTCATATGATCGACCTATCAGGCGAATGGTGGGCTTCATGGCAGACCTTCCGCGACGGCGCGGAGAAGATTGCCACTCAGCAAGTCGAATGCGAGCAGTCGGGTGACCTTATTAAGGTAGCCACCACTACGCATGGCCTGAGTACCGAAGAAGGCGGTTATCATTGGAGCGGCGAGCTGCGGCTATGGGATAACGAAATACTCATGGGGTGGTATGCGGCTCATGAGGGGTCAGTACGCGCCAAGGGCACAATGTATTTCGCCATCCACCCGCACGGGCTCCACATGGCTGGGAGATGGGTCGGACTTGGATACGATGACCGGATTATGACAGGGTGGGGGTCAATGGCAAAGACGCGCGATGCCGCCGAGGCAGTCATCGAGCGGCTGAATAAGGATCACGAGGGAATCAACGTATAATGAGCGAGCTATGCGAAGTCGTCATTACAGCGCCTGACCCTGAATGGCTGCTAGAGATTACGCGGCAATTGGTAAGCGATGGGCTGTGCGCCAGCGCACATAACTTCACCCCCGTCCGTTCTGTATATCGCTGGAAGGGGGAGGTCTACGAACGGACGGAGGGGCGCGCGTCTCTGCACACTCGCAAGTCACGTGTTGCCGAGATAGTCGCGCGAGTGAAATCGCAGCACCCGTACGACGTTCCGGGGATATCCACCCGCCCGATAGAAGACGGCAACCCTGAGTATCTGGACTGGATGCTCAGCGAAACCGAAAAACGGTAGATGCGCGTTCCGTCCATACGTCCGCTCATATCGCGAAAGGAAAAGGATTGGCGACGCATCGTAGCCGTGTCTGTCAATTCGTTATTGACGTTTCCGACCTTGACCAAGGTGTCGCATTCTGGACAGCAGCGCTTGACGGTGCCGAGGAACAGACACCGGAAACAAGCCGCGAGATCTACCGCCGCATTCGCCTGCCCGACTCGGAAATCAGGATCCTGCTTCAGAAAACCAGTGACCGCAAGATATCGAAAGAGCGAATGCACATTGACCTGGAAACAGATAACGTAGAAGCTGAAGTCGAACGGCTCGAAGCACTCGGTGCCGTCCGATGGGATCACCAGCAAGAACGCGGGTTTGACTTCTGGGTACTTCGGGACCCATGGGGCAATGAATTCTGCGTACTGCAAGAAGAGTTCCCCGAACTCCTGGTAATACGCCGCGCCTGGTTTGGGGGCTGCCAAACTCAAGAAGTCACGGAGCAACGGCAGATTTGACAAGGGGTGTCATCCCGGCGGCCCTCATCGGACTCATGCGGGCGAGAAGTGGCATCCATTAAGGATAAGTTGAATCACCATTCGATTTCGATAGTCAGGTCATAGCCGTCATACTGGTCCTCGCCGGAGCCTGGCCGTGGAGCCTTTCCGCGCTTAACGCTGTAGCCTTGCTCGCTCAATATCTCGGCCGCTATCTTGTGGGCTATTTCAGATGATTGGTCACCTTCCTTCCAGCCCACCGTTATCGATGCTGATCGGTATCCCGATCTTGCTTCCCGTTCGGCAGTCTCTTCAGCGTCACTTACCGCACGAGTGGCATACTGAACTACCTCATGCTCAAGTTTCGCTTCGCGATTTGCCCATCTTGCGAGCGTCGGATCGTATCTTGGTCGTTGAGTCGCTTCACGCTCTTCCCGAGCGGCGCGGTTTTGTTCTGACAGCCTTCGCATATCGTCTGCATTAGACATAACCCCTCCACGTTGAAGCGGAGACAATTAAAGTACTACCATATAACTGAAGGTAGCACTCTACGTTTGCAAGGGAAGGCCTGTAACCATCATACGGCCACTACCACCTGAACCTCACAGAGTAGTCGTTGCCGTCCAAGTCGCCCTGAGTCCAGCTACTGGATTCTTCACGGACACGCTTAAAGCCAAGGCCACGCAATGCGTTAGATACGTAGCCGGACATCTCATCGGTCACCTCTATGGAGGCTCCACGGTAGCCCTCCGTCGCAGCTTCTCTGGCGGCATCGAGCGCTCGGCTGACGTAGCCGCTTGCTTCGTTGGCCATCCGTCGTTCATGTTCGATGCGGGCGTTTTCCCGTTCGCTACGCCATTCGGCGCGCTCGGCACGGGTTGAAGTGAACCTGGCATTGAACTCGGCCTCGCGGAGCCTGCGCTCGGGTTGCGCTTCCCGCGAGAGTCTGCGGAATTCATTTGGATAGCTCGACATGACGTCCTCCCACCCCGAACGACTTTGCCGTCGACCGACGGTCACCTAGAACAGTACATACCTGTAGGGGACTGGCGTTAAACACTGATATCGAGTCAGATGATTCTCTCGATACTGAGACCAACAGGATGGGCTGCACGGTAGCTACTGGCTACCTCGTGTGTGCACAACCCAACTTGCTATGGTCGTAATCTACGTACACGACCCGGGACTCGGGTGCTATCGCCTGGGCGACCTGATGGATGTTGCCCGCCGTCGGGATGCCGGTGCCGATGTCGAGGAACTGGCGTACCCCCGCCTCCCGGGTGAGGTAGCTGACGGCCCGCCCGAGGAAGGCCCGGTTCGCCCGCGCGGTGAACGGCATCTCCGGCCAGGCCTTGAGGGCCTGCTCGACAGCCTCCCGGTCGGCGGCGTAGTTGTCCTTGCCGCCGAGGAGGTAGTCGTACATCCGGGCCTGGCTCGCCACCGAGGTATCGAAAGCCGCCGGCCCGGCCGCGCTCCCGCCATCCGGTACCGACGCCTCGCCGCTGGTCATCTCGATGCCCCTTCTCGGCTGCCTCCGCCTGGCTTTGCCGGGCGCCCGGCGGGTCATGATTCCCGGCCGCCTGCCCAGCGCCCGCTGACAGGCCGGGCAGCCAAGGCGGGGTGACACGCGCTTGTCGCATATTACGCGCCAGATGCATTTTGCCACTTATCGGCCATCCGGAGCGGCCCGGGATAAATGATCTTGATATGTCCGGAGCATGCTAATAGACGGCTCAATAGGCGCAGCTAAGCCTGGTACCATTTGTGCGTTATCTGTGATCATGAGACGCGAGCCTCTAGGGATTTCAGACATGAACGGGGCAGATAGCGGCATTCGTGATGAGGGGCCGACGGCGTTCGCCACGCTCCTGCGGCGCCTCCGCACTGAAGCCGGTTTAACGCAGGCGGGGCTGGCGCGGGCGTCCGGGGTGGCCGAGCGTTCCGTGAGTGACCTCGAGCGCGGGGTTAACAAGACAGCGCGCAACGAAACCGCGCGGTTGCTGGCTAACGCGCTTGGCCTGATCGGCTCGTCGCGGATGGCGTTCCTGGCGAGCGCGCGGGGGGAAGCATCCGCAGCGGAAACGGGAATAGGCTGGGCGCCGGTGAAACGGACACTGCCCCGTGATGCCGCCAGCTTTACGGGCCGTGGCAGCGAACTGCAAGGGCTGGTCGGTCCGGTCGTGGTCGCCGCGGGAACCGGCGCCGCGGCGGGTGTCTATTCCATCGGCGGGATGGCCGGAATCGGGAAGACGACCTTTGCGGTACACGCGGCGCACCTGCTGAAGCCGCAGTTTCCCGATGGCCAGCTGTTCGTTGCGCTGCACGGGCACACGCCGGGGCTGCGGCCGATGGACCCGGCCGACGCCCTGGCGGTGTTGCTGAAGGCTATCGGGATCCCTCCCGCGCAGATTCCGTCTAACGTGGAAGAACGGGCGGGGTACTGGCGTGACCGGGTAGCGGGCAAGCGACTGCTGCTGGTACTGGACGACGCGGCCAGCAGCGACCAGGTGCGGCCGCTGCTTCCCAGTGCCCGGCGCAGCCTGGTCCTGGTCACGAGCCGCCGTCATCTGACCGCGCTCGAAGATGCCCGGTTGATCAGCCTTGAGATCCTTACCGCCGATGAGGCGGCCGCGCTGCTCGCCGGGCTTGCCGACCGGCCGGGGATAGACGCCGGCGACCCGGCAGTCGGGCAGATCGCCCGGCTGTGCGGATACCTTCCGCTGGCGATCGGCCTGCTGGCCCGTCAGTTGCACCACCATCCGGTCTGGACTGCCGCTGGCCTGGCGGCCGATTTGTCCGCAGCTCACGACCGGCTGGAGCTGATGGCCACCGAGAACCGGTCGGTCGCGGCGGCGTTCGACCTTTCCTATAAGGACCTGACCGAGCCGCAGCGCCGGCTGTTCCGCCATCTAGGCCTGCACCCGGGTTCGGACATCGACGTGCGGGCGGCCGCCGCCCTCGACGGCGTGAGCCTGCGCGACGCGCGCACGCGGCTGACGGCACTTTTCGACCATTACCTGCTCGCCGAGCCGGCCGCGGGCCGCTATCGCCTGCACGACCTGATACGCGAGCATGCGCGGGTTCTCGGCCGCGAGGACCCGGCTGGTGAACGCGCGCAGGCGACCCGCCGGCTTCTCGACTACTACCAGGAGGCCGCCGAAGCCTCCCACGAGTTCCTGGCCCGGTACCCTCGGCCCGGCCGCCCGGCCGCCGCGGTCCCGAATCCGGCGGTACGGTGGCAGGACCCGGCGCAGGCGGTTGCCTGGGCCAGGGCCGAGCGCGCCAACCTGATTGCCTGCCTCGATCTCGCGACCGACGCTGGCGACCACGCCCGGGTGGCCGTTTTCACCTCAGCGGTCGCTGCCGTCTTGCGAAACGAGGGTCCGTGGGCCGAGGCGGTGCGCCGCCATACGGTCGCGCTCGACGCCGCCCGACGCCTCGGCGACCGGCTCGCCGAGGCGAACGCCCTGGACGATCTCGGGGTCCTGCGGTACCTGACGGGAGACGGGCCGGGCGCCGCCGAAGCCGTGCAGAACGCGCTCGCTGTCTACCGCGGCCTGGGGGACCGTGTGGGCGAGGCCAACGCGCTCACGCATCTGGCGACCGGGCGGCTGGCAACCGGAGATTACCGGCGAGCGGCCGAAGCCCTGGACGCCGCGCAGCTCATCTACGGTGATCTCGGCAGTCGGCGCGGGCAGGCCGCTGCCCTGCTCCTTCGGGGAAGTCTGTGCTACCTGACGGCACGGTACGCGGAGGCACTGGAAGCGCTGCTGGCCGCGCTGGAGGGTTACCGCGAGCTCGGCTACCGGGAGGGACAGGCCGCCGCCCTCAACAACGTGGGGAACGTGCGCCGGCTTACCGGGGACTATGCGGGCGCGGGCGACGTCCTGCAGAACGCGCTGAGCGTATACCAGGATCTCGGTGACCGCGAAGGCGAGGCCAACGTGCTCACCAACCTGGGTTCCGTGTGGCGGAAAACCGGCGAATTCGAGGCTGGGACCAGGGCCCTGGAGAACGCGCTTGATATCTACCGCGATCTTGGTGACCGGCAAGGTGAGGCGAACGCGCTTAACTTCCTCGGCGCGGTACGGCGGCTGACGGCAGACTACCCGGGCGCCGCGGACGCCCTGCAGGCGGCGCTGGGCATCTATCGCGATCTCGGTGACAAGGGCGGCGAGGTGGAGGCAGTCAACCAAGTCGGCGAGCTGCACCGGGTCCGGGGTGAAGCGGCCGATGCGGCCCGATGCCATGCGCAGGCCCTTAACCTTGCCCGGGAGATCTCCAGTTCCTGGGACGAAGCGCACGCACTGGCCGGCCTGGCCCGCTGCGACGTGGCCAACGGGCAAGTCGAGGCCGGCCGCAGCCGGCTGCACGAGGCACAGCAGATCTTCCAGAAGATCGGTGCCGCTGAGGCAGGCGAAATCGCCGCAGAACTGGACGGCCTCGCGGCGACGGACTGATGCGGGAAACCGGTGCCGGCCCGTGTAAACGCTAGTGAAGCCCAAGCCAGCCAGGCCACGAAGGACGCCCACGTAATAGCCACAGGATCACTCCCGCAGTAAGGCAGGACACGGTCCGTCGCCTACCGTGGAAAACGGGCTGGCAGACCAGACATACGTTCCCTCGGAATGAAGGATGGCCATGGGGAATGAGCAGCATGCCGAGCCGTTCGGCCAGCAACGTCACCGGAACTCCCTGGCTCCGGAACCACAAAAGCCCTCCGTGCGCCCGCCAGGTGACCCTAGTAGCACCGGAGACAGCAGTTCAGGCAGTGACTTCTCTTTCAAGAGGGCAATCGCCGCTATCGGTACCACCCTGGCCCTGGCGTTCGCGGCGAGAAGCGCCGGGTTCCCGCCGTCCCAGGTGACGTTCATTCTCAGCTGCACGCTCATCACCAGCGTCGCCGCACCATATGCCTACCGGGCGTACCTCGACTGGAAGAAAAGCGCGTTCACCGCGCGGTCGCTCGCCTGGGTCATTGTCGAGATCACAGCCGCGGCCCTGCTGGTCGGCGCGTTCATCACCTGGCCGTTCGGCGGGAAGGCAACCGCCGGGTCCGGGCGGCAGGCGTACGCGCCGCAAAGTTCATGCAGCCTCGCCAGCCTGCCCACCCCGCCTCCCGTCACGCCCGCCGCGGCAGCGTCGCCCCTCATGTACGGGATCAGGTCCACCGACACGGCCGAGGGTGACCGGACCGCGGTGGCACACGAGATCTTCACCGGCGGATGGATGCAGCAGGTATTCCAGGCAACCGGAACCCAGATCGCCAGCGCATCCGCAGTCATAAGCCTGAACCAGACGGCATTCACGCCATTCAGGATCCAGTTCCAGGTACTGACCACACAGGGCCGTATCATCGGACAGGCCAGCGCCGTCTACGACGGAAGCACCAACAACTCGGAACTCCGGGCAGCATTTTCCCAGCCAGTCCCGCTGAAGCGCGGCCGCCTGTACGCGCTCCGTGTCGTCAACGAGTCCGGGCTGACCGTCGCGATATACGCGCACGTCTACAATGACGACCCGGCATTGACAGCACCGTATCCCCTATCCGTTTGTGCATACGACTCCGGGGACGGCGGCCCCAAGGCGGTGCCCGTCCTTGACAACAACGGCACGTACCAAATGCTTTCGGGAACGATAATGGCGCGCTGATGTCACCTCTGCCCGGTAGCCCGAGGTCCCGGCGCGAAACACGCCGGGCCTCGCTGGGGCCGCGCCTCCCCGGCTGGCCGGAACCCCTCACCCGGCCGTTGGCGTGCCCGCCGAGTACGCACCCCCGTCGAGGTCCTCGATGAGGGTCGGGCCGGCGGGCGTCCAGCCGAGAAGCTCGCGGGTCACGGTGCTCGTCGCCGCGAGATCCATGCCGAAGAAGGTGCCGATCCACCCGAAGTGGCTTTGCCCGTCATCAGGGGCGATCGAGGTGACGGGCAGGTCGAAGGCGCGGCCGATGGCCGCCGCGATGTCGCGGGTGGGTACGCCTTCTTCCGCGACGGCGTGCAGGCGGGCGCCCGCCGGCGCCTTCGCCAGCCCGCGAGTGACCAGGCGCGCGGCATCGGACACGTGGACGGCGGCCCACCGGTTGGTCCCGTCTCCCGGGTAACCGGAGACGCCCTTCTCGCGGGCCACCGCGGCGATGATCGCGATGAACCCGTGGTCGCCCGTTCCGTGCACGGTCGGGGAAAAACGCAGGCTCACGCTGTGCACACCGCGGTCGGCGAACTCCAGCGCGAGGTTCTCGCTGCCGCCGCGCGGCGAATCCGGGCCGTGGAACGGGGATGCATCGTCCTCGCTGGCCGGCCGGCCCCGGGTCCGGCCGGCCACGCCCGAGGCGATCAGGAACGGACGACCGGTGCCGGCCAGCGCATCGCCGATGGTCTGGACCGCGGCTCGCTCGGCCGCGGCCGTGCCGGCCGGGTCGGACCAGTCGTGCTTGTTCGCGAGGTGGATGACCGCCTCGGCCGCCTCGGCGCCCGCCTGGATGCTTCCGAGATCGTCCAGGTCCCCGCGGCGGACCTGGACGCCCTTGGCCTGGAGGGCAGCGGCGGAGGCGTCGGACCGGGCGAGCCCGGTGACCTCGTGCCCGGCGGCGAGCAGTTCATCGACGGTAGCGGAACCGATCCATCCGGAGGCTCCGGTGACGAAAACGCGCATGGCACTGTCCCTTCGGCTCCGCGGCGAGCGGAGCGGCCGATCTACTGATGTCTGTGACTGACGTCAGTCACAGACATCACCTTACACCTGTACGACAGTCACTGTCATCAATAGACTCGGCACCATGGGACGCTGGGAGCCGGGTGCGCGAGAGCGCCTGCAGGCGGCGGCGCTCGAGCTGTTCGCCACCCGCGGATTCGAGCAGACGACCGCCGCGGAGATCGCGCAATCCGTCGGGCTGACCGAGCGCACCTTCTTCCGGCACTTCAGCGACAAGCGCGAGGTGCTGTTCTACGGGCAGCAGGAATTCCTCCAGGCGTTCATCGACGGAGTGGAAGCCGCACCGCCGGACGCATCCCCGCTTGAGGTCATCGCCTCCGCGCTTGCGGCGGCGACATTTTTCTTCCCCGACGAGCGCCGGCCGTATTCCCGTATGCGGCAGTCCGTGATCGGCCAGAACCCGCCGCTCCAGGAGCGTGAGCTGCACAAACTCGCTGGCGTGGCCACGACGGTCGCCGCTGCCCTGCGCGCGCGCGGCATCGGCGAGCCGGCCGCCACCCTGGCGGCGGAGTCCGGCGCCACCGTGTTCGGGATCGCCTTCGCGCAGTGGATCCGCGAAGGCGAAACGCGCTCCCTCGCTGAGATCGCCTCGGACGTACTCCGCGAGCTGCTCAACCTCACCGCAGCGGCCACCGCGTCACGGCCGTTGCCGTGACGCGCGCGCCGACCTAACGGGACACGGAAAACGTGGTGCACCCGGGGCTTACGATGCTGCCGCTCAGTGCCGTGTCGCTCCGGTTGGCCGCGCCGGTCAGGCCCACCATGGAGTAGTTCTGCGGCTTGCTGATCCAGTGATCCGGCGTGAGCTGGAATCCCTTGGCGGTGTAGCTGCCGGTCAGCGCGAAGCTGCCGGACGGAACGCTGACGTTGCTCCCGGTGGGGTAGAAGCTGAAGGTCGCGCTGAGGCCGCCGCTCGCGGTTGCCTTGAGCGCCAGCCGGAGCCCGGTGCTGCCCTGCGGGCAGAAGTAGGAACCGGTCCAGGTACCGGTCAGGCTCGCGGGACGCAGGCCCGATCCCGTTTTAGTGGCGCGCGCGGTCGGCGAGGCCTTCGCCTTATGGGTCGCCGTAGCGGTGGCCGTGGGCGACGCGGTCGGCGTCTCGTGCCCGTTCCGCCGGCCGCCGCCCTGCGGCTGGCTCTGCGAGGCCGAGGCCGAGGCCGAAGCGGCGGCCGGAAGGGAGGGGGACGCGGTCACCTGAGTCTGCGCCTTCAGCGCGCCCTGCGCGGCCGGGTGCTTGCCGCCCGTGCTGATCACCCCGGCGGTTATCCCGCCGGCCACCACGACCAGCGCGGCCGCGAGTCCCGTGATGATCAAAAGCCGCCGACGGCCCAGCCGGCCGCCGGTCCCCGGCCTGACACCGGAAAGATTCCCTGGCGGAAGCGGTGCCACCGGCCCCGGCGCATAGGCTGCCGCGGGCCCGGGCGGGTAGGGCGCCCCGGGCCCGGGAAAAGGCGCCGCCCCAGGCTCAGGCAAAGGCGACGCCACCGGCCCAGCCGGGGGCGGCGTCACCGGCTGGCTCAGGTGCGCGCTGGTCAGCGTCAGCGGGTCCCCGGCCGCGCCGGGCCGGACGCCGGAGGCCATGATGCCCCCGGTGCCCGCCCCGCCCCCGAACGTGGGCGGGGCCGCCAGGGCGGCGGCCGGAACCGGCGTGGCTAGCCCGGCCCGGCGGATGTCCCGGGCGGGTGATCCGGGCAGCCACCCCGGCGCGAGGTCGGCCTCGCCGAGTCCGGCCAGGAGGTCGCGCGGGCTGGGCCGGCGGCCGGGATCCTTGTCCAGGCAGTGCTCGATCAAGGCCCGCGTCTCGACCGGTACCCGGGCCAGGTCCGGCGGGTTGTGGACCAGCCGGTAGATCAGGGCGGCGCTGGACCCGTTGCCGAACGGTCCTTGGCCGGTGGCGGCGAACGCCAGCACGGCGCCGAGGCTGAACACGTCGCTGGGCGGGCCGACCTCGTGGCCTTCGGCCTGCTCGGGTGACATGAAACCGGGAGAGCCGACCACTATGCCGGTACTGGTGACCGCGCTCGCCTCCATGGCCCGGGAGATGCCGAAGTCGATGACCCGCGGACCGTCGGCCGCCATCAGCACGTTCGACGGCTTGAGGTCACGGTGCACCAGGCCGGCCGAATGGATCGCGAGCAGGCCCTCAGCCAGCCCGGCCGCCAGCGCCAGGAGCGATGCGGCGGGCAACGGCCCGTGCCGGGCCACGGTATCCGCCAGCGACGATCCGGCGATGTAGGCGGTGGCCAGCCAGGGCACCGGCGCTTCGGTGTCCGCGTCCACCAGCGGCGCCGTGAACAGCCCGCTCACGCTTCTGGCGGCGGCGACCTCCCGCCGGAACCGGGTCCGGAACTCCAGGTCTCCGGACAGTTCGGGCCGGACGACCTTGATGGCCAGCAGCCGCCCGCCCGGTGACCGGCCCAGGAACACGTGACCCATGCCCCCGCTGCCCAGCCGTCCGACCACCCGGTACGGCCCGATCACCCCTGGATCGCCAGCCTGCAGTTCCTGCACCAGCATACCCCCGTATGCGATTTCGATATTTATTACCCGAGGGCTATTTTGCCCAACATCGAGGCCCCCGTGGGGCGTAGAGACGAAATCTACATAAAGCGGTATCAGGTGGCGATACGCGCCCGGCCTCCTGGTCACTTTCCGCAACCGTGACGTCGACAGCCTGCGGATGGAGGGCCGGCAGCCGGCGACTGACCGTGAAATGGCAGCGAAATGAATGCCGTTGACCAGCTTTGCCGCTGCGAAAACGGCCTTTGCGGCGAACAATGCGAGGATCATGATCGTGCACCGGCAGTCGCTCGCCTAAATGGAGCAAATCCTGCCGATGAATCTCGTCAGGTGATCAACAATGCAAGGGCCGATGAAGCCGGCACATTGTCACGGCCCGCCGGCACCTGAGAGGCTGACGTAGGACTGCCGCTTGTGTTTTCCGATCGAGACCTCACGTTCGGCGGCGGGGGAGCGTCTACCGGGCATGGGGAGCAAGCAGCCGTTCGAGCGGGTCGTGGCCGAGCACGGCGGCACCGTGCTGCGGGTCTGCCGGGTGCTGCTCGCCCGCCACGACGCCGACGACGCCTGGTCGGAGACGTTCCTGGCCGCGCTGCGCGCCTATCCGGACCTGCCGGAGACCGCGAACGTCGAGGCCTGGCTGGTCACGATCGCGCACCGCAAGGCCATCGACGTGCTGCGAGCCCGCAGCCGGCAGCCGGTCCCGGTCGGGGAACTCCCCGCCGAGCCGGCCGAGCCCGCCGAGCCGGCCAGGTCCGGCGTCCCGGGCGCGGGCGACGACGGCCTGTGGCAGGCGGTCCGGGCGCTGCCGGACAAGCAGCGCCAGGCCGTCGCCTACCATCACGTGGCCGGGCTGCCCTACGCCGAGATCGCGCAGATTCTCGGCGGCACCACCGAGGCGGCCCGCCGTGCCGCCGCCGATGGCATCAAGAACCTGCGCAAGAACTACCCGGCCGGAGCCCATCATGACCGAACCCACTGACCCCTTCACGACCCCGCACGACGCCGGCACGCTGGCGCGGCTGCATCGCGAGCTCGAACTGGCCGCCGAGCGCGAAGGCCTGCTCGACATCGCCTACCGGACGGTCGACTCTCCCGTCGGGATGCTCCTGCTGGCGGCCACGCCACGCGGGCTGGTGCGCGTCGCCTACGACACCGAAGGCCACGACCGCGTGCTGGCGACCCTGGCCAGCCGGCTCAGCTCGCGCGTGCTCCGCGCACCGGGGCGGCTGGACGCGGCGGCCCGGGAACTGGAGGAGTACTTCGCCGGACGGCGGCGCGCCTTCGGCCTCCCGCTGGACACGTCGCTGTCCACCGGGTTCCGGCGGCTGGTGCAGCAGTACCTGCCGTCGATCGGCTACGGGCAGACGCGCAGCTACGGGCAGGTGGCCGAGCTCGTCGGCAACCCGCGGGCGGCCCGGGCGGTCGGCACGGCCTGCGCCACCAACCCGCTGCCCGTCGTGGTGCCCTGCCACCGGGTGCTCCGCAACGACGGCACGCCCGGCGGCTACGTCGGCGGCCCGGCCGCCAAGGCCGCGCTGCTGAACCTGGAGGCCGCCGCATAAGCACGCTGCTCGGGGCGGACGGCACGCCCTATCAGTCGGAGGCGAAGGGCCGGTGGGGCGGTCACCGCGGCCTGAAGATCTACGGCCGCCTCGACTGCCCCTCGGCGCTGCGCGCGATCGCCGGCGGCGGCTACGTGCGGTACCGCGTCTTCTTCGCCGACGAGGCGACCGCGATCGCCGCGGGGTACCGCCCGTGCGCCGTGTGCTGCCCGGACCGGTACCGGGCCTGGAAAACGGGCCGGCCGAGGTAAAGCAGGCCAGGCAGGGTAAGGACCCCGCCCGCGGCCCGGCGGTCTGGAGCTGCCCGTCGCGAACGGCCCAGGTGCGCCCGTCCGCGGTCGCACCGGTCAGGCCGGTCAGGTTGTGCGCGCCCACCAGCCCGATCGCCTCCGGCCGGCCGAGGTCGGCCAGGGCGATAGTGCGCCCGGGCCGCCAGCGAGTCGACCACAGCAGCCGGCGGGTCATCTGGGCCCAGCCGCCCGCAGGGCCGGCCATTACCCACAGGTCCGGATCCGCGGCGGCGAACCGGGTGGCCTGCCGCAGCCAGGACGCGGCCTCCTCCGGCCAGGTGACGATGTCGAGCACGATCCGCTCCTCGCCCTCCCAGCGGCGGGCGAGGGCTGCCACCGCCGCGGCGGCCAGGGCCGAACGTCCCCGGCCGATGACGATGGTGCGGGCGTCACGGCGCCGCGCGAGTTCCGCCACGTGGTTCAGCTCAGCCGCGGCCGCCCCGTTCCCAGGACGGGCCGCGCGCCGTACGACGCCGGCCGGCAGCCGCGGTGATGCCGTCATTCCTGCTCCCTGCCCCCGGTACGGCACGCCGCGGCCAGGCCCGGTGAGGCCTGGCCGCGGCATGCCTGCTGATCAGTACGCTCAGGCCTCCGTGATCAGGCCGAGCTGACGCAGGACGGTGACGCCGTCGTCGAGGCCGATCTCCTCGGTGATGAGGCCGTTCTCGACCTTCAGGACGGTCGTGCCGGTGAACCGCATGACCTTGCCGGTGCGAGCCGGCAGCGAGCCGACCGGCATGTCGTCGAACGCGTCCCCGGTGTGGGTGCCGCCGCCCTCCCACTGACCGACCACGTAATCGCCCTCGGCAATCAGCTCGGCCGTGCCCCAGAAGTTCAGGTCCGGGAACGCGGCCCGGAACTTCTGGGCGAACGCGCGGACCGCGTCCCGGCCGCGCAGCGGCGCGTGCAGCGAGTACTCGAACCGGATGTCCGGGGCGGCGAGCTCGCCGATGACGTCCGGGTTGAAATCCTTGCCCCAGAACTCCGTGAACCAGCGGCCCACGACGGCCTTGTTCTCCTCAATCGACATGAATCGTTCCCTTCGGGTGTCAGGTGCGCCCTCGAGTCGGCGCACCCTGCAGACGGCGGCCACGGGCGTCCCGTGAGACGGCCGCCGAAATTGTTTCGAGTCGATGCGGGAACCCGAAAACATCGATACCGAACGGGTGGCCAACCCCATCGAGTACCTCCAGCTGCGTCGCCGCGTGGGGGGAGCGCCCTGGTGCAGCAGGGCCTCGACGCCGCGGCCCGCGCCGCGCCACCCGGCGGTATACCGGCACCGGGCTGGCCGCGTTCCTGATACGGCCCTGAACCGGGGCTGAAACGCCAGCCGCGGTCAGCTCCGGCCCGGCGGATTCTGGGCGACAATGACGTCGTGAACGCAGTGCAGGTGCCGCCGGGGCCGGATGTCTCGGCCCGTGAGGCGGAGGTGCTGGCCGGCGTTGCCCGGCACCTGACGAACGCCGAGATCGCGGACCAGCTGTTCATCTCGGTGCGGACGGTGGAGAGCCACGTCTCCTCGCTGCTCCGTAAGCTCGGCGTGGCCGACCGGCGCGCCCTGGCCAGCCTGGCGGCGCCGGCCGTTCCCGGGGTGGCGCCGCCTGTCCCGCAGCGCCCGGTGGCGCCGCTGCCCGCGCCGCTGACGCCGTTCATCGGCCGGGCCGCCGAGCGCGCCGAGCTCGCGGCCGCGCTGGCCGGGCACCGGCTGGTCACCGCCGTCGGCCCGGGCGGGATCGGCAAGACCAGGCTGGCCCTCGAGGTGGCGGCCGGGCAGGCCAGCCGGTTCCCGGCCGGCGTCTGGTACGTCGACCTGGTCCCGGTCACCGACGGCGCGATGGTGGCACCGGCCCTGGCCGGCGTGCTCGGCCTGGGGGAGCAGCAGGGCCGGTCCGCCGAGGAGACGGTCCTGACCTGGCTGGCCGAACGGGAAGCCATGCTCGTGCTGGATAACTGCGAGCATCTCGTGGACGCGGTGGTCGTGCTGACCGAGCGGCTGCTGACGGCCTGCCCGCGGGTGACCGTGCTGGCGACCAGCCGGGCCCGGCTGCTGGTGCCCTATGAGCAGGTGTTCTCCGTGCCTGGCCTGGCGGTGCGCGACGACGGCGGCGACGCCGTGGAGCTGTTTCTCGGCCGGGCCGTCGCGGCCGGCGGCCTGGCCGGGAGCACCGACCGCCGCCGGATCGCGGAACTCTGCCGCGGCCTGGACGGCATGGCCCTGGCCATCGAGCTGGCCGCCGCCCGGCTGCCCGCGCTGGGCCTGGACGGCCTGGAGGCCGGGCTTGACGACCAGCTCCGCCTGCTGGCCGGCGGGCGGCGGCTCAACGACCGGCACCGGTCACTGCGTTCCGCGCTGGACTGGAGCTACGCGCTGCTGCCCGGCGCCGAACGGGCGGTCCTGCGCCGGGCCTCGGTGTTCGCGGCCCCATTCACCGTCGACGCGGTCGCGGCGTTGCTGGCCGGCTGGCCGCCGGCCGGGATCACGGGAGCCACCGAGGCTGCCGGGGCCGCCGGGGCCGCCGCGAGCCTGGCCGGGCTGGCCGACTACAGCCTGCTGACCGCCATGGCCGGCCCGGACGGCACCCGGTACCGCATGCTGGAGACGATCCGCCAGTACGGGGCCGCGCGCCTGGGCGAGGCGGATGAGCTGACCGAGGCTCACGCCCGGCACCTGCGCTGGTGCCTGGCCGAGGCGGATGCCCTGGCGGAGCCCCTGGACTCGGGCCAGGCCCGGGGCCGGGTGGCATTCGACCAGGTCGCCGACGATCTGCGGGCCGCGCTGGACTGGGCAGTGGCCCAGCCGGCCCAGCGGGCCGGGGGCTGCCGGCTGGCGCTGCGCCTGGCGGAGCTGTGCTTCGCGCGGGGCCTGCCCGGGGAGGCGCAGCGGCGGTACGAGCAGGCGGCGGCGCTCGCCGCCGACGACCACCAGGTCGCCTCCGCCCTGCGCGACGCCGCCTCGGCCGCTGAGATCAGGCACTTCGGCGGCGACGCGATCCGGCTGCACCGGGCTTGCGCCGACGCCGCGCTCCGGGCCGGCGACCGGCCGCGCGCCGGGTATCAGCTGGCTCAGGTCGCCGAACTGGTCAACCGCGGCCCGGGCCTGATGCCCGAATCCGTTCCGCTCAGCGTGCCCCGGCTGCTCGCCGAGGCGGCCGCGCTGGCCGGCGACGACCCGGCCGCCATGGCCCGGGTTGTCATCGCCGAGGGGTTCAACGGCTCCCGGCCGGATCCGGTGACCGCCGAGATGGCCGAGCGCGGTATCGCACTGGCCCGCCGGGCGGGGGACCCGGTGGCCGAGAGCGCCGCGCTGGACCTGCGGTCCAGCATCGAGCTGGCCCGCGGCGACATCCAGGCCGCCGTGGCCAGCGCGTTGTGCCGGATCGAGTTGCTGGCCCCGCTGCGGCAGCGCCCGATCGCCTGCGGGCTCGAGTTGTTCGACGCGTACCAGATGGCGGCCGAGACGGCGATGGCGGTCGGCGACCTGGCCGCGGCCCGGGAGTTCGCCGAGCAGCTCCGCGACCTGCCTTTCTACCGGGAGGAAGGCCACCTGGCCACCGCCCGGCTGCTGGTGGTGACCGCGCTGGCCGGCGACTGGGCCGAGACGGCCGCGTTCGCGGAGCGGTTCCTGGACGGGTGGGAACGAGCCGGACGGCCGCGGGCGGGCAACCTCAACCGGGGACCGTACGCGGCCGCGGCGGTGTGCGGGCTGCGGGGCGATGAGGCGGGCCGGGCGCGGTGGCTCACGGTGACGAACGCGCTCGTCACCCCGGGCCGGTCGATCTCGGACTTCCGCCACGGCGACTTCTTCGACGCGCTGGTCCTGCTCCACCGCGGTCACGGGGAGGAGGCGCTGACCCTGCTGGCCACGCCGCCGGAAGACTTCCGGGACTGGAACAACGTCCTGTGGCGGCCCTGGTACGCGGCGCTGTGGGCCGAGGCGGCCGTGCTGTGCGCCGATCCGGCCGCGGCCAGCCGGATCGGCCGGGCCCGGCGCTGCGCCGCGGGTAACCCGATCGCCCAGGCCGTCGTGGAGCGCTCGGCCGCGCTCGCGGCCGGGGACCGGGACGGGATGCTGGCCGCGGCGGAGCGGCTGAGCGCGGCGGGCTGCCGGTACCAGTGGGCGCGCACCCTCGTCCTGGCCGGCGGCCCGGAGCGGGCCCGCGGCGAGGACGAGCTGGCGGCCATGGGTGCCATCCCGATGGCGGTGTAACGGGGACTCCCGCCTGACCAAGCCGTACCGGCCCCTTGACGGTTCTTACTTGATTGAGTAACTTCTTACTCATGCAAGTAAGAACGAGGGACGGCGCCGCCCGGCGCGAGCAGATCCTGCAGGCGACGATCGAGGTGGTGGCCGACGCCGGCTACCACGAGGCGTCCTTTGCCCGGATCATCGAGCACGCCCAGCTGAGCAGCACCCGGCTGATCTCCTACCACTTCGAGTCCCGGGACGCGCTGATGCGGGAGGCGCTCGGGTACGTGGTCGAGCGGGGCACCGCCTTCATGCGGCCCCGGATCGTCCGGGCGGACACGCCGCGGGCCCGGCTGGCTGCCTACATCCGCAGCAACCTGGAGTTCCTGGCCGAGCAGCCGGCCTACGCGCGGGCCGCGGTGGAGATCCTGGCCAACCTGCCGGCCCGGGCCGGGCAGCGGGAATTCGCCGACGCCGCGGTGACGGTGCTGGCGCAGCTGTTCACCGCGGCGCAGGAAGCCGGGGAGATGCGCCGGTTCGATCCCGTGGCGATGGCGGTGAGCCTGCGGGCATCGATCGACGCGGCCGCTACCCGCTCGGTCACCCACCCGGTGGACCTGCGCCAGTACGCCGGGGAACTCGTGGAAATCTTCGATCGCGCGACAACAACGGAGGCACGCCCGTGAACGCCGAAGCACTGACCAGGACACCCGGCCCGGCGCCGGCCCCGCAGGCGGCCCGCCGCCGGCTGGGGATCCAGCTCGCCGTCGACATCGTGGCCCCGCTGGCCCTGTTCTACCTGCTCCGCCAGGCCGGCACCCCGGTGCTGGCGGCGTCCGCGGCCAGCGGTGCCGTCCCGGCGGCGCACGCCCTGATCTCGCTCGCCCGCGGCCGGGCCGACGTGCCCGCGCTGGTGATGCTCACCCTGTTCGCGGCGGGCACGGCGGTCGCGCTCCTGCGCGGGGACCCGCGGATCATCTTCGCCAAGGACGGCTGGCTGACCGGCCTGCTCGGGCTGTGGGTCATCGTGTCGCTGCGGATGCGCCAGCCGTTCATGCTGCACCTGGGCCGGACCATCGCCACCGTCAAGAAGGGCCCGACGGCGGCGGACGCATGGGAGCGGCGCTGGCACGACGAGCCGCGCTTCCGTCATGACGTGCGCCTGGTCAGCTGGGTCATCGGAGTGGTCCTGGTGCTCGACGCGGTGGTCCGGGTCGTGATCGCCTACGCGCTCCCGATCGACGCGGTACCGCTGGCCAGCAACGTCCAGTACGTGGTGATGCTGGCCGGGCTGCTGGGCTGGTTCTTCCCCTACAGCGCCCGGCACGGCCTGCGGGCCTGACTCAGGTTCGCCCGCCCGGCTCCGTGCCCGGGCGGGCGAACACGTCGGCACGGTATCCGGTCGGCCGCGTCGGCGAACCGGATATCCCTCGCCTCCGCCGACCGGGCCAGGGCCGCCGGCTAGCCCTCGACGGCGAGGCCGGCCAGCGGGGCATCGGGCAGGTCCATGGCGGCCAGCAGGGACCGCAGCTCGCCGCGCTCCCCGGCGGTCACCGCGGCCCCGGCCGCGCCGAGGCCGGCGACCAGCAGCTCCTGGTAACGGCATTGATGCTCCATCCATGCCGCGGTAGCAGCATTGATGCTCCATCCATTCCGTTAGCTGCACCACTCGGGACACGTCGGCCCGGTATCAGGCGCCCCACGGATATCACACGCACCGTGGAGGATCACCCGCTCCGCGGCGGGCGCTCACCGCGCAAGGTTACGCCCGGGCGCAAGGAGCGCGCCCGGGCGTAACCGGGAATGACCAGCTGCCTATGGCAGCTAGCTGCCGACGGCGGCGAGCTCGCGCAGGCGACGGCGGGCGATCTTGCCGGTCGGCCCGAGCGGCAGCTCGTCCATCAGGCAGAACTCGGCCGGCCGCTTGGGCTTGGGCAGTTCCGCCTCGCACGCCTCGCGCAGCGCGTCGATCAGCTCCAGGCCGTCCGGAGCCCCGGCCGGGACCAGGTAGGCGACCGGGCGCTCGCCGAGCACCTCGTCGGGGACGCCGATCAGCGCGACGGACCGGACTCCGGGCTGCGCCAGCAGGAAGTCCTCGATCTCGCGCGGGTAGATCTTCTCGCCGCCCCGGTTGATCACGTCGTCGGACCGCCCGGCCAGGAACAGGTAGCCATCGGCGTCCAGGTGACCGAGGTCGCCGGTGTCGAGCCAGCCGTCGGCGTCGAACGCCCCGGCCCGGCCGTTCGCCGCGTACTCCTTGATCACGCCGCCGCCCCTGATCTGTACCCGGCCCACGGTCCCGGCCGGGCACGGCAGGCACGGACCCGAAGGCCCGTCGGGGCACTCGACCACGCGCAGCTCGGAGCCGGCCGGCTGGCCGGCCGAGCCGGCCTTACGCGGCCCGTCCAGCGGGTTGGCGGTGATCATGCTGGCCGCCTCGGTCATCCCGTAGGTCTCCACCACGGGAATGCCGAACGACTTCTCGAACCGCTGCAGCGCCGCCGGGGCCAGCGGTGCGGAGGCCGAACGAATGAACCGGACCCGGTCGCTCACCGGCGACGCGGGCGGGTCCATCCCCAGGATCGTGATGATGGCCGGCACCGCGTTGATCCAGGTGGCCTGGCGCGTCTCGATCAGCTCCCAGAAGCCGCGGCGGCGGAACTTGCGGTCCACGATCAGGCACGCCCCGGCGGCCAGCGCCGAGAGCACGCCCACCACTTCGGCATTCACGTGGAACAGCGGCAGGCAGCAGTAACCGCGGTCGGCCGGGGTCAGCCGGTGGTGGCTGGCTACGGCGGCGGCCACGTGGCACAACTGCTCCTCGCCCAGCAGGATCCCCTTGGGCGTGCCGGTGGTCCCGCTCGTGCACAGGTAGATGCCTCCCTGCGCCGGTGGGGGCGTGAAGGAGCCGGGATCATCCGGGGAAGCGTCGTCCGGCATGGTCAGCACGGGCAGGTCAAGCAGCGGGCCGTCGGCGGCGTCGCCGACCACCGCCAGCGGCTTGGCTACCGCCAGCACCCGCCCCGCGTCCGCGGCCGGCGCGCCCGGGTCGAGCGGGACCGCCACCCGGCCCGCGCCCATGATGCCGGCCAGCGCCACGGCGTAGTCGAACTGCTCGGCGCAGCGGATGGCCACGCCCGCCCCCGCCGGGACCCCCGCCTCGTCGAGCAGCCGGCACCAGGCCCGGACCGAACGAGCCAGCCCGGCGAACGTCAGCGTGCCGCTCCCGGCCGCGTCCTCGAGGTACGGCGCATCGCCCCGGCTGGCCGCATTGTGGTCAATCCATTCCCTTAGCAAGCTCAGGCTCCGTTCTGGTCGCTGGCCGCGGCGGCCAGCGGGGTTGAGTCCCGGTCCCGGGCGGCCGGAGCGGGGGCCCGCGCCGGGGTCGGGGTCGGTTCGAGGGATGCGGCCACCGCGGGGACGGCCGCCGAGGTGGGGTCGGCGGCCGCGGTGGCGTTCGCGGACACCGCGATCGCGGGGACCGCGGCACCCGCCGGGACGCCGGCGGGCGCGACCCGGCGGTGCGACCCGGCCGGACGCCGATCGGCCCGCCACGGCACCCGCTTGCGGCCGGTGAATGACACCGCCAGCGGCGTGCGGGCCAGCAGCTCGGTCAGCGCGATGCTGCCGAGATAGGCGAACGCGATGCACAGCGGGATCCATACGTAGAACGGCATCACCTGGGCGAAGTCCCGTCCGCCCCACAACGCCAGCGCGGTGATGAAGAGCATCTGGGCCAGGAAGATGCCGTACGAGTCGTCCGAGCCGACCCGCGTCGCCTTCCTGATCCACCGGTGCCGGTGCGGCTCCACCAGCCACATCCCGGCCAGGTACCCGAGCGCGATCACGCAGATGTTGAACGGGATCACACTGGGCTGGAACGGGTCGGCGGCGTGGCCGAGCGCCGCGCCGCCGTTGCCCTTGGTCAGGAAGTACACGCCCTCGGCGAGCACCGCCGTGGCCACGGTCAGGAACACGATCAGCAACTTGCGGCCCATCAGCCAGTCGTGCACTTCCTTCAGGTGGCAGGCCACGACCGCGCCGCCGACCAGGTAGAGCACGTAGAACGCCGCGTTCTCCTGGGCGTACTCGCCCATGCGGTACCCGAACCAGCCCCAGTGCACCCCGATCGTGAAGAAAACCTGCAGGATCGCCGCCGCGCCGATGAGCAGGGCGTGGTGATCCTTGGTTTTCCTGAGAACCCACAGCAGGAGCGGGAAGGCCACGTAGAACTCGGCGATCACGATCAGGAAGTACAGCTGGTCGTAGCCGACCTCGAGCTGCCGGACGAAGTGGAAGAACACCGACCCGACGCTGGAGTAGGAGTTCTCGTGCAGCGGCCAGACGAACCACGCGAAGTAGATGGCGTTCCAGATCAGGTACGGGATCCCGACCGCGACGAACCGGCGCCAGTAGAACTTCTTCATCGTGTCGCGCTTCAAGCCGGAGTAGGCGTAGGTCAGCATGCACGCCGAGATGGAGAAGAACGCCTCCCGGGACACGTGCAGCAGCAGCAGCGCGCCGTTGGAGAACACCAGGGCGGCGCCCGGCGTGAACGCGACGATCGTGTGCGTGCTGACCACGCCGGCCTGCTTGAGCGGCCGCATGGCGTCGATGTGGTCGAGCCGCTGGCGGCCCGCCATCAGTACATCATCCGCGGATCGCGGTAATGCTTGAACTCCAGCAGGTTCCCGGACGGGTCGAGCAGGACGAACGTGCTGTGCTCCTCGACCAGGCCCTCGAACCGGGTCGAGGCCTCCTGGTAGAACGGGATCTTGCGGGTGACCGCGCAGTGGTGCAGCGCCTCGAAGTCGGCCTCCGCGCGGAACGTGATGCCGAAGTGCCGCGGGTACAGGCTCTGCGGGCGCCCCGGCGGCGGGCCCTCGGTCAGGTGGCAGACAACCTGGTCGCCGAAGAAGTCCAGGGTGATCCGGTCGTCGTAGCGCCGGGCCAGCTTGCAGCCGAGCAGGGTCACGTAGAAGTGCTGGGCCTCGTCCAGGTCATAGGCCGGGATCGCCAGGTGGAAGGCATCGGTGGTGGTCCGCATCCACGTCTCCCTATTCGAACGCGGTCAGCGTGTCGGCGCGCAGCCCGAGGCGCAGCGTCTCCAGGCCGATGATCGCGCTGGCCGGGACGTTACCCAGGTTCACGTTCGGGCCGATCCGGGTGACGAAGTACGTCTGCAGCGCGGTGCTGGGCGCCTCGAACAGCAAGTTGTCATCGGCAATGCCGGCCGACAGCACGTCCTCGATCAGCCCGAACCTCAGTGCCCCGTCGGGCCGGCAGATCCCGGACTTGCCGCTCTCCCTGGCCTCCAGGGTGACCAGCTTGGCCCCGGCGGTGAGGTCCTCGTTGATGTACTCCACCCACTTGCTCGGCGGCAGCTGCTCCGAGCGGTCCGGGTCCTTGAAGCCGACCTCGGAGACCACGGTGAAGTCGCTGGCGAGTTTACGGATGTAACTCGCCTTCTCGGCGTTGGACATCATGATCGTGCCGTTCGACACCTCGACGTGCTCGCAGCCGTACTCGTGGCAGAACCGCTTGTAGTCGTCAAACCGCTCCTGCATCACGAACTTCTCAAACAGCGTCCCGCCAAAGTAAAACCCGATGCCGTGCTCCCGCAGCACGTCGATCTTCTGGCGGATGCCGCCGGTCACCACCGCGGTGCCCCAACCGAACTTGACGAAGTCGATGTACTCCGGCGTGGACGAGACAATGTCGGCGAACAGGTTCAGCGTTATGCCGCCGTCGATGACCATGGTCAACCCGTTGCTGCGCGGCTTCGTCGCCCGGCTGGGCAGGCGCAATGCCGTCGGATTCATGTGTCGTCGTTCCTCTCTCGTGGGGTGGGGCCGCGATCCTGCGACTGTGCGGGCCAGCGCAGGATGCGGCCGTTTTCGAGCGGTTCCCAGGCCATCCGCTCGACCGCGATTCCGTGCAAATAGGCGTACAGCACCCGGAGGGTGCCGCCATGGGCCACGACGGCAACGTCCCCGGGATGGTCCCGGGTCGCCAGCTCATCCGCGAAGCTAGCGGCCCGCTCGTACAAATCCCGGACAGACTCCCCGCCGTCAGGCCGTGCGTCGGGGTCAGCTACCCGCTGCGCGCGCAGCCCGGTGACCTTGGGGCTGATCGCGGCGCTCGCGCTGCCCTCAAGAACGCCCAGGCTACGCTCGCGCAGCCGGGCGTCATGATTGACGGCCAGCCCGAGTACTTCCGCGAGCGGAGCCGCCGTCTCCAACGCCCGGCGTAGATCGCTAGCGTACAGCGTCTTGATCGGCTGGGTGCTCAGTTCGGTCGCGAGTTCCCACGCCTGCCGCTCGCCGCGGGCGGTCAGTTGGGCCTCGTCACAGTGCCCCTGGGCGAGCCCGCGGACGTTCCAGGTGCTCTCCCCGTGCCTGATCAGCCACAGGGTGCCGGAGGCGGCGGGGTCTCCGGGACCGCCACGGACCACGTGATCCTCCTCACTTTCGGGAGTTCCGCCGGGGCCTGGGTCGTGCCTGGTCATCGTGCCGTGTCGCATGGCAGGCAAGAGTGCCGGCGCATTGTGAAAGAGCAGTGAAAATTGAGAGGCCTTCGGCAACCTTCCAGCATCTTCTCAGCCTGAACTGATTCGCTTACCGCATGACTTCCAGCCGGGTACTGGTCGTGGATGACGATCCGGACGTCCGGGATTCGCTCAGCCGCGCCCTACGATACGCGGGATACCAGGTCATTACGGCCGTTCACGGCGGTGAGGCGCTCGACCTGGTGGCCCGCTCGCCGGTGGACCTGATCGTGCTGGACGTCCTGATGCCCATCCTGGACGGGCTCGACGCGTGCCGCCGGCTCCGGGAGCGCGGGGACGCTACCCCGGTGCTCGTCCTCACCGCCAGGGACTCGGTCGACGACCGGGTCACCGGGCTTGACGCGGGCGCGGACGATTACCTGGTCAAGCCGTTCGCGCTCGGTGAGCTGCAGGCCCGGGTGCGGGCGCTGCTGCGGCGCACCCAGGGCCAGCGGGACGTGCTCGGCTACGCCGACCTGACCCTCGACGCCGACGCCCGGCGGGTGACGCGGGACGGTCAGGAGATCGTGCTCACCCGGATGGAGTTCGGCCTGCTCGAACTGCTGATGCGCAACGCCGAGCAGGTGCTCAGCTACGACGTGATCCGGGAGCGGGTGTGGGGGTACGGCGAGGCTCCCGCGTCCAACGCGCTCACCGTCTTCGTCGGCTTCCTGCGGCGCAAGCTCGAGGTCGGCGGCCGTCCGCGGCTGCTGCACAACGTGCGCGGCGTCGGCTACGTCATCCGGGCCGTGCCGTGACCAGGCCCGGGCTCCGCTGGCCCCGACGAACGGGCCCGCTCATGCTGCGGACCCGCTTCACCCTCGCGGTGGCCGCCGCGGTCGCCGCGGTGACGCTGGGCATCACGGCCGTGGCCTTCGTCGTGGTCCGCGCCGACCTGCAGGACGAGGTGCATCGTGAGCTGCAGCAGCAGGCGGCCGTGGTGTACCGGGTGGCCCGGCATTTCCACGGCCGCATCCCGGCCGGCTGGGTGCCCCCGCATTCGGATCGCTTCGGCGTGACCACCCCCTATACGCAGGTGGTGACGGCCCGGGGAGCCGTCTGGGCGCCGGCCGGCAACGCCGGGGTGCTGGCCGGGAACACGGCCGCGACCGGCGTCGCAGCCGGGCGGCGCGGCGCCTACTACGCCCAGGACAAGCTCAACGGGGTGAGCGCCATAGTGCTCACCACGCCGCTCGCGCCGGGCCTGGCCGCCCAGGTGGCGATGCCGCTCAACGCGGTCCAGGGCGAGGTGGCCAGCGTCGGGGCGACGCTGGCCCTGCTCAGCCTCATCGGAGTGGCGCTGGCGGCGCTGGCGGGCTGGGCGGTGGCCCGGGCCGGGCTCGCGCCGGTGGCCCGCCTGGCCGCACTGGCCGAACGGGTGACGGAGACCGGGGACCCGGCCGGCCGCGTCGAGGTGGAACGCGCCGACGAAGTCGGACGGCTCGCCACCTCGTTCAACACCATGCTCCAGGCGCTGCAGCGCTCGCTGGCCGCCCAGCGGCAGCTCGTCAGCGACGCCAGCCACGAGCTGCGCACCCCGATGACGAGCCTGCGGGTCAACTGCGAGCTGCTGGCCTCGGCCCCGTCCATGCCGGAGCCGGAGCGCCAGGAGGTGCTCAGCCGGATCGTCGCCCAGGTCGCCGAGCTCAGCCAGCTGGTGACCAGCGTCACCGAGCTGGCCCGCGGGGAGACGCAGTCCGGTCAGCTCAGCGAGGTGCCGCTGCACGACGTGGTCGCCGCCAGCCTGGACGGCGCCCGCCGGGACTGGCCGCAGACCGCGTTCAGCGCGGATCTCGAGCCCTGCGTCGTGGTCGGCCAGGCCGACCGGCTGGGCATCGCGGTCAGGAACCTGCTGGACAACGCGGCCAAGTTCGGCTCGCCGGGCACCATACCCCAAGGGCGGGTGGAGGTCCGGCTGCGGGACGGCGAGCTCACCGTGCGCGACCGCGGGCCCGGCATCGAGCCCGCCGACCTGCCCCAGGTGTTCGACCGTTTCTACCGGGCACCCGCGGCCCGGGCCGTGCCGGGCTCCGGGCTCGGGCTCGCCATCGTCCGCCAGGTGGCCGAGCGCCACGGCGGATCCGTCGAGGCGCAGGCCGCTCCCGGCGAGGGGACGCTGGTGCGCCTCCGGCTGCCCGTCCAGGCCGGGCCGGCCAGTTCCGTGCCCGGGCCGGCTGACGTCGTTACCGCAGCGCCGAGGGAACCCGGATGACCGGGAGGGCCCGGACGGCCGGCGGCGCCTGGAGGCCGAAGTCGCAGATCATGTTCTTCGGCCGGCCGCCCGGGGTTACGCCCGCGCCCCGGGGGGCCAGCGCGGGCTGCACGCCGCGCCCCTCCAGGATCTGCGACACCTGGCCGGCGATCCACTTGCTGCCGGCCGCCGTCGGGTGCAGGCCGTCCCGCACCCGGGCGAACTTCCACGGGCCGGCCAGCGGGTCCATGATGATCACCGCGGGGTCGGCGGCCCGCGCCGCCGCGATGATCGTGCGGTCGGTCTGGTAGGCCGCCGGCCGGTGCTTGCGTCCGGCGAAGACGGTGATGAGGCCGATCCCGGCATCCGGGACCGCGGCCCGGATCTGCGCGAGCACCTGCTTCACCCGCACCTGCTCGACACCGGCGGGCACTCCCATGTCGTTGTGGCCGGCCTGCACGATGACCAGCGCCGGGTTGAGCTCGCGCAGGTCTACCTCCGAGATCTCGCGGGAGACCGGGCCGCGCCGGTGGATGCCCGGGCGCACGTAGCCCGCTCCCGGGTCCCCGTAGACGACGGCATTCCAGCCCAGGCGGTGGGCCAGCAGCGCGGCCCAGGACCCGTCCGGGTTGCCCGGGCCGACTCCGGCGGTGAACGAGGCACCGACGATGACGACCGTGGGTACGTGCTGCCGGGACCCCTGCCGGGTCCGTACCATCCGGTCCTCACAGGCCGCGAGCTGCGCGCTCAGCTGCGCCGTGGATACATACCGGCCGTGCAGGAAAGGCTCGGGCGGGATGAACCGGTACGTCGCGCTGTCGCCCGGCACCCAGTAGATGGACGCCTGGGCCGAGACCGGCGTCAGCATGGCCCCGCACGCCATGGCAGCACTTACCGCTATCAGCAAACGTCGCCAGGCCACGGTCCAGTTTCAGCGCTCGGGCAGGTGCTGTCAAACCATTTGCGGATACGGTCAGGCCGTACCGGGCCGGGGCCGGCCCTTCGCTATCAGAGCGTGACAATGACCGGCCCGCATATGCCGGCCGGCGGTACACCCGGGCGGCTACCCTGTGTCCATTCACACAGGGGAAAGGATTACCGTGGCCGACTCTCAGCAGTTGCGGGAGCGCACGCTTGTCGTGCTGAAGCCGGATGCCGTGGTCCGCGGCCTGGCCGGACGCATCATCGCTCGGTTCGAGGACGCGTCGCTGAAAGTCGTCGGCGTGAAGATGCGCGAGCTGGACGCTGGCTTCGCCCGCAAGCACTACTTCGACCTCGAAGAGCGCCTCGGGGCCGACGTCTACAACGCCACCGCGACGTTCATGCAGCGCGGACCGGTCATCGCGTTCGTGCTCGAGGGCGAGGACGCCGTGGCGACCGTGCGCAAGATCGTGGGGACCACGTACCCGAACGAGGCCCAGCCCGGCTCGATCCGCGGCGACTTCGCCCACCAGTCGAAGGCCGCCGCCGCCACCACCGGCAAGGCCGTCGCCAACCTGGTGCACGCCTCCGGTAACAAGGAAGAAGCGCAGTACGAGGTGAACCTCTGGTTCGACAAGACCGAGCTGTTCACGTACAAGAACCTCGCCGACGCCCTCGACTGGTAGCCGTGGCCGAGTGGTACCCGCCGTCCGAACCGTACGACTCCGGCCTGCTCGACGTCGGCGACGGCGACCTCGTCTACTGGGAGACCTGCGGTAACCCGGACGGCAAGCCGGCCGTCATGGTCCATGGCGGCCCGGGCCAGGGCTGCGGGCCGAACATGCGCCGCATGTTCGACCCGGAGCGCTACCGGGCCGTCCTGTTCGACCAGCGCGGCTGCGGCCGGAGCCGGCCGCACGCCAGCGACCCGGCCACCAGCCTGCGCTACAACACCACGGATCACCTGGTAGCCGACATGGAGCGGCTGCGCGAGCACCTCGGCATCGACCGCTGGCTGGTCACCGGCGGCTCGTGGGGGACCACGCTCGGCCTCGTCTACGCCGAGCGCTACCCGCACCGCGTCTCGGAGATCATGGTCAGCGCGATCAGCACGGCCCGCCGCCCGGAACTGGACTGGCTCTACCGCGGCGCGGCGCGGTTCTTCCCCGAGGAGTGGGAGCGGTTCCGCGGCGGCGGCGGGGACGACGACCTGCCGCGCGCCTACGCGCGGCTGATGGAGGACCCCGACCCGGCGGTACGGAACCGGGCCGCCGTGAACTGGCGCCGCTGGGAAGACGTCGTGCTGTCCCTGGAGCCGAACGCGCCGCCGGTCGAGGACGAGGACCCGCCGGGCAAGGGCACGCTCGCCTTCGTCCGCCTCACCGCGCACTACTACGCCCAGGCCGGGTTCCTCGAGGAAGACGCGGTGATCCGCGACGCCGGCCGGCTAGCCGGCATCCCCGGCGTCCTGATCCACGGCCGCCTCGACCTGAGCTGCCCGGCCACCACCGCGGTGGAACTCGCCCGCGCCTGGCCCGGCGCGGAGCTGCTCATCGACGATCACTCCGGGCACCGGGGCAGCCCGGTCAAGCGCGCCTGGATGCTGGACGCGCTGTCCCGCTTCGCTGCCCGCTGACAGCCCCGGCGGCCGTCAGCCCCCTTACTGGCGGGTGAGGTTGGGCGCGCCCTTGCGCAGCACGAACTTCTGGATCTTGCCGGTCGCGGTCTTCGGCAGCTCGCTGACGAAGCTCACCCCGCGCGGGGCCTTGAAGTGCGCCAGCCGCTCCCGCGCGAACGCGATCAGCTCCGCTTCCAGGCTTGGGGCTCCCTCCGTGTTCTGGCCGTCGCGGAGCACCACGAAGGCGTGCGGCGTCTCGCCCCACTTCTCGTCCGGCAGGCCGACGATCGCGACCTCCTGGACCGCGGGGTGGCGCAGCAGCACCCCCTCCACCTCGACCGAGGAGATGTTCTCGCCGCCGCTGATGATCACGTCCTTGAGCCGGTCCCTGATCTCGGCGTACCCGTCGGCGTGCACCACCGCCGCGTCCCCGGTGTGGAACCAGCCGTCCCCCATCGCCCGTTCCGTCGCCTCGGGGTCCTCGTAGTACCCCGCCATGACCACGTTGCCGCGGACCACGATCTCGCCCACCGTCTGCCCGTCGGCCGGCACCTCGGCGCCGTCGGTGTCCACCACCCGCAGCTCGCCCGAGGTCAGCAGCTCGACGCCGGTCCGCGCCTTGATGACCGCGCGGTCGGCCAGCGGCAGGGGTTCGTGCTCGGGCAGCGGCGCGCAGATCGTGATGAACGGCGCCGTCTCGGTCAGCCCGTAGACCTGCGTGACCTCCCAGCCGAACTCACCCTCCATCCGCTCGATGGTGGCCGCCGCGGGCGGCGCGCCCGCCGTCACCACGTGCACCCCGGCCGGGACCTCGCCCCGGACCGCGGCCGGCGCGCTGGCCAGCGCGATCAGCACGGTCGGGGCCGCGCACAGCCAGCTCACGTCCTCGTCCCTGATCAGAGAGAAGATCGTCGCCGGGTCGACCTTGCGCAGGCACACGTGGGTGGCCGCGGCCGCCGTCACCGTCCAGGTGTAGGTCCAGCCGTTGGCGTGGAACATCGGCAGCGTCCACAGGTACTTCGCGCCCACCGGCATCGGCAGGTGCAGCAGCGTGCCGATGGTGTTCATGGCGGCGTTCCGGTGCGTGATCATCACGCCCTTCGGCCGCGCCGTAGTCCCGCTGGTGTAGTTGATCGACAGCAGGTCCCGCTCCCCGATTTCGGGCCGAACGAAGCTGGCCTCCGCGCCCCGGATCGCCGCCTCGTAGTCCAGCCACCCGTCGCCCCCGTCCGGGCCAGTGGCGCCTTCCAGTGCCACGAAGTGCCGCACCCCGGGCATCCGGTCGCGGATCGAGTCCACCGCGGCCAGGTACTCCTCGGCCACGCAGAGCACCGTGGAGCCGGAGTGGTTCACGATGTAGACGAAGTCCTCCGGGGTCAGCCGGTAGTTGATCGGCACCAGCACCGCGCCGAGCTGCGGCACGGCGTAGAAGGACTCCAGCTGGCCGTGCGTGTTCGGCGAGATCGTGGCGACCCGGTCGCCCTGGGCCACGCCGAGCCCCTGCAGCGCCGCCGACCACCGGTCGCAGCGGTCGAAGAACTGCCGGTAGGTCAGCCGCAGGCTCCCGTCCACGACCGCCTCGCGGTCGGCGTGCAGCCTGCGGGTACGGCGGGCGAACTCCAGCGGCGACAGCGGTGTTTCCATCCTCCGATTGTGCAGCATGCACCCCGCCCGAGCATGCCCCGCCGCCCGGCAATCCGCCCGGCTTCCCGCAGGCCCCGGCCTCCCGCAGTTTCTGGCCTCAGCATTCGCATCCGCACCACTGGACCCGTCTGCCACCCGCCCCGGCCCGCACTCGCCGCCGGCAACGACATCGATGCTCCATCGATGCCGCGATCACGACATTGATGCTCCATCCATGTCGTTACGCACCGTCGTTACGCGCCCGCGCCACCACCCGCCGCCCGTGGATGAAATGACTGTCTGGTCGGCATTGATTACTAAGAGTGTAATTCGCTTGTGATCATCGTCACGGCCGCCTTAGTAAGCCCGTAAGGTGTTTTCTTCCCGAAGTGCCCCGCGTATGCAGGGGCTCTCTGGCATTGTTGTCCGCCAGCGGTACTTGCGCGCGGCGGACTAGGCGGCGCACCAGGTCAGGTGCAGCGGGCCGGCGGCGCGACAGGAATACCGCGCACGGCCCCGTGGCCAGAAGCCGGGATTTCAGTGAAACGGCAGCAGCGTCTCGCGGGCATGGCCGGACGAAAGGATTGCCTTGTCGCGACACCGGACCGGGGCTCGCAGCGGTAGGCGCAAGCGGGGCCTGTTCCGTCGTTTCGGCATTGTCCTCCCGGTGGCGGTTTTCGCCGTGGTGGCGATCACCGGGGTGGCGGTGGGCGGCAAGCTGTTCGCCCCGGGGTCGAGTGCCTTCAGCGCCGTCCAGGCGATCGGGGTCGTGCCGGGCAGCCGCACCATGGCCGCCCTCGAGGCCGAGCGATCGCAGCTCATCGCGATGACCACCGCGGCGCGCACCCTTACCGTGGTGGCCAAGCCCAAGCTCGCCTCGCCGGCCGAAGTCGCCGCGGCCAACCCCAACAGCGGCGGCACGGGCGGCGGCGGCATCGTCTACGTCACGTCCACGCCGCCTGACCCGGGCTCGGCGCAGGCCATCGCGTACAACATGCTGGCCAGTTTCGGCTTCAGCCCGGCCACCTTCTTCGGCTGCCTGAAGGACATCTGGGACCGGGAGAGCGGCTGGCGGTACGACGCGGAGAACGCCAGCGGCGCCTACGGCATCCCGCAGGCCCTGCCGGGCAGCAAGATGGCGTCCGCGGGAGCGGACTGGCAGACCAACCCGGCCACCCAGATCAAGTGGGGAATCGGCTATATCAAGGCGATCTACGGGGATCCCTGCAAAGCCTGGTCCTTCTGGCAAGCCAATAACTACTATTAACGTTTCGTAGTTGCCTTATTACCTGACGTCAGGAAAAGACGGCGAATTAGCCGTGCGCGGATCCGGGAAGTAACCCGATTGCCGGGCTAATGCCGCCCGATGTCGACCGTAATGAGAAGTTTCCGAATGAGTGTGAGTTTCCTCATAGGGCGTTCGCCCAGCGGTGAACACGTAGGTAAACAAGGCAATTCCGGCCTGTTACCGGCCGCAGCCGTGGCAATGGTGATCTAGCTCACGCCGGTATCGGCCAGCGGAATCATTTTCGTCAGGCAGTGTGGATAGCCGACGGCACCCCGCCCGTGCGATGGCTCTGGTGAATGAGCCCGGCGCCCTGCACCCGCGCCACGTCCCACGCGCAAGACGCCGGCCGCTCAAGCGGCGGTGGCGATCAGGGGTGAGACACCTCGCGTGACGCGAACCACCGAAAGGTCCCCTTGTCACGACACCGCAAAGTTCAGCTCAGCCGCTCGAAGGCCATGGTGATCGCCGCGGCCGGCGCCCTCTCCGTCGCGACCGCCGCATCGGCGGCCGCGGCCACCTGGAGCCAGGGAACCCGGGGTCACGCGGACGGGCCCGCCGAGATCACGCACGAAGCGTCCGGCGCGCCGCGGCTGACCCTCACCGAGGATCTAGCCGCCAGCCAGGCCAGTGAGCAAAGCGACGACACCTGGGCCCAGCACGCGTACCTCCTCCGGCTGGCCGCGGTGCGGCATGCGATCGCGCAGCGGAAGGCGAGCAGCCGGGCCGCCGCGGCCGGCTCGCCGCGGCAGCTCGCCCAGGGCATGCTCGGCTCGTTCGGCTGGTCATCCGGCCAGTTCGCCTTGCGGTGCCTGGACGCACGAAGAGGCCACCGGCTGGTACTAGCGAGCTACGGCTGCGGTGCGAAGCTGCGCACTTCCTCGTCGAAGGTCGCCTGCAGCTGGTTCCACATGCTGGCCGGGGCGGTGGCGTACAGCGCGTACGACTGCTTGTCCATGATGAACAGGAAGTCCAGGGCCTCCTGCTTGACGCCGTTGTCGGTCCAGGTGAACTTCCAGAACGATCCCGGCGTGCCGCGGATGGTCAGCGGCTTCAGGTCAATCCGCTGGTAGCCGGGGAAGTGCGGTATCGACTGGGTCTCGATGTACTGCGCTTCCTGGACCATGTCGCCCGGGTAGGTGTGCGGCGTCAGGTCCACCAGCATGTTGACGCCGGCCTGCGGGGAGAACAGCCAGGTCTGGTAGAGGCCCTTCTGGGTCGTGGTCCAGTTCGCCGGGTAGTTGATACTGAACCCGGCCGTCTCGGTGCCGGTGGCCTGCTTCGTCAGGTTCTTGTAGCCGGCCGGCGGCGCCCCGGTCAGCGGCTGGTTGATCGCGGTCGTCAGCAGTGCGGGCGGCAGCGTGCCGCCGGTGCTCCCCGAGGCCGATCCCGAGGCCGGCGCGGAGGTCGAGCTGCCGCCCGGCGGCGAACCGGAATGATTCTGGTGCAGCAGGACCACGGTGGCGGCCCCGGCTCCGGCCCCGATGATCGCCAGCGCCGCGACGGCGGCCTTCCAGCCCAGACCGGAACGCCGCCGCGGCTGGGGTTGCGCGTAGTCGGCCCCCGACCACGGCTGCGGGCCCGGTGCCTGCTGCGACCCCTGGCCCGACCAGCCCGACGGCCCGTAGCCCGACGGCGCCGAGCCCGACGGCCCGTAGCCCGACGGTCCGTAGCCGGCCGGGGCGGGGTAGCCCGAGCCCGATCCGGCCGGGGAGGCGGGCGGCCCGGTCCAGGCCGAGCCGGAATCGGGCGCGGGCCCGGTCCGGGGCGCCGGGTCGTACCAGGAAGAGAAGTCGGGTGGCGCGGTGGACCCCTGACTGGGCTGGGCCGTGGTCGGCGCGACCTGCTCCTGGGCACCGGTACGCACGGACGCGGGGTCCGGCGGGGCGGCCGTATGCTCGGCCGCGGCGAAGTCCAGCGAGGTCTCGCCGGGCAGGGGCGTGCGCGGCCGGACCGGTCCCGGAGCCCCCGGGGGCCCGGACGGCGGTGCGCCCGGCCGGGACGACGCCGACAGGGCGGTGGCCTCGTAACCCGGCGGCGCATCGGCCGCCTGGTCCGTGAGCGACGGCAGCACGTTGGTGATCATCCGCGCGGCCGCGCCCGCGTCCGGCCGGTCCGCGGGCTCACGGCGCAGCAGCGCGGCGATGACGGGGCCGAGCGCGCCGGCGGTGGGCGCCTCGGGCGCGTTCTCGTTGATGATGGCGGACATCGTGGTGATCGCCCCGCCGCGCCGCTCGAACGGGCCGTGCCCCTCGACCGCGGCGTAGATCGTCGCGCCGAGCGACCACAGGTCGGATGCGGGCGAGGCGTCCTCGCCGCGGATCCGCTCCGGGGCGGTGAACCCGGGCGAGCCCATCACCATGCCGGTCTGGGTGAGCTTGGGGTCGTCCTGGAAGGTGGCGATGCCGAAGTCGGTCAGCACGGCCTGGTCGTTGTTGCCGATCAGCACGTTGCTCGGCTTGACGTCGCGGTGCATCACCCCGGCGGCGTGCGCCACGCTCAGCGCGGACAGCAGCTGGCGGGCCATCTCCGCGGCTCGCCGCGGCGACAGCGGTCCCGCCGACGCCAGCACCTGGTCCAGGGACTGCGCGTTGACCAGCTGCATGACGATCCACGGGCGGCCCCCGTCCTCGGCCACGTCGTAGACGGTGACCACCGCCGGGTGGTTCAGCCGGGCCGCGGTCTTGGCCTCGCGCAGCGTGCGCTGGAAGGCGGTCGCGCGCTCTTCCTCGGTGAGGGTGTCGGCGATCTGGACTTCCTTGATGGCCACGTCGCGGTCGAGCAGCTGATCGCGGGCACGCCACACCACGCCCATGGCTCCGCGGCCAAGGGGGGACTGCAGGCGGTAACGCCCGGCGATCACTCGACCGGTGTCCGCCGATGGGTGCATAGCCGGACCATACACTCTGCTGGCCCCGCTCGCCTCCGGGGCGCCCGGAGTTCCCGTCTTCCCTCCTCGCTCGTCGCAGGCTCCTCGCTCGTCAGTCCAGACGGGAACGCGCCCCTTTGGCTCGCGAGGGATTACGTTCCGCGGGTCATGGCCAGGACGTCCAGGGCCGCATCCAGCTGCTCGAGGGTGATCTCGCCCCGGTCGACGTACCCGCGCGCGATCACCACCGAACGAATGGGCTCGCCGCTCTCCAGCGCCTCGTGCGCCACCTGGGCGGCCGCCTCGTAACCGATGTAACGGTTCAGGGCGGTCACGATGACCGGGGACGACTCCACCAGGCGCCGCGTGCGATCGGGAAAAGCGATGATCCCGGACACGCAGCGGTCGGCCAGCAGCGGCACCACCGCCGCCAGCAGGCGGCCCGACGCGAGCAGGTTGCGCGCGATCACCGGCATCATCACGTTCAGCTCGAAGTTGCCCGCCGCCCCGCCGAACGCCACCGCCGCGTCGTTCCCGATGACCTGCGCGCAGACCTGGCAGACGGCCTCGCAGATGACCGGGTTCACCTTGCCCGGCATGATCGACGAGCCGGGCTGCAGGTCCGGGATCGCGATCTCGCCCAGGCCCGCCCGCGGCCCCGAGCCCATCCAGCGCAGGTCGTTGCAGATCTTGTACAGGCTCACCGCGACCACCCGGAGCATCCCGCTGGCCTCGACCAGCGCGTCCCGGGCGCCCGCCGCCTCGAAGTGGTTCCGCGCCTCGGTCAGCGGCAGCCCCAGATCGGCCGCGAGCCACCCGATCACCCGCGCGGCGAATTCCGGCGGCGCGTTCAGGCCCGTCCCGGCCGCGGTCCCGCCGAGCGGCAGCTCGCCGAGCCGGGGAAGACACGCGGTCACCCGTTCGGCTGCATGACGGACCTGGGCCGCGTACCCGCCGAACTCTTGTCCGAGGGTCACCGGCACCGCGTCCATCAGGTGCGTCCGGCCGCTCTTGACCACGGACGCGAACTCGGCCGCCTTGGCCTCGAGTACCTCGGCCAGGTGGTCGAGCGCGGGCAGCAGGTCCACCGCGAGCAGCCGGGTGCCGGCCAGGCCGATCGCCGAGGGGAACACGTCGTTGGACGACTGGGACGCGTTGACGTGGTCGTTCGGGTGCACCGCGCGGCCCAGCGACCGGGCCGCCAGCCGGGCGATGACCTCGTTGGCGTTCATGTTGCTCGAGGTCCCCGAGCCGGTCTGGAACACGTCAAGCGGGAACGCGTCGTCGTGCTCCCCGCGGGCCACCGCGGCCGCCGCGTCACCGATCGCGGCCGCCATGTCCGGCTCGAGCACGCCGAGGTCGCCGTTCACCACCGCCGCGCCGCCCTTGACGGCCGCCAGCGCCCCGATCAGGTCCCGTCCGATCGGCTCCCCGGAGATCGGGAAGTTGTCCACCGCCCGCTGCGTCTGCGCCCCCCACAGCGCGTCGGCGGGCACCTCCACGTCCCCCATCGAGTCATGCTCGGTGCGGGTAGCCCCGGAGGTCACGGGTGCGCCGAGATCTGCAGCACCGGCCCGGACGGGTCGGCGAAGAAGTCGTTGCCCTTGTCGTCCACCACGATGAACGCGGGGAAGTCGCGGACCTCGATCTTCCACACCGCCTCCATGCCGAGCTCGGGATATTCGAGCACGTCGACCCGGGTGATGCAGTCCTGGGCCAGCCGCGCCGCCGCGCCGCCGATGGAGCCGAGGTAGAACCCGCCGTGCTGTTTGCACGCGGCCGTCACCGCCGCCGAGCGGTTGCCCTTGGCCAGCATGACCAGCGACCCGCCGGCCGCCTGGAAGCGGTCCACGTAGGAGTCCATCCGCCCGGCCGTCGTCGGGCCGAACGACCCGGACGCGTACCCTTCCGGCGTCTTGGCCGGCCCCGCGTAGTAGACCGGATGATCCCGCAGGTAACCCGGCATCGGCGCGCCGCGGTCGAGCAGCTCGGCGATCTTGGCGTGCGCGATGTCCCGCGCCACCACCAGCGGCCCGGTCAGCGCGACCCGGGTCCGCACCGGGTACCTGGTCAGCTCGGCCCGGATCTCGTCCATCGGCCGGTTCAGGTCGATGGCCACGACCTCGCCGTCGGCCTCGGACGCCTCGAGGTCCGGCAGGTACTGCGCCGGGTCGGTCTCCAGCTGCTCGAGGAACACCCCGTCGCGGGTGATCTTGCCGAGCGCCTGCCGGTCGGCCGAGCACGACACGGCGATCGCGACCGGGCAGGAGGCGCCGTGCCGGGGCAGCCGGACCACCCGCACGTCGTGGCAGAAGTACTTGCCGCCGAACTGCGCCCCGATCCCGATGTCGCGGGTGATGCCGAGCACCTGCTCCTCGAGCTCGAGGTCGCGGAACCCGTGCGCGGACGCCGACCCGGACGTCGGCAGCCCGTCCAGGTACTTGGCCGACGCGTACTTCGCGGTCTTCAGCGCGAACTCGGCGCTGGTCCCGCCGACCACCACCGCCAGGTGGTAGGGCGGGCAGGCGGCCGTGCCGAGCGAGCGGATCTTCTCCTCCAGGAACGACGCCATCCGCTTCGGGTTCAGCACCGCCTTGGTCTCCTGGTACAGGAACGACTTGTTGGCCGAGCCGCCGCCCTTGGCCATGAACAGGAACTTGTACTCGTCCCCGCCGGTGGCGTAGATCTCCACCTGGGCCGGCAGGTTGCTGCCGGTGTTCTTCTCTTCCCACATGCTCAGCGGCGCCAGCTGGGAGTACCGCAGGTTCAGCGTGGTGTAGGCGTCGTAGACGCCGCGCGAGATGTGCTCCTCGTCCCGGCCGTCGGTCAGCACGTGCTGGCCGCGCTTGCCCATCACGATCGCGGTGCCGGTGTCCTGGCACATGGGCAGCACCCCGCCGGCCGCGATGCACGCGTTCTTGAGCAGGTCGCGGGCCACGTACCGGTCGTTCGGCGACGCTTCGGGGTCGTCCAGGATGGACCGTAGCTGGCGCAGGTGGGCGGGCCGCAGCAGGTGGGCGATGTCATGCATCGCCGCGGCGGTGAGGTCGGTGAGCAGCTGCGGCTCGATCTCCAGGAAATTTCTCCCGAACGAGTTCCTGCTTGTCACCCCATCACGAGCCAGCTGCCGGTAGCTAGTCCCGTCCTGGCCCAGCGGCAACAGGTCGCTGTACATGAACTCCGGCATGTGTCGTTCTCCTCGTCGTGCCGACCCGGGCTTGCTAGCCTGGGGCCTCCCGGCCCCGGTTTCCCAGCTTAGGCCGGCCCCGGCGCGGCCGGGGATGCCGGTGATCATCAGTCCCGGTGGACACCCGTGTCCCACTGATTCCGAAGGCAACGGCCGAAAACAGGGCCGGAATCTGCCGAAACTGACGCTGTGTCCTGCTGATCACGACTTGTGTATGAATGGTCAAGCTTGTATCGTGACGCTATGCGGCGGCGCCGCGCCGCGCGGTGCCCCCGTCCGCGCGATGTTTCGCTAAGCACGCGGTGCCCCCGTCCGCGTCCTGCCTAGCGGCGGCGCCGCCGCTGTATTCTTCCCCCGTTCTTTTCTCTCCTTCTGAAAACGCGTCCTTCGCATGACCGGTTTCAGGCTCGTCTGATGGGTAGTCGGGCAGCCAGCGGTTATCGGGGCCCGTGGTCAGCGCCTGAAGGAGAACGCGATGACATCGATGCCCGAGACGGCGGACAGGCCAGGCATCCGGAGCCTGATCCCCGCCCGGATCGACCGGCTGCCGTGGTCCAGGTTCCACACCCGGATGGTGGTGGCGCTCGGCGTGGCCTGGGTCCTGGACGGCCTGGAGATCACGATCGCGGCCAACGTCGGGCCCGACCTGACCCTGCCGAACACGCTGCACATGTCCGCCAGCGGGGTGGCCGACATCGCCACCTGGTACCTGATCGGCGAGGTCATCGGGGCGCTGTTCTTCGGCCAGCTCTCGGACAAGCTGGGCCGCAAGAACCTGTTCCTGGTTACCCTGGCGGTCTACCTGATCGGGTCCGGGCTGACCGCGGCCACCCCCAAGGGCGGCTACTGGTTCATCTTCTTGTACCTCACCCGGGTGATCGCCGGGATGGGCATCGGCGGTGAGTACGCCGCCATCAACTCCGCGATCGACGAGATGATCCCGGCCCGCTACCGCGGCCGGGTGGACATCGCGGTCAACGGCACCTACTGGGCCGGGGCCTTCCTCGGCACCATCGTGACCCTGATCGCCCTGAACCACATCTCGCCCAAACTGGGCTGGCGGATCGCCTTCGTGATCGGCCCGGTGCTCGCGCTGGTGATCATCTTCGTCCGGCGGCACCTGCCGGAAAGCCCCCGCTGGCAGATCATGCACGGCCGGGAGAAGGAGGCCGAGGCGTCCATCGCGGAGATCGAAGCCGACGTCGCGGCGACCAAGGGCGAGGCTCCGCCGGTGGACCCGAGCCGGGAACTGGTGATCAGGCCGACCGAGCAGATCGGCTACGTAGCCCTGCTGAGATCGCTGTTCAAGCACTACCCGGCCCGGTCGATCTACGGCGGGGTGCTGATGATCACCCAGTCGTTCCTGTACAACGCGATCTTCTTCACTTACGGGCTGGTCCTGCAGTTCTTCTTCCACGTCCCGCCCGGCCGGACCCCCTACTACTTCATGGCCTTCGCCGCCGGGAACCTGCTCGGCCCGCTGACCATCGGGCGGCTGTTCGACACCATCGGCCGCCGCAAGATGATC
>JAICWX010000498.1 GCA_025934635.1 Streptosporangiaceae bacterium | reverse complement strand
GGCAAGAAAAAGCTTGTAGCGTCCACGCTCGCGCTCATATCCAAAGCCGCCGACACAGCGGCCGCCGGAGGTCAGCAGCGTCAGCAGCGTGGTCTCCATGTGGAAGGTGATGGCTTGCTGCATGGCGTGGTCTTGCAGCGTGCGGATGATTTCCAGCCCGGTGCGGTCGCCCACGTGCGCCAGACGGGGGTAACGATGGCCGCCGAAGTTGCGTTGCAGGATGCGGCCGTCCTTGGTGCGGTCGAAGATCGCGCCCCAAGCCTCCAGCTCGCGCACCCGCTCCGGCGCCTCCTTGGCATGCAGCTCGGCCATCCGCCAGTTGTTCAGGAACTTGCCGCCGCGCATCGTGTCGCGGTAGTGAACCTGCCAGTTGTCCCTCGCGTTGACGTTCCCCATGGCGGCCGCGCAGCCGCCCTCGGCCATGACCGTGTGCGCCTTGCCGAACAGGGACTTGGAGATGATCGCGGTCTTCTTGCCGTTCAGGCGGGCCTCGATCGCCGCGCGCAGCCCGGAGCCGCCCGCGCCGATAACGACCACGTCGTAAGAGAGACGATCGATTTCGCTGGTCATAACCACTGCCTGTTCAGTTGAAGATTCGCGGATCGGAGAAGGCCCCGCTGGCCACGAGCATGATGTACAGGTCGCTCAGCATCAGCGTGCCCAGCGTGATCCAGGCGAACTGCATGTGCCGCGCGTTCAGCCATGAGAACTTCGTCCAGAGCCAGTACCGGAACGGGTGCTTGGAGAAGTTCTTGAGCCGGCCTGCGGTGATGTGCCGGCACGAGTGGCAGCCCAGCGTGTAGCCCCACAGCAGGACCGTGTTGGCCAGCAGGATCAGCGACCCGATGCCGATTCCGAAGTTTCCGTCCGGGCCCCGGAACGCCTGCGTCACGTCGTAGCTGAGCAGGATCGCGATGAGCACGGCCGCGTAAAAGAAGTACCGGTGCAGGTTCTGCCCGATCAGCGGGAACCTGGTCTCGCCGGTGTACTTCGCGTGCGGCTCGCGCACCGCGCACGCGGCCGGGGACCGCCAGAACGCCCGGTAATAGGCCTTCCGGTAGTAGTAGCAGGTGGTCCGGAAGCCGAGCACGAAGATTAGCGCCACGGCCGCGTACGGGATGACCGGCGGGATCGCCGGCCACCAGTGGCCCAGGGCGCTCGAGCCGGGCACGCACTCACCGCTGAGGCACGGCGAGTAGAACGGCGTCAGGTAGTGGTCCTTGGCCACGAAATACCAGTGGCCGGTGAACGCGCGGACCGTGGCGTAGAGCACCCAGATCGTGAGCAGGGTCGCGGTGATACGCGGAGCCTGCCACCAGGGGTCCTTGCGGAATGTGCGTTCGGAGATCCGTGCCCTGGACCGGTCCGGAGCTTCTGGTGCCTGTGTCATCCTCAGCGTCCTCGCTGTATCAAGGTTAACGCCACGCGCCGCATGCCGGAACAAGCCGGCCGTCCCGCGTGTTGACCTAGAACCTATTCCACCCGTCCGGGTCGCGCAGTGACCGAGACCTCATCGTGGCTGTGACCCTGGCTACATTTGGCTGGCTACACTCCCGTGTGGTGACACTCATCTACCACATCGCGGAGGCGGGGGACTGGGACCAGGCGCGGCGCGACGGCCAGTACACGATCTCCACCCGCGGCGTCTCGCTCGCCGAGCAGGGTTTCATCCACGCCTCGCAGCCCGCCCAGGTCGCCCTGGTGGCCAATGCTTTCTACCGAGGCATCCCCGGCCTGATCCTGCTCACCATCGATACCGAACGGGTGGGCTCACCGATCCGCTACGAGCCCGTGCCCGGCCAGGACCTGCCGTATCCCCACATCTACGGCCCCCTGAACGCCGACGCCGTCATCGCGACCCGCCCCTTCACCCCGGGCCCCGACGGCGTGTTCACCTTCAGCGAGCCGTGACGCCCAGCGCGCGGCGCAGGAAATCGAGCTGGAGCAGGAGCATGTTCTCCGCGACCGTCTCCTGGGACGCCATGTGGGTGATCCCGGTCAGCGGCAGCACCGTGTGCGGGTAGCCGGCCGCCAGCAGCGTCCCCGACAGCCGCAGCGTGTGCGCCACCACCACGTTGTCGTCCGCGAGCCCGTGGATGAGCATGAGGGGCCGGTGATCGGCCGCCCGTTCGGCGTAAATTTTTAGCCCGGACCGCTCGTAGGCCGCCGCCTCCTGGTCGGGTTGCCCCAGGTAGCGCTCGGTGTAGTGGGTGTCGTAGAGGCGCCAGTCGGTGACCGGCGCGCCCGCGATCGCCGCGCCGAACACATCCGGCCGGCGCAGCACGGCCAGCGCCGCCAGGAACCCGCCGAACGACCAGCCGCGGATCGCGACCCGCCCGGTGTCCAGGTCGGGGTACCGGGCCGCGGCCGCACCCAGCGCCTCGACCTGGTCCTCCAGGACCGGGCCGGCCAGGTCGCCGGCCACCGCGCGCTCCCACTCCGGGCCGCGGGCCGGGGTGCCGCGGCCGTCCGCGATGACCACCGCGAAGCCGTGCTCGGCGAACCACTGCGCGTTCAGGTAGGAGGCGCGGGACTTCAGCACCCGCTGCGCGTGCGGGCCGCCGTACGGGTCGAGCAGCACCGGCAGCGGGCCCTGGCCGGGCTCATGCCAGGACGGGAACAGCACGGCGGTGCGGATCTCCCGGGCTCCGGCGCCGAACCAGGCCGGCCGGGGCGCGGGCAGCGCCGGGCTCTCCGACAGCGAGGCGAGTTCGGCGACCACGCGCCCGTCGCGGTGTACCCGGAACGCCGCGCGGTCGTCGTCGGGGCCGCGGCCGGCCACGACCGTGGTCCCGCCGCCGGCGGTGCCGGTCTCGATCGTGCCGCCGTCGCTGATCCGGCGCAGCCCCCCGGGGCCGTAGGCCCACAGCCCGATCTCGGTGGGCTCGTCCGACGCCGAGAACAGCACGGTGTCCCCGTCCACCCCGAGCACCCCGCGCACCTGCAGGCCGGGCGGCGTCACCGGCTCGAGCGCTTCTGGCGGGCCGGCCAGCAGGCGGCGGGTGCCGTCGCGGTCGGCGGTCCAGATCAGGCGGCCGTCGGCGGTCCAGGCCGGGACGCCGGGGACGATCTCCACCCAGACCGGGTCGGTGTCCTCGCGCAGCACCTCGGTCCGGCCGGTGCCGGGGTCGACCGCCAGCAGCCGCACCGTGCGCTGGTCCCGGCTCTGCACCACCACCAGCGGGTCGTGCCCGTCCGGCCAGGCCGCGGTGACCAGGTAGGGGAACGCGGCGCCGCCGGTCTCGACGTCCGCCGAGCTGCCGTCGAGCCGGGCCAGGACGAGGGAGACCGCGGCGTTCGGGGTCCCGGCGGCGGGATAGGCCACCACCGCGGGCGGGCGCTCGGGGTTGGCCGGGTCGGCGATGTGCCAGCGGCGGACCGGCGTCTCGTCCACCCGCGCGACCAGCAGGGCCGAGCCGTCCGGGGACCACCAGTAGCCGCGCTGCCGGTCCATCTCCTCGGCCGCGATGAACTCGGCCAGCCCGAACGTCACGCCCGCCGCGCCCCGCGGGTCCGCCAGCACCTGGTCCCCGCTTCTTTCCCCCGCCAGCCCGCCCCCAGCCGGCCCACCGAGGCTCGCCACCCGCAGCGCCCCGGCGCTGACGTAAGCCAGCCGCTTCCCGGCCGGGTCGGGCCGGGGATCCAGCGCCGTGCCCGCTACCGCCACCTCGTAAGCGGCCGCGCCCGGCTGGGCCACGTCCACCGCCCAGACCCGCCCGGACCAGGGGAAGACCGCCAGCGTGAGGTCCGCGTCGGTGGCATAGGTGACGATGCCGCCGGCGGACTCCCGGACCCGTTCCCGGCGGGCGCGCTCCTCCGGCGGCAGGTCTGCCTCGGCATCGGCTCCCAGCCCGGGGCCGCCCAGCGTCCGCGGGTCGGCCGCCAGCCGTTCGGCCGCCTGCTGTCCCGGATCGGCGGCCACGTCCAGCACCCACAGGCAGGTCACCGGGTCGCTGCCGCCCTGGGTGCGCAGGTAGGTCACCCGGGACCCGTCGGGCGAGACGCGGAACGCCCGGGGAACCCCGAGCGTGAACCGCCTGGTCCTGGCTTCCTGACGCGGGAAACTCTCGCTCATATCCGCCAATCTTGCCAGTCCCGTGCTCCCCAGTAGGCTCACGGGCATGGATCCCGCGCGGCGGCTGCTGCTCGTGCACGCCCACCCGGACGACGAGTCCATCGGCACCGGGGCCACGATGGCCCGCTACGCCGCCGACGGGGCGCAGGTCACGCTGGTCACCTGCACGCTCGGCGAGCTGGGCGAGATCATCCCGCCCGAGCTGGCCCACCTGGGCGCCGACGAGCTCGGGCAGTACCGGATCGGCGAGCTCGACGCCGCCTGCGCCGCGCTCGGCGTGACCGACCACCGGTACCTCGGCGGCCCGGGCCGGTGGCGCGACTCGGGCATGATGGGCACCGCGGGCAACGACGACCCGCGCTGTTTCTGGCGGGCCGATCCCGGCCAGGCCGCCGACGCCCTGCTCGGCGTGATCCGCGAGGTCCGCCCGCAGGTGCTGGTGACCTACGACGCCAACGGCTTCTACGGGCACCCCGATCACATCCAGGCCCACCAGGTCGCCTGGCACGCCTTCCAGCAGGCCGGCCAGTACGGCCTGGCGAAGTTCTACGCCACGTCGGCGGCGGACGGCCCGGTCACCACCGAGATCGACGCCACCGCCTACCTGGACCGCAAGCAGGCGGCGATGCGCGCGCACGCCACCCAGATCATCGTCGACCCGCCCTGGTTCGCGCTGTCCAACCAGGTCAGGTACGACCTGGTGGGCGTGGAGTACTACACGCTGCTGGCCGGCCCGCGCGGTCCCGGCGCCGCCTCCGGCGGCCGCGAGGCCGACCTCTTCAGCTAGGCCGGCTTTTCAGCGGGACAGGCCTTCCAGCGGGACAGGCCTTCCAGCCAGTAGCCTGCTGCCATGGATTCCGCCCCCGGCCGTACCGCCGGCCGGCCCGGGCCGGACTGGCCCGTCGCGGCGGGCGTCTACGGCGTGCTGTTCATCGCCGGCGTGGTGGAGGGCCTGATCGGCAGCTTCCAGTACAGCCGGCTGCCCAAGCCGGTGCCGGTGGCCGCGCTGGCGTG
>JAICWX010000184.1 GCA_025934635.1 Streptosporangiaceae bacterium | reverse complement strand
CGTCAGCGGCGGTGAAATTCGCCATTTCCTCGTCTCTCACTCAGTCTTGTTGACTGCCTCGTTCACTCAGCCCGCGGGCTCACTCAGCCGCGTTGGCCTCGGGCGCACTGGCCTCGGGCGCACTGGCCTCGGGCGCGGTGGCCTCGGGCGCGTTGGCCTCGTCGGTCGCCTCGGCGATACCGGCCTGGTCGTCGGCCTGGTCGGCCACGGCGGCCTCGTCGCTGGTGATAGCCGACTCGGCGTTGATCTCGGTGTCGGCGGCACCTTCGGCGGCGGCCGCTTCCACGGACAGTGAGTCGGCTGGGGTCACCGTGTCTGCGGCGGTGGCGGCGCTGCCGGCGGGCGTGGTGTCGGCGGGCGTGGTGTCAGCGGGCGCGGTGCCGGCGGCCGCGGGGGCGCTAGCGACGGGCGCGGCGCTCGCGGCCTGGGAACCCTCGAGCAGCTCGCGCTCCCACTCGGCCAGCGGCTCCTCGGTGGCCACGGCGCCGGCCGGCTTGTCGTCACCCGAGGACGCGCCCGCGCGGGCGATCAGGCCCTCGGCCACGGCGTCGGCCACCACCCTGGTCAGCAGGGCCACGCTGCGGATCGCGTCGTCGTTGCCCGGGATCGGGTAGTTGACCTCGTCCGGGTCGCAGTTGGTGTCCAGGATCGCCACCACCGGGATGCCCAGCTTGCGGGCCTCGTTGATAGCGATGTGCTCCTTCTTGGTGTCGACCACCCAGATCGCGCTCGGCACCCGGGCCATGTCCCTGATCCCGCCCAGCGTCTTGTCGAGCTTGTCGTGCTCACGACGCAGCTGGAGGAGCTCCTTCTTGGTCATGCCGGAGGCGGCGACGTCGCCGAAGTCGATCTCTTCAAGCTCCTTGAGCCGCTGCAGCCGCTTGTACACGGTGGAGAAGTTGGTGAGCATGCCGCCCAGCCAGCGCTGGTTCACGAACGGCATCCCGACCCGGCGCGCCTGCTCGGCGATCGCCTCCTGGGCCTGCTTCTTGGTGCCGACGTAGAGGATGGTGCCGCCGTGAGCGACGGTCTCCTTGATGAACTCATACGCGCGGTCGATGTAAGCGAGCGACTGCTGGAGGTCGATGATGTAGATGCCGTTGCGCTCGGTGAAGATGTAGCGCTTCATCTTCGGGTTCCAGCGCCTGGTCTGGTGGCCGAAGTGGACACCACTCTCCAGGAGCTGCCGCATCGAGACGACCTGAGCCATGGGGCCACGGTCCCTTCATTCGTGCGCCGCGTGCTTGGGTATAGCGGCGCTGCTCGGTTGATTCCTGGTGCCCGTGGATTAACGCGCCTGCGGCTGGCCTGACGGCCAGCGGACCGAGCGGCGCGTCCCGCCGGGATGCCTGACATTGCGTCATTCATCCCGGAGCAAGCGGGCACGCGATTTTGGCCCCCGGGCACGCATCATCGTGATGCGGCCTCGGCGACCGTGTCCAAGGATACTTGACGTTGTCCGGGTGTCGCGCATACCCCGGGTGTCGCGCATTTTCGGGTCACCGGCCCCGGCCACTGACTGCAGGGCCGAATTCTGGCCTCCGGCCGGTCGCCGAACTCAGCTGCCGCATTCGCACCACAGATCACGCCCGTCACTGATCTGGACCTCATCCGCTCCCGGCAAACGACATCGATGCTCCACCAATGTCGCGATCACGACATTGATGCTCCATCAATGCCGTTACCGCACCTCACGGAGCCATCCCGGGAACGGCGGACTGACGTCAGCCGCCCCGCGAGCACCACCCGTCTCGCGGGCCTGCCTCTCACTCCAGACGAGCTACACGCTTGCCGCTTAGCTTTCTGGCAGCCGTCAGGCACAGAAGCCTCGCTAACCGGACTGAGGTAACACCAGCACCGCCGGTACCGCGATCTGGTGCTCGGAGTCCGCCGGCGAACTATTCGGGGCGCCCCCGGATCCGTCGGGACGCCATGGAACCGGGTTCGAGTGTGTCTGAACGCGCTGAAAACCGAATTTCATGGCGCTCGCCGCCGCGCTGGCACTCATGATCAACCTGAGCTGAGCGGCATGGGGTGCCGGGCCGCGACGCGAGGTGGCCGCGGCTAGGCGCGCGGGTGGGCCTGGCGGTAGCTGGACTTGAGGCGCTCGATCGAGACGTGCGTGTAGATCTGGGTGGTCGCGGGCGAGGAGTGACCGAGGATCTCCTGCACGCTGCGCAGGTCCGCACCGCCCTCGAGCAGGTGGGTGGCCGCGCTGTGCCGCAGGCCGTGCGGTCCGGTATCGCGGCTGGCGCCCGCCTCGCGCAGGCGGTCGTGCACGATCCGGCGGGCGGCGCGCGGGTCCAGGCGGCCACCGCGGACGCCGAGGAACAGGGCCGGGCCGCTGGCGGCGGTGGCGAGCACCGGGCGGCCCGCGTCCAGCCAGCGGGTCACCGCGCGGAGCGCGGGGACGCCGACCGGGACCGTGCGCTCCTTGTCGCCCTTGCCCCTGACCCGGACCGTGCGGCGGTCGTCGTCGAAGTGGCCGGGGTCCAGCTCGCACAGCTCGCTGACCCGGATCCCGGTGGCGTAGAACAACTCGAGCACGGCGGCGTCGCGCAGGAGCACGGCCGCTTCGGCTGCCGCTGCGCTGTCGGCCGGCGGCGCGGCTTCGGCTACCGGCGTACCTTCGGTCGCCGCGGCGGCGGCTGCCGGGTGGGTGCCCTTGTCCAGGCCGGCCAGCACGGCGGCCATCTCGTCCTGGCGCAGTACGTGCGGCAGGACGCGGCGGGTCTTCAGCGTGCCGAGCTTAGGTCCGGGGTCGGCCGCGAGCCAGCCGCTGCGGTGGGCGAAGGCGGTGAACGCCCGGGCCGCGGCGCCCCGCCGGGCCAGCGTCGTGCGCGCCGCGCCGGATTCGTGCTGGACGGCCAGCCAGCCGCGCAGTTCGGTCAGGCTGAGGTCCTGGGGTGTGCCGGCGCCCTGGCGGGTGGCGTGCTCGAGCAGAGACCTGATGTCACCCAGGTAGGCGCGGACGGTATGCGCCGACAGTGAGCGCTCGGACCTGAGGTGACGCTCGAAGGCGGCCAGCGCCGATGTCATCTGCGGCGGCAGCGTGACGGGGGCCGGGGCCGGGGCCGGCGCTGGCGACCTGCGCGGCTTGGCGTCCTTCATGTGCCCAGTGTGTACCCGGGACCGATGGGCGGGACCGAAAATGCCAGGCGACACGGCAATCGTGAGTAATTTCGCATGCGGACACGCCGATCGAACTGAGGTTTGACATGCGAGCCTCGTTGCGGCAGGGTAATTCATGCGTTCGTACATAGGTTCTGGCATCGTGATGACCCTGCCACTGCCATCGAACGCGCTCGCACCAGCGCTTTTAGAGAGGGATCGAGCATGGGTCAGAAGACTGTCCGGTTCAGCGACCTGAGCGGCCAGCTCATCATGCATGACGACGCACTCGCACGCATCGTGGTGCACGAGCACCCCGAGCTCGGCGATGTGCCGGTCGAGATCGAGGCACTCACGGAGGAAGCCGAGACCATCGAGGACGCCGCGCTGCGGGTTGCGGTCATCGATCTGTACCTGCCCGATGACATCGAGCCGCGCCGCATCGTCATGGAGGCCGACGCCTTCGACAAGCTGGCCACGCAGAGCTCGATGGCCGAGCTGCTCACCGCGGCCCGCCCGGTCCGGCGCAGCACCAAGGCGTCGGCCGGCGGCGGCTCCCGCGACCGACTGGATTACACGACCCTTGAGCACGCGGGCAAGCCGCACAAGGGCAAGATCACCGACACCGAGAAGCAGCTGGTCCACGACCACCTGGACGAAATCAACGACCGGCTGGCCGAGCAGGGGCTCCGGACCATCAGCCTCACCGACGCCGAGCACGTCGAGCGCTACGGCCTGCACGCGCTCGCCCGCGAGCGCAATATGGAACTGGAGTTCGGCATGGCGGACGACGCCGACCTCGAGGACGATATCAAGGCCAAGGTGGCGTGACGCCTGAGGCTGTGCCCGTGACGGGACTCCGCTGCCCCGGCCGGTCGTAATCCGGCCGGACCAGGCAGCGGAGCAGACCGGGGCTGGCAGCGGAGCAGGCCGGGCGAGCGCGAGCAAGCAGAACCCATCGCCGTCAGTGCTTGCGCAGCCGCCAGCCGCGGTCGCAGCGCTCGATAAAGCCCAGGCCCGCCAGTTCTCCCAGGCACCTCAGCACGGTATCGAGATCCACTCCGGCCTCGACCGCGATGGTAGAAGTCCCGGCACCGCCACGGGTGGGCAGCGCGTCGAGCACCCGGGCGCTGTCGGTGTCGAGGTCGTCCCGGGAAGGCACGCCGCCGTCACGAGAGAGCGTGCCGCCGTCCCGGGAGGGCAGGCCCGGGCCTCCCGGCCAGGCGTCCGGGCCCGCTCCGCTGCCGGGGGCCAGCGCATCCGGGACGCTAAGCGGGGAGAGCAGCTCGATGATCTCGGTGGCGCGGGTTACGCAGGTGGCGGCCCATTCCCTGATGATCCGGTGGCAGCCGGCGGACTGAGCCGAGGTCACCGGGCCGGGCACCGCCATCAGCGGCTTGCCCAGCTCGGCGGCGTGCCGGGCGGTGTTCAGGGCCCCGCTGCGCTCACCCGCCTCCACGATCACGGTGCCGCAGGCGAGCGCGGCGATGACCCGGTTGCGGATCAGGAACCGGGTGCGGGCCGGGCGGCATCCCGGCGGCCACTCGCTGACCACGAGCCCCTGGGCGGCGATGGCCGCGAACAGGTCCGCGTGGCCCGCAGGGTAGGGATAGTCGACTCCGCAGGCCAGTATCGCGATCGTGACGCCCTGAGCGGCCAGCGCGCCGCGGTGCGCGGCGGCGTCGATTCCGTAGGCTCCGCCCGAGACGACCACCCAGCCTCGTTCACCGAGGTCGGCGGATAGCTCGCCGGCGATATGCCCGCCGTAGCTGGTGGCGGCCCGCGACCCCACTACCGACACCGAGCGCGCGCAGGCGAAGCGCAGGTCCACGCTCCCGCGCAGCCACAGCGCGTACGGCCGGGCCTGCCCGAGCTGGTCGAGGGCGCCGGGCCATTCGGCGTCGCCGGGGCAGACTACCCGGATGCCGTCACGGCAGGCGTCCGCGATTGCCCCGCCGGCGGGCAGCTTGGGCAACCGGACCCGCCAGCGGCCGAGCGCGCGCTCCAGGGCCGGCCGGCTGACCTCGCTGACCTTGGGCAGGATGCCTGCCTGGATCGCGGCCAGCAGCTCGGCCGGCTCACAGATCGCGAGCAGGGCGCCGAGGGCGGGGTCGCCGGGCTCGGCCAGGTAGGTGAGCGCGGCGCGGGCGAGCCTTTCCTCATCGGGCACAGCGGGCAGCGCCGACGCACCGCTCGTCGCAGGCGGGCCGGTCACCGGCGCACCCCCAGCCACAGGCCGAGCGCCGCGTGGCAGTCATCACGGGCCGGGCGCGGCCGGCCCGCCAGGTCGGCGATGGTCCAGGCCACGCGGACGACCTTGACAACGCCGCGCGCGGTGATCAGGCCGTGCTCCAGGGAACGCTCGAGCACGGCCAGCGAGCCGGGCGCGGGCGGCCAGGTCCGGCGCAGCTCGGATCCGGGCACCTCGCCGTTGAGCCGCCACGGCGTGTCCCGCAGCCGGCGCGCGGCCCGTTCCCGGGCCTGGGCCACCCGCAGCGCCACGGTCTGGCTCGACTCGGAGAAACCCCGGTCGCTGAGCAGTTCCCGGCGGCTCACTGGCTCGAGTTCGATTTTCACGTCGACCCGGTCGAGCAGCGGACCGGAGAGCCGCCCCAGGTACCGGCGGCGGGTAGCCGGGCTGCAGCTGCAGCCCTCCCGGGGACCCGCCGCCCGCGCGCACGGGCACGGGTTCGAGGCCAGGACGAGCGTGAACCGGGCCGGGAACCTGGTCGTGATCCCCGAACGGGCAATCGTCACCTCGCCGGCCTCCAGCGGCTGCCGGAGTGCGTCGAGCACGTCGCGGGCGAACTCCGGGGCCTCGTCGAGGAACAGCACGCCCCGGTGGGCCAGCGACGTGGCGCCGGGGCGGATCACGCCGCTGCCGCCGCCGACGATGGCCGCCTTGGTCGCGGTGTGGTGCGGGGCGACGAACGGAGGCTGGTCCAGCAGTGAAACCCGCGGCGGCAGATTCCCGGCCACCGAGTGGACCGACGTGACCTCGAGCGCCGCGTCGTCGTCCAGCCGGGGCAAGATGGTGGGGATCCGCTCGGCGAGCATCGTCTTGCCCGCGCCAGGCGGCCCGAGCAGGGACAGGTGATGGCCGCCGGCGGCGCACACCTCGGCGGCGCGCCGCGCCATCGACTGGCCCAGCAACTCGGCGAGATCGGGGGTCAGCGCCATACTCCGCGGGGCGTCGTGGGGTGGGGAGGGCGGGATGGCTGCCCCGTTTGGTCGGTGGGGGTTTGATCTTTCCTGGTCGCTGTCGTATTCGGCGGCGGCGGGGCCGCCGCCGGAGCCGGGGACGCCGCGCAGCCAGTCCGCCGCTTCGGTCAGGGTGGCGGCCGCGATCACCCGCACGCCGGGCACCAGGCAGGCCTCCTCGGCATTCTCCCTGGCCACCATGACCCGGCCGAAGCCGTGCTGCGCCGCGGCCGCCACGGCGGGCAGGACGCCGCGGACCGGCCGCACCTGGCCGTCGAGGCCCAGTTCGCCGAAGAACATCACCCCGGCCGTCGCCGCCTTCGGCACGGTGGCCTCCGCGGCGAGGATGCCGATCGCGATGGCCAGGTCGAACCAGCTGCCTCGCTTGGGCAGCGTGGCCGGCGAGAGCCCGACCGTGATCTTCCGCTGCGGCCAGTCCTCCCGGCTGTTCACGATCGCGGCGTGGATGCGGTCCCGCGCCTCGCGCAGCGCGGTGTCGGGCAGGCCGATCAGGATCATTCCGGGCAGGCCGTTGGCGATATCGACCTCGACCTCGACCAGGTGCCCGGTCACGCCGACCAGGGCCACCGAGTGGGTGCGGGCCAGCGGCACGGCTATCCCACCCCCGGGACGTGCTCGATGGTGAACCCGCCGGTGCCGTCGTAGATCAGGCCGATCACGTCGACGCGGACCTGGTCGAACCGGATGCCGTGGGCGTTCAGCCACTGCACCGCGAGCCGGCGCAGCCGGGCCCGCTTGGCCCGGGTAACGGCCTCGAGCGGGCTGCCGCACCGCGTCCCGGTCCTGGACTTCACCTCGACGACCACCAGCGTGCGCCGGTCCACGGCCACGATGTCGATCTCGCCGACGGCGCAGCGCCAGTTGCGGTCCAGGATCCGCAGCCCGCACGACTCCAGGTACTCGGCCGCCGCCTGCTCGCCGGACTTGCCCAGCACGTCCTTGGCATGCATCGCCATCACCTCCGGCTTCGACGATCGCCGGTTACCGGGGCGGGCGGGTGGAGGCGCCCCTGCCTGTGGAAAACCAGGACGGAGACGGCGAAACGGTGGATAACCAGCCGGAAATGTCGGTGCCGGGTGGTCTAATCCGGCGGGGCACCCTCGCTCCCCGCGAGCCAAAGGGCGCCGTCGGCGAGTGGACTGACGAGCGAGGAGCTTGCGACGAGCGAGGAGGGAAGGAGCCGGCTCAAAGGCGCCCGGAGGCGAGGGGGACTGGCAGAGCGAGCGGGAGTAGCACTTCTCAGCTGCTTCGGTTGTACGGCATGCGGCCGGGCGGCTGCTCCGGGCGCGGGCCGGCGGTCACCGCCGGGATGTCCAGCTCCACGGCCTTCTTGGCGAGCTTGAATTCCTTGCCGTGGTGCACGATCTCCAGCGTCTTGCCGTCCAGCAGCTCGTACAGGGCCTGGTCGGGCCTGATCGTGACGCGCAGCTTGCGGCCCCGGTAGCGCAGCCGGAAGCAGATCCGCGCGATGCCGCCCGGCAGGCGCGGGCTGAAGGCCAGCGACCCGGCGCCCGCGCGCATCCCGCCGAACCCGGCCACCAGCGCCATCCACGCCCCGGCCAGCGACGCCATGTGCACGCCGTCCGAAGTGTTGTGCTCGACGTCCCGCAGGTCCATGAGCGCGGCCTCGGCCAGGTAATCGTGGGCCAGGTCGAGCTGGCCCACCTCGGCCGCCATGACGCCCTGGGTGCAGGCCGACAGGGAGGAATCGCGCACGGTGAGCGGCTCGTAGTAGGCGAAGTTCCTGATCTTCTGCTCGGGCGTGAACGCGTCCGGCCGCATGTACATGGCCAGCACCAGGTCCGCCTGCTTGACGACCTGCTTGCGGTACAGCTGGAAGTACGGGAAGTGCAGCAGCAGCGGGTAGTGATCCTCGCCGGTGTTCTTGAAGTCCCACCGGGCGTAGTTGGTGAATCCCTCGTGCTGCGGGTGCACCCCGAGGCGTTCGTCGAACGGGATGTACATCGCGGCCGCCGCGTCCCGCCAGGACGCGACCTCCTCGGTCGTCACCCCGAGCCGTTCGGCCTCGTCGGGCAGCTTGACCGCCAGGTCGGCGGCACAGGCCAGGTTCCGCTGGGCCATCAGGTTGGTGTAGATGTTGTTGTCCTTGACCGCGCTGTACTCGTCCGGCCCGGTCACGCCCTCGATCCGGAAGTGGCCCTCGGCGTTGTGCTGCCCGAGCGAGCGCCACAGGCGGGCGGTCTCGACCAGCAGCTCCAGCGCGACCTCCCGCTCGAACTTGGCGTCCTCGGTGGCGTCCAGGTAACGGGCGACGGCGTCGGCGATGTCGGCGTTGATGTGGAACGCGGCGGTCCCGGCGGGCCAGTAGCCCGAGCACTCCTCGCCGTGGATCGTCCGCCAGGCGAACGCCGCCCCTTCCAGGCCCAGCTGGGCCGCGTGCCGCTTCGCCTCGTCCAGCGTCAGGTGCCGCCAGCGCAGCGCGTCGGCCGCCGCCGACGGGTGCGTGTACATGAGCACCGGCAGGACGAACGACTCGGTGTCCCAGAACGTGTGCCCGTCGTAGCCGGTCCCGGTCAGCCCCTTGGCGGCGATCGGCCGGTGCTCGGCCCGCGCGCCGGCCTGCAGGATGTGGAACAGCCCGAAGCGCACCGCCTGCTGGATCTCGGCGTCGCCGTCGAGCTCGACGTCGGCACCCTCCCAGAAGTCGTCCAGGTAGGCCCGCTGTTCGGCCAGCATGCCGTCCCAGCCGGTCAGGTGGGCGGCGGCGAGCGCGGCGGAGACCTGGTCGACGACGGCGGGCTTGGACCGCTGACTCGACCAGCCGTAGGCGATGAACTTGGTGAGCTGCACCTTCTCACCCGCGGCGACCTCGGCCGCGATGGTGAGCCGGCCCAGGTCGGGATAGGACTCGACGCGGTTCGCCATCTTCTCCGGGCCGGTGATGACGTGCGACATCGCGGCCGCGATCCGCAGCCCGCTGGCCCTGGTCTTGTGCACCAGCACCGCCCGGACCGGCCCGGTGTCGTTGGTGCACTGGTGTTCCTCGCTGACCAGCGGGTTCTCCAGGACGGCGGCCATCCGGGGGTCCTTGCTGCGCTGCGGTAGCTCCTCGTTGGCGACGATCTCGGACTGCAGGACCAGCCGCAGCTTGGCGTCGACCGCCTCGACCGTGTAGTTGACCGCCGCGATCGCGCGCTGGGTCAGCGACACGATCCGTACCGATGTGACCTTGACCCGGGCCCCGGCCGGCGAGGACCACTCGACCGTGCGGGTCAGCGTGCCCGCCTTCATGTCCAGGATGCGCTCGTGCGAGTGCAGGGTGCCGTACCTGATGTCGAACGGCTCGTCGTCCACCAGCAGCCGGATGATCTTGCCGTTGGTGACGTTGATGACGGTCTGCCCGTCGTCGGGGAAGCCGTAGCCCGCCTCTGCGTACGGCAGCGGCCGGACCTCGTAGAACGAGTTCAGGTAGCTGCCCGGCAGCCCGTGCGGATCCCCCTCGTCGAGGTTGCCGCGCAGCCCGATGTGCCCGTTGGACAGGGCGAAGATCGACTCACTCTGGGCCAGCAGGTCGAGGTCGAGCCGGTTCTCGACGAGCCGCCAGGGCTCGGTGCCGTACGCGGATTGCTTGATCACCGGGCGTCCCCGTCCTGCTTCAGCAGGTCTGCCACGTCCTCGACGACGACGTCGGCGCCGTGTTCGTGCAGTGCGTCGGCCTGGTTAACCCGGTCCACGCCGACCACCAAGGCGAAGTGCCCGGCGTGGCCGGCCGCGACGCCGGCCAGGGCGTCCTCGAAGACCGCCGCGTGCGCGGCGGGCACCTTGAGCGCTTCCGCCGCCGCCAGGAACGTGTCCGGCGCCGGCTTGCCGGGCAGGTTGTGCTCCTTGGCGTACTGGGCGTCCACCCGGACGTCGAACAGGTCCGCGATCTTCGCCACGTCGAGCACCTGCTTGGTGTTCGCGCTCGAGGAGACGATCGCGGTGGGCATCCCCTTGTCGCGCACCGCCTTGATGAACGTGATCGTGTCGTCGTAGACCTGCACGCCGTTCTCTTCCAGCTTGACCAGCACGAGGTCGTTCTTGCGGTTGCTCAGCCCGTTGATGGTGGCCTTACCCGGCGGGTCGTCCGGGCTGCCCTCGGGCAGCTTGATGCCGCGGGATTCCAGGAAGGACTGCGTGCCGTCCAGCCTCGGCTTGCCGTCGACGTAGGCGCCGTAATCGTGATTCGAGTCGAACGGGACGAACTCGGCCCCGGTGCTCTGTGCTCGATCGCGGAGGAAATCGTCGAACATCTGCTTCCACGCCGCCGCGTGCACGATCGCGGTCTTCGTCACCACGCCGTCCATGTCGAACAGGCAGGCTGCAACCCCATCCGGAAGCCCGAACATCGCCCCTCCGCCGTCAGCTAGGCCGGAAATCCGGCTTCTCGTCTAGGCCGGGAAATCCGGCTTCTCGTCTGGGACCTCGAGGTCGGCCTTGGCCAGTTCCTCGATGTTGACGTCCTTGAAGGTAACCACGCGCACGTTCTTGACGAACCTAGCGGGACGGTACATATCCCACACCCAAGCATCCCGCATCGTGACCTCGAAGAACACCTCACCGTTGTCACTTGACCGAACGTTCAGCTCGACGTCATTCGTCAGGTAGAAACGGCGTTCGGTCTCGACCACGTGCGTGAACAACCCGACGACGTCGCGGTACTCGCGATAGAGCTGCAGCTCCATCTCCGCCTCGTACTTCTCAAGGTCCTCCGCGCTCATGAGCTCATTCTCCTCTCGTTGTCCCCCGATGCACCCGCCGGGCTGATTCCCGAGGTCACCAGGTCCCCGGCCGGGCCGGCGATAGCCGGATCGACTGGGCCTATGAGTTCCCCGGGGCCAGTGAGCTCCGGGAGTGCGGCCGGGTTCGCGGGTTTTGCGGGGCCCGCTATCCGGGTTACGTTCACGAACGAGTAGCGGTGCACCGGGCTGGGCCCGTGCTCAGCCAGTGCGCGCACGTGATCGTCGGTGACGTATCCCTTGTGCCGGTCGAAGCCGTATAGGGGATAACGTTCGTGCAGGTCTCGCATCATCCGGTCCCGGCTGACCTTTGCCAGGACGGAGGCCGCCGCGACCGATGCCGTGACCCGGTCCCCCTTCCAGACCGCGAGCCCGGGGACGCCGAGGCCGCGAACCGGGAAGCCGTCGGTGAGCACGTACCCGGGCGTGCAGCGCAGTCCCGCGAAGGCCCGGCGCATGCCGGAGACGTTGCACACGTGCAGGCCGACGGCATCGATCTGGTCGGCGCCGATGACGACGACGTGCCAGTCGACGGCCCGCCGCAGGATCTCCGCGTAGGCTTCCTCCCGGGCCTGCGGGGTCAGCAGCTTGGAGTCGGCCAGCCCGGGCATGCGCCGGATGCTGGCCGGTTCGAGTACCACGGCCGCCACCACCAGCGGCCCGGCGCACGCGCCCCGGCCGGCCTCGTCGATGCCGGCGACCGGGCTGAACCCGGCCCGGCCGAGCACGGTCTCGTACGCCGCGAGGCCCCCATCGCGCCGAGGGGTGTACCCCGGATACCGGGGATACAGGTTCCGGATGGAAGCCGTGGTAGCAGCGGTGGCCGCCGAGGCCGGGCTGGCGGCGGCCGCCGCATCAGGATGGCGGGTCATGACACTGCGAAGGGTACGCCAGTTGCCAGGCTCACGCGGACAACCCGCTAGTGTCGCACGCGGCCGGGGCCTAGCGGCGGGAGGCGCGGCGGCGGGCAATCCGCAGCCGGACAAGGCGCTGCAGCCAGGTGACCGGGACGGCGGCGGCGAAACCGAGGGTCAGCGGCAGGGCCGGGCTGGACGGCTCGAGGTGTGCTGAGAGCAGGCCTGCGGTCTCCCGCGCTTCGGCGCTGCCCGCGGCCGTCCCCGGACCCGCGGCAGCTGCGGCGTTCAGCTTCGGCTGCTGGAACGTGGCGGGAATCGGCAGGAACCGCCACCGGTCCAGCGGCCAGATGATGACGAAGGCCCGGCCGACGACCGCGCTCTCCGGGATCGTTCCGCCGCCGGGGCTGCCAATGTGGTCGCGGGAGTCATCGGAGATGAGCCGGTGGTCTCCCATGACCCACAGCCGGCCGGATGGCACGGTGATGCGGAAACTGCTGTCGGACGGCGAGTTGCCGGGATACAGGTACGACTGCTCGGTCAGCGCGACGCCGTTGACCATGACCCGGTGCTGCGCGTCGCAGCAAGCCACGCGGTCCCCGGGCAGGCCGATGACCCGCTTGATGAGGATGTCACCCGGGTGCCCGAAGCCGAACATGCTGGCAAATCCGTTGGCGAACTTCACCACGAAGTTCGTGTCGACCGGCACCGTTCCCGGGTCCCACGAGCCGTCGCCGTTGAAGACCACGATGTCGCCGCGGTGAATGCCGCGGACGTCGTAGACGAGCTTGTTGACCAGGACCCGGTCGTTGATCTTGAGCGTGTTCTCCATCGAGCCGGACGGGATGAAGAAGGCCTGGATGGCATATGTCTTGATGACCACCGCGAGCAGCAGCGCCACGACGACCAGGACGGGGAACTCACGCCAGAACGACCGCTTGCGCCGCGGCCGGCCGGCCGGCTTGCGCTTGCCGCCAGACCCCGGGCCGGCCTCCGCCGTGCTCGGCGCCTTGGCTTCCGGTGACGCCTCTTCCGTGCTGGCGCCGATGTCGTCTCCGGCCTCAGCGGCCGGGCCCGGTGCCTCGTCCCCGCCGTCCGGGTCGGCCCCTGGCGTCACGCCACGGCCAGCGCCGCTCATCCGAGCCCCTTCCGATCACGCACCCCGCGTACCTGAGCCTAACCTCCCGGAACGTCAGCTCCGGGAACGCCTGCTCCGGGAACGCTCGTGCCGGCGTCGCAGCAGCAGGGGCGTCGCGACGACGCCCGCGGCCCCGGCCACTCCCGCCACCGGAGCGGCGGCCACGGCACCCAGCGCGGTCCCGCCGACCTCGAGCACGGCCGCTCCCGCGGCACCCGCGTGCAGCGAGGCCTGCTGGAAGGTATTGGGGATGGGCAGGTCACGGAACTGCGATGGCGGCCAGATGATGAAGAACGCCCGGCCCACGACCTGGCTCTCCGGGATGGCGCCGCCGCCCGGGGCGTCCGGGTGGTAGCGCGAGTCCTCCGAGTCGCCGCGGTGATCCCCCATGACCCACAGGTGGCCGGCCGGCACGACGTTGTTGAACTTGATCGCCGAGGGCTGCTCGCCGGGATAGAGGTACTGGCTCTCGTTCAGCGCCACGCCGTTGACGGTGATCCGGCCCTGCGCATCACAGCAGACCACCCGGTCACCGGGCACGCCGATCACCCGTTTGATGTAGTAGGTCTGGTCGCTGTGCAGGCCGAGACCCGAGAGCACGTCATCGAAGCCGCGAACCAGCGGGTTGCTGGGCGGCGGCAGGGCGTCAGGCCCCCACGAGTCCTGCCCGCTGAACACGATGACGTCACCGCGGGCGATGTCGCGGAAGTGGTAGACGAGCTTGTTGACCAGGACCCGGTCGCCGATCTGGAGGGTGTTCTCCATCGACGCCGAGGGGATCCGGTACACCTGGACGAGAAACGCCTTCACCAGCAAGGTGAGGACGGCGGCAGCCACCACGATGGTCAGCAGCTCGCGCGCGAAGCTTTTCTTCTTCTTCGGCTTCCCGGCCTTGGCACCGGAATCGCTCTCGCCCGGCTCCGGGGCGCTGGACTTAGCGTCAGACTCCGGGGTCTGGGCCGATGTGACCGACCCCGGTTCCTGCTGGTCGTCCATCGCCTGCCCCCCGCCCGCGTCGCCAGGCCCCCGCACCGGTCAGTTGCCGGTCTGGTCGCGACGCTCCTTGATGCGGGCCGCCTTGCCGCGCAGGTCCCTGAGGTAGTACAGCTTGGCGCGGCGCACCTTGCCCCGGGTGACCGGCTCGATCTTGTCGATCGACGGGCTGTGCACCGGGAAGGTCCGCTCGACGCCCACGCCGTAGCTGACCTTGCGGACGGTGAACGTCTCCCGGAAGCCGCTGCCCTGGCGACGGATCACCACGCCCTGGAACACCTGGATCCGGGAGCGGTTCCCCTCGGTGACCCGGACGTGAACCTTGAGCGTGTCCCCAGGACGGAAGTCGGGGATGTCAGACCGGGTCTGGGCCTGCTCGATTTCGGCAATCGCGGTATGCATGACAGCGGATTCCTCGGTGATGGTCGTGGCGGGCGCCCGGCAGCGCGGGCTCATGCCAGGGTACCCTCTCGCGGTCCCGGGCCGGGTGCCTGAAAAAGACAGCGGACTTCAGTGTGCCATATCTTCGCCGCTAACCGGAAAGCCGGCCGCCGGCGCCCCCTCCCCGGTCCCTTCCCCGGCGGGGGCCGAGGCCGCCTCGGCCAGCACCTGCCGGTCGCGGCGGTCCAGGTCGCGCAGGGCCGCGATCAGGTCGGGCCGGTGCGCGGCGGTCCGGCGGAGCGCCATGTCACGACGCCAGCGGGCAATCGCGGCGTGGTTGCCTGACAGCAGCACCTCGGGCACCTCGCGGTCACGCCAGGCCCGGGGCCGGGTGTAGACGGGCCCTTCGAGCAGGCCGCGCATGGCCCCCGCGGGGTCCCCGTCACCGCCGAACGAATCGTCTCCGGCCGACGACGCGTTGCCCAGGACGCCGGGCAGCAGCCGTCCCACCGCCTCGATCATGACCAGGGTGGCGGCCTCGCCGCCGGCCAGCACGTAGTCGCCGATGCTGACCTCGTCCACCGGCATCCGCGTCCGCATCGCCTCGACGACCCGGCCGTCGATGCCCTCGTAACGCCCGCAGGCGAACACCAGCCGCGGCTCGGCGGCGTACCTGGCCGCCATCTGCTGGGAGAACGGCACTCCGCTCGGCGTCGGCACGATCAGCCGGGCCTGGCCGTCCCCGATGATCTCGTCGAGCGCGCTGCCCCAGACATCCGGCTTCATCACCATGCCCGGCCCGCCGCCGAACGGCACGTCATCCACGGTGTGGTGAATATCGGGGGCCCAGCCGCGCAGGTCGTGCACGCCGAACTCGATGTCGCCCCGTACCGCGGCCTTCCCGATCAGCGAGACCCCGAGTGGGCTGGCGAAATAGTCCGGGAAGATCGTCACGACGTCGATCCGCAGCCCCACGCCCTCTCCTTTTTACTACCCCTAACGAGCTGGGCTCACCTGGTCCGGCCGGCTGCCCGCGCTGGTGCCTACTGCGCCTCGGCCGGATCGAGCAGTCCTGGCGGCGGGTCGATGACGACCAGGCCCGCCCCGATATCGACCTCGGGCACGATCTGTTTGACGAACGGCACCATGAACTCGCCCTCGGTGCGCCGCACCACCAGCAGGTCCTGGCCGTAGTGGAGCACGTCGGTCACCACGCCCACCGGCTCGCCGCCCGAGGTCCGGACGTTCAGGCCGATCAGCTCGTGGTCGCGGAACTCGTCGGGGTCACCGGTGTCCGGCAGCTGGCTCGAGTCCACGCTCAGCCAGCTGCCGGTCAGGCCGGAGGCCGCGGTCCGGTCGGTGATCCCGTCGAACGCGACGAGGAGCTGTCCCGAGTGCCAGCGCGCCGAGGCGACCGTCAGCCGCTCGCCGGTCCCGTCTTGGTCGCTGCTGACGGCCACGGCGGCACCCACGGCGAAACGGAGGTCAGGCTCATCGGTCCTGACTCCGATGACCACCTCGCCGCGGATGCCGTGCGGACGGCCGGCCCGGCCAACGATGACCCGCATCGGGTCAGCGGACCTCGTTGGCGTCCAGCAGGTCGATCCGGACGTAACGTCCCGACGCCAGGGCACCGATAACGGTACGCAGCGCCCGGGCGGTGCGCCCGCCCCGGCCGATGACCTTGCCAAGGTCCTCGGGGTGCACTCGCACCTCGAGGACGTTACCCCGGCGCAGTGACCGGCTGGCGACCTGGACGTCGTCGGGGTACTGGACGATGCCCCGGACCAGATGCTCGAGGGCTTCCTCAAGCACGTCAGGCCCCGCTGACCGACTCGCCGTCCGCGGCCTTGGCGTCCGCGGCCTTGGCGTCTTCGGCCTCGGTCGCCGCGGCCTTGGCGTTCGCCGCCTCGGTCGCCGCCGCCTCGGCGTCGCCGGCCTTGGCGTCTACCTCGGTCGCGACCTCCTTGGCCGGGCTTTCCTTCGCAGGGCTCTCCTTCGCAGGGCTCTCCTTGGCCGTGGTCTCCTTGGCAGCGCTTTCCTTGGCAGGCTTGGCTGCGCGCGAGGACCCCTTGGCGCCCTTGTCTTCCTTGGCTTCCTTGGTGGCCTGGCTCTCCTTGGCGGCGGCCTCGAAGCTCTCCTTCTTGTCCGCCTTCGGCTTAGCCGTCTTCAGGGTGCCCTCGGAACCCGGCTCCCCCTTGAACTTCTGCCAGTCCCCGGTGATCTTGAGCAGGACGGTGACCGGGTCCGTGGGCTGCGCGCCCACCGACAGCCAGTGCTGCACCCGCTCGGAGTTCACTTCGATGAGCGAGGGCTCGGCCTTCGGGTGGTACTTGCCGATCTCCTCGATAGCGCGCCCGTCGCGCTTGGTGCGCGCGTCCGCGACAACGATCCGGTAATAAGGCTCCCGGATCTTGCCCAGGCGCTTCAGCTTGATCTTGACAGCCACGACTGTGGTCTTCTCCCAGCGATAGATGAAATGCGGCGATCCCGTGCCGACCGGGGAAACAGCCGACGGGACCGCACAGGTGAGCCAGGCCGGGCGAACGAGGAGAGGGCCTCGCTTGGCCTAGCGGTCAGCATCACATTGTGCCAGAGAACAGCCCCTGACTAGTAATCCATCGTCACACTACCCGCGCTTACGGACCTGCGATCGCCCGCTGGCCCCGGATCGGCTCCCCCGCAGGCCGTCCGCAGCCCCGCCCCCGACGTCAACGCGCCGCCACCGCACTGTCACTGTTCTGCCTCCACGCCATTGTCACCAGACGCAACATCCACACCAGCCACACCCTGGGTCCCGTAGTCATCAGCCCGATTTGTATGGTGGTGACCCTTAGGAACGCTTATGCGCAGGTCGCTCCACATACGTAGACCGGGGCGCTCATGGCGGGGGTTGTGTCCAGTACGCCGAGCGGATGCGTGTGCCCTTTCGGAGTAAGAGGTCTGGAGGCTGGTCCGCGGATCGGTCTCACAGGACCCAGCTGCCGCATTCGCACTACTGGCCCCACCGGCCCGCTTAGCTTAAGTTGATCTTGTCTTTGCGTCACTTACGCCACCGGCGGGCAGCCGCACCGACCGGAACCTCCCGCCAGCCGGGACGTTCCCTAGGGCCCGCCGGGCTGATTCCATGATCACGTGTTGTTGCAGGTCGCCGGCGACCCCTAACAACACGTGATCATGGAGCGCGACCGCGACAAGCTGACCGGAAATAACAACCTT
>JAICWX010000584.1 GCA_025934635.1 Streptosporangiaceae bacterium | reverse complement strand
CGGGGCGTGGACCCGTCGGGCGCCGGGGTGTCCGCGAGCCGTTCAAGGAGCTTGTCGAGTGCTTCCTGGCCGTCGTTGACGGCGGCTTTCTCGTCGTCGGTGAGCGGGATGGCGATGAGCATCCGCTGCAGGTTGGCCTTCGCCTCGAGCAGCTGGGCTTTCGATGTGTTCTTCGGGATGTAGAAGTCGCACTTGGCGCAGGCCATGCGGTGCTGGCACTGCTCGAAGAAGGTGTAGGAGCACAGGCCGTGGCCGAGGTCGTAGTGCTGCCACGGCTGGCCGGCTTCGGCTTGCCCGGAGGCGACGGCGTCGCGGTCGATGAGGACCTCGATGGTGCGGACGTTGCGCGCGAAGTAGCCGGCGTCCTTGTAGGCCCTGGTCAGCGTGTTCGGGGTGATCTTCGCGTAGTGCTGCGTGGTTTCCGGGGAGGCGTGCCCCAGCCAGGCTTGCAGCTCGAACAGCGTCATTGGTTCCTTGGCGTTGCAGAGCTGCGATGCGATCGTGGACCGGGCCCGGTGGCTGGTGATCTTGCCGCGGACGTCGGCGGCGGGGACTCCGGCCTTGGCGCAGAGCACGGGGATGATCACGTCGTTGATGTAGTGCTTGGCGACGCGCTTGGCGCGGACGGCGAACAGGAAGTCGACCCGTTCGCTGGTCTTGCGGTCCAGCATCTTCGGCTGGCGTGGCCGGATGGCCTGCCATGCCTCGATGGCCTGGCCCAGCAGGGGGTCCACGGGCTTGGTGAACGCGGTGCCGGTTTTGTGGGCGGGGATGTCCAGGAGGCAGACTAGGTCCTGGGCGAGGACCTGGCCGCTGACGCTGGCGATGGGCATCCCGTCGTGCTGCCAGCGGATGCAGCCGGTGCGCAGCCGGGCGATCTCGTCGCTGCGCTGGCCGGAGAACAGCCAGGTGAGGGTGATCGCGCGGATCATCTCGAAGGGGTGGACGCGGCGGTCGGCGCGGGGCAGGTCGCCGGCCTCCAGGTTGAGGCCGGCCCACAGCAGCTTGGCCCAGATGTCGTCGGCGATCACGCGCGGGTCCGGCCCGAGCAGGGCGCGCAGGCTGCGCGGTGCTCCCAGGGCCTTGGCCGGGTCGAACCTGCGGGGGATCCACTCCCATTCCTGCAGGTCGCGGAAGAACGCGCGGGCCATCCGCAGGTAGCTGGACTTGGTGTTGGGCGACAAGGGCTCGCCGAGGCGGTCGCGCTTGCCGTCCAGCGACTGGGAGTAGTCGCCGACGGCCATCCGGTCGACGGCCGCGACCCAGGCCGCGCAGGTCTGCCGGGTCCAGTGGGCGGGCTCGGTGATCTGCGGGTGCTGCCCGGCCAGCCAGCGGCCCATCTTGGCCAGCACGACGCGGTAGATGCCGCGGGTGACGGGCGCCAGGGTCGATGTCGCGTGCCAGCGCTCGACCCAGCCTGCCCAGGCGTCCGCTGTTCCCGTGATCACGGCCGGCCCGTCACCGTACTTCGGCGCGGCCGGCGGTTCCGCATGCCCGAGGGCGGCCAGGGCCCGGTGGACGCCGTGCAGGTCCCCGGGGAAGTACTGTCCCATCGCGGGATCGGCGCGCAGCCGGGCCAGCGTCTCGCCGGACAGGTCCTCCAGCCGGGGGCTGCGGTTGAGCAGCAGCACGTGGCAGATCACGGCCGTCAGCTCTCGCTCGCAGCGGCGATGGTAGCCCCAGCCGGCGAGCACGCCGCGGACCTGCCCGATGGCATCGTCAACCGGGTCCTTGCCGAACACCCGCGAGGCCAGCGACTGGCGGTGGAAGCGCCCGACGCGGTCGAACGCGGTGAACCCGCCCAGCAGGTAGGCGTAGGCGAGCAGGTACGGGCGCGCGCTGGAGCCCACCTGCCCTGGCCACGACTGCCGGAGCTCGCCGGCGCCGGCCCCGATCAGGCCGGCCCAGTCCTGCGCGGGCCACGTCCAGTACGGGCGGCCCAGCTCGGCGCACCGTGCCAGCACGAGCGCGGCCGCGTCCCGGGCGAACCTCCGCTGATGGCGGGTATCCGGGTGCCAGTGCAACGCGGACCGGGCGTCATCGAGCGGCTGCACCAGCTTCCGGACCGCCCGCCAGGCCGGCGAGCCCGGGTCGCGGTCAGCGCGCCGGAGCAGTTGCAGCCCGAGAACGCGCAGGCCGTCCAGCTCGGCCGCGGAGAGCTGGCCCTTCCGGGGGTAGCGGTCCAGGTCAACGGGCCATGGCCAGGCCGAAGGGCCGGCCGCGCCGGCGGCAGCCGCCGAAGATGCCCCGGTCACGCTCACCGCTCCCCGGCTGGCTGCTCGCCGAGGCGGGCGAGCGCCTCAACCCGCCAGGCGTGGATGTGGTCCATCGACCTGCTGAGCTTGTCGGCGAGGTCGCGGCCGGACAGGTGGATATAGCGGAGCGTCGACTCGCTCGACCTGTGGCCGGCGAACGCCGAGATGGCGTGCAGCTCCCGGCCCATCCGGGCCAGGTCGGTCAGGCAAAGGTGCCTGGTGGTATGCGTGGAGAACCGCTCCACCCCGGAGTCGACCGCGATGCGCCGCACGACCTTCGACCAGGTCCACAACGTCACGGGCTGCCCGTAGTTGCGGCGCGACTCCGACAGGAACAGCGGGCCCCTCGCCCGGCTGATCCGCGCCCGGTGCGCGAGGTAAGCAGACAGCAGCACGCCGGTCGCCGCCGAGTACGGCACCACGCGCTCCATGCGGTTCTTGGTGTTCTCCGCCTTGACCCGCAGCATCCGCCGGCCCGGGTCGACGTCCTCGGTGCCCAGCAGGCACAGCTCTTCCCGGCGCAGCGCCGCGTCATAGGCCAGGGCGAGCATCACCCGGTTGCGGACAGGCTCGTGGGCCGCGGTCCGCAAGACGGCGGCCCACTGCCGCTCGTCAGGGATCCACGGCAGCTTGACCAGCCTCGGGACGAGACCGCGCTCGTGGCCGCCGAACTTCCGCCCGGGCGTGTACTTCCCGCGCCCGACCGGGTTGGACTCGCGCAGTCCCTCCTCGATGAGGTGGTCGTAAAACAGCCGGACCGGGACGAGCCGCTGCTGGATCGTGGCGTTCGACAGCCCCGCTCCGGAGTCGATCGAGACGACGTTGGGGCCGTGCCGGCTGGGCCTGCTGGTCAGCTCGCGGACGAACACCGCGACGTGGGCGCGGTTCGCCGTGGCCGGGTCGACGCTCTCCCGCTCGCAGACGTCCAGGTACTCTGCCAGCCCGCGCGCGTAAGCGTCGATCGTCCGGGGCGCGCGCCCCAGATCGGCCCAGATCCGCAGCCAGCCGGACGCCAGCTCGCTCCGGCCCAGCACGGGCCACTTCTCCGCGAACTCGACCACGGGCACGGGCTCTCCCTCCAGTTACCGGCCAGACCGTAGCGG
>JAICWX010000392.1 GCA_025934635.1 Streptosporangiaceae bacterium | reverse complement strand
GGACGAGGTGCTGTTCAGGACCGCGCTGTCGCCCGGCATCAGGGAGCAGCACGACGAGTTCCCGCTGATCGCCGACCCCAGCGGCAAGATGGTGGTCGGCCAGTTCGGCCTGTCCATCCCCGATTTCCTCGACGGCTTCGACGGGGAGATCGGCGAGGGCGACGTGCTCCTGACCTCCGATCCGTACGCCTGCGGCGCGGCGATCAGCCACGCCAACGACTGGCTCGTGGTCCTGCCGGTCTACGTCGAGGGACGGCTGGTCGGGTGGGCGTCCATGTTCGGCCACATGTCCGACGTCGGCGGCAAGACGCCGAGCTCGATGCCCACCGACGCGCGCACCATCTACGAGGAGGGCGTGGTCATCCCGCCGTTCACGCTGTACAAGGCGGGCCAGCTGAACGACGACGCACTGCGCATCATCTTGAACCAGGTCCGCGTCCCCGACTGGAACCGGGCCGACCTGAACGGCCTGGTCGCCGCGTGCCGGACCGCGTCGCGGCGGGTGCAGGAGATGTGCGCCCGGTTCGGCGTGGCGACCTACCTGGCCGCGCTCGACGCCCTGCTCGACCGTAACTACCGGGCCATGAAGACGCTGCTCCAGGTGGTGTTCGAAGAGGGCCGGACGCTGTCGTTCACCGACTACATCTGCGACGACGGCGTCGGGTACGGGCCGTATGAGCTGAAGCTGTCGCTCACCCGGACCGGCGACAAGGTGCACCTCGACTTCACCGGCTCATCCCCCCAGGCGGTCGGGCCGGTCAACTACTACCTGAACGAGAACCTGGCCCGGATGTTCTTCGGCATCTACATGATCACGGTGGCGGACCCGCAGATCCTGTGGAACGACGGCTTCTACCCCCTGGTCGACGTCACCATCCCCGAGGGCTCCTACTGGAAGCCCCGGCACCCGGCCGCCCTGAACGCGCGCAACCACGGCATCGGGCGGGTCTTCGACCTGTTCGGCGGGCTGCTCGGGCAGACCAACCCGGCGCTGCTCAACGCGGCCGGGTTCTCCTCGTCCCCGCACTTCATGTACTCCGGCCGGTACTCCGGCGGCGAACGCGCGGGGGAGTGGTTCCAGCTGTACTCGATCGGCTTCGGCGGCATTCCCGGCCGTCCGCTCGGCGACGGCCCGGACGGGCACTCGCTGTGGCCGAGCTTCGTGAACATCCCCTGCGAGTTCCTCGAGTCCTACTACCCGCTGCGGATCGAGCGCTGGGAGACCGTCGCCGACACCGGCGGCCCCGGCCTGCACCGGGGCGGCAACGGCGTCGACGTCGCGTACCGGTTCCTCGAGCCCGGGACGATCGCCATCCACGACGACCGGTGGCTGACCTACCCGTGGGGCGTCAACGGCGGCCTGCCGGGCGCCCGCGGCCGCAAGTGGATCGACCGGGTCGGCGGGACCCGTGAGGTGCTGCCGAGCAAGTGCCATGACGTCCCGGTCGCCCCGGGCGACGTGCTGCACTTCGTCACCTGGGGCGGCGGCGGCTGGGGCGACCCGCTGCAGCGCGATCCCGGCCTGGTGGCCCTCGAGGTCCGGCGCGGCCTGGTCACAGCGGACGGTGCCCGGCGCTACGGCGTCGTGCTGGCCGGCGGCGATAGCGACGGCGGCGGCGTGGACGCCGGCCGGACCAGCGCGCTGCGCGAGGAAATGCGCGCCGCCCGCCCGGCCGAGCTGCCGGTCTTCGACATGGGCCCGCCGCTGCCCGAACTGCTGGCCCGGTGCCAGGAGGAAACCGGCCTGCCCGCGCCGCAGCGCCCGGTCTGGACATGAGCCCGGACATGAGCAGGGACGTGACCGGCCCCGGGGCGGCCGGCGGCGAGGGCACCTGGGGCGGGTCGATGGGCTGGGGCCAGCGGCCGGCCCTGATCCTGATCGACATGATGCGGGCCTACTTCACGCCGGGCTCGCCGTTCGACCTCGGCTCCGACGCGGCCGTGACCGGGTGCGCGCGCCTGCTCGCGGCCGCCCGCGCGGCAGGCCTGCCCGTCGTGCACACCCGGGTCCGCTACCGCCCCGGCGCCAGCGACGGCGGCCTGTTCGTCCGCAAGGTCAGCGCGCTGCGGCTGCTGGCCGAGGACGTCCCCGGCGACCAGGGCGAGTTCGCCGAGGGCCTCGAGCCCGGGGACGCCGAGGTCGTCATCGTCAAGCAGTACGCCTCCGCGTTCTTCGGCACCTCGCTGGCGGCCACCCTCACCGCCGCCGGGATCGACACCGCGGTCATCGCCGGCGTTTCCACCTCGGGGTGCGTCCGGGCCAGCGCCACCGACGCCATGCAGCACGGCTTCCGGCCCATCGTCGTCGCGGCGGCCTGCGGGGACCGGAGCCCGGCCATCCACGACGCCAACATCGCCGACCTGCAGGCCAAGTACGCCGACATCGCCACGATCGAAGAGGCCGTCGCCCGGTTCGCCGCGCCGTAGCCGGCCCGGTCGCGGCCGCCTCACGCGAGGACCCTGTCACAGCCAGGCCGGCCCGGCCGTCTACGCGGTATGAGAGCTGACTGGGATGTGATCGTGATCGGAGCCGGCCTGGCCGGCCTGGCCGCGGGAGCCACCGCCACCCGGGCCGGGTCCGCGGTGCTCGTGCTCGATGCCCACGTGCCGGGTGGCCGGGCCCGGGTCACCACGCGGGACGGCTTCGTGTTCAACCGGGGCCTGCACGCTCTCTACCAGGGCGGCGCGGGGTGGCGGGTGCTGCGCAGCCTGGGAATCGAACCGCAGGGCAGCGCGCCGCCGCTCGGCCGCTACCAGGCCCTGGCCGGCGGCAGGCTCCACCTGATGCCGACCGGCCCCGGTTCGCTGCGCAGCACGACGCTCCTCGGCCCGGAGGACAAGGAGGCGCTGGCCGCGCTCCTGGCGGGCCTGTCCCGGCTGACTCCGCGACGGCCGGCCGGCGCCTCGGTGTCGCAGTGGATCGCCGGCGCCGGCCTCGGACCGGCGGCCGCCGCCGCTGTCAGCGCGCTGGTCCGCCTGACCACGTACGCCTGCGACCTGGACACGTTTGCCGCCGACGCCGCCGTCGCCCAGCTGCAGCTGGCCGCGGGCGGGGTCGTGTACCTGGACGGCGGCTGGGCCCAGCTGGTCGCCCGGCTGGCCGTCCGCTGCCAGGTACGCACCGGGATCAAGGTCACCGGCGTCGCGCCCGTGGCCGGCCGGGTCGAGGTGGCCACCGGCGACGGCCCGCTGGCCGCCCGCTCGGTGATCATCGCGGCCGGCCGCCCGGCCGCGGCGCGGCGGCTGCTGCCCGCCGACCCGGGCTGGGGCGACCTCGGTCCCGAGCTGACGGCCGCGTGCCTCGACGCCGGCTCGCGGCGGGTGCCCGATCCCGGTTACGTCCTCGGCATCGACGCCCCCGTGTACGCGGCAGTCCAGGCGCCGCCTGCCCGCCAGGCGCCGCCAGGCCAGGCGGTCGTGGCCGCCGTCCGCTATGGTGCCACCGAAGCCAGAGCGGACCGGGCCGCCCTCCAAGCCCACCTGGAACGGGCCGGCCTTCGGGAGGAAGACGTGGTGACCAGCCGGTTCCTTGCCCGCATGGTCGTCGCGGGGGCGGCCCCGGTCGCGGCGCGCGGCGGACTCGGCGGCCGGCCGGCGGTCGGCGCGACCGGGCTGCCTGGCGTCTACCTGGCCGGCGACTGGGTCGGCCCGGCCGGCCTCCTCGCTGACGCCGCCCTGGCCAGCGGGCACGCCGCCGCCCTGCGCGCGGTCCAGGCCGTCCCGGTCACGGCCCGGACGTGAGCCCCGACCCGGACGTGAGCCCCGACCCGTTCGAGGCGGCCAGGCCCCGGATCCGCGGCCTGGCCTACCGGATGCTCGGCACCCTCGCCGACGCCGACGACATAGCCCAGGACACCTGGCTGCGCTGGCAGGCCGCCGACCGCGCGCTCATCGCCAACGCCGAGGCCTGGCTGGTCACCGCCGCCACCCGCCTGTGTCTGGACCGGCTCCGGTCCGCGGCCAGGACCCGGGAGATCTACCCCGGCCCGTGGCTGCCCGAGCCGGTCGTCACCGATGCCGATCCGGAGAGCGCCGCCGAGCTGTCCGAATCCCTGACCTTCGGCTTCCTGGTGCTGCTGGACCAGCTGGCACCGGTCGAGCGGGCGGTATTCGTCCTGGCGGACGTCTTCAAGGTCCCTTACGCCGAGATCGCCGCCACGGTGCGCCGCTCCCCGGCCGCCTGCCGGCAGATCGCCAGCCGGGCCCGCCGCAGGCTCCGGCCGGACCAGCCGCCCGCCCGGAGCACCATGGCCGACCGTGAACTCGTCGACGGGCTGCTCCGGGCGCTGTCGTCCGGCGACGTGAACGCGGTCGTCGCCCGGCTGGCGCCGCAGGTCGTCTGCCTGACCGACGGAGGTCCCAGCCGCCGGGCCGCTCGCCGCCCGCTCACCGGTTCCGTCCCGGTGGCCCGCTTCCTCGTCGGCGCGGCCCGCCGCTACGGCCGTCACCTGACCGCTCGCCCGGCTGTCGTCGGCGGCTCCGCGGGCCTCATTCTCTCGGCGGGTGACGCTGTCGAGCAGGTGATGACGGTGACGTCGCGGGACGGCTGCATCACCGCCATCTACGTCGTCCGCAACCCGGACAAGCTCACCTCGGTCGGCCGTCCGCCGTTCCTCGAATAACGGGGCTATCTGCGCACCATCCGCAGCGCCATCGTGACCAGCGGCAGCGTGAACTCGCCGTGCGACGTCTCCGGCCGCGAATCCAGGAAGCCGCGTATCCGGGCAAGCAGGGCACTCCGTTCGGCCTCCTCCATGGTGAGCAGGTGAGAGTGGGTGCCGATGGTGGCGGTCAGGGAGGCGGCCGTGCGCGCCTGCCCGTGCTCGAACTCGTCCTCCTCGGCCGGGCGGAACAGGTCCGCGGCCACCTCGGCCAGCGCGGCCGGCCGGCCGCGGCCGGCCCCGTCGCGCCACCGCAGCAGGGTCGGGCTGGACCTGCGCCTGCTGATCGCGGACAGCTCGGCGACCCAGGAGACCCGGTCGTCGTCCACGTTCCACAGCCCGGCCAGCACGCCGCCGGGAATGAGGACCCGGGCGATCTCGGGCAGCGCGCGGTCCAGGTCGAACCAGTGCATGGCCTGGCCGGCCAGGACGGCGTCGACGCTCGCGTCGGCCAGCGGCAGCGCCTCGGCGCTCCCCGGTTCCGACCGCACGCCGGGCATCGCCCGGCGCAGTTCGGCCAGCATCTCCGGGTCCGGCTCCACCGCGGTCACGTCCGCGCCCAGCCGCGCCAGCATGGCCGTCAGCTTCCCGGTGCCCGCGCCGATGTCGGCCACCCGGAGCGGCCGCCGGTCACGGACCGGCTCCAGCACCCACCCGACCGCGGCCTCGGCGTAGACCGGCCGGTGCTCGGCGTAAGCGGCCGCCGCGGCGCCGAACGAGGAGCCGTGCCGCAGCCGTTCGGCCGTCTCGGTCTCGTGGCCCGCTGTGCGGGGCTGATCGCTTTCCCTGCCCTCCGCCCTGGCCTGATCGTTCATCGTTTTTTGCGACGTGGGGACCCCGGTCCTCAGGCCGGGGCACAACGTCGCACCTCCTCTCGGCGTGTCACGTTCGCATACTCGGATTTGATCGAATAAAGTTTCTGGTCGTGAGGACGCCGCGTTCTTCGCCAAGCGGGCCCGGTATCCCCGGTTCAAGTCCCGTAACGGGCGGCAGTCCGCGGCGTACGCCCGGTCCGGGTTCCGGTGGCGCGACGGCGCCCTGTTCCTGGCGAAGATGGGAACGCCGCTGGCATTCACCTGGTCCTGGCCCGAGGTGGACATCGCCACCATCGACCCCACGACGGTAACGGTCTCCCGGGACCCGTGCGGCCGCTGGTACGTCTCGCTCGCCGTTGACGTCCCTGACCCGGATCCGCTGCCCGCCACAGGCCAGGCCGTCGGGGTGGACCTGGGGGTTAAGGACTTCGTGGTGACCAGCGACGAGCAGCGGATCCCCAACCCCAGGCACCTGGAGCGGCGGACCCGGAACCTGGCCCGCTACCAGCGGCGCCTCGCCCGCTGCCAGCCCGGATCCGCGAACCGCGCCAAGGCCAAGGGGAAGGTCGCCCGGGCGCACCGCAAGGTCCGCGCCGCCCGTACCGACTTCCTGCACAAGACCAGCACTCGTCTGATCCGGGACCACGACCTGATCAGCGTGGAGGACCTCGCGGTGAAGAACATGGTCCGCAACCGCCGGGTGGCGAAGGCGATCTCGGATTGCGGGTGGCGGGCCTTCCGGGCGATGCTGGAGTACAAGGCGGCCCGGTGCGGGCGGCGGGTGGTCGTGATCGACCGGTGGTTCCCCGGCTCGAAGATGTGCTCGGCCTGCGGGCATGTCCTCGCCGAGCTGAGCCTCAGGACACGGATGTGGCAGTGCCCGTCCTGCGGTGCCCGGCATGACCGGGATGTCAATGCCGCGAAGAACATCCTGGCGGCAGGTCTTGCCGTAGCCGGGGGTAACCCCGGCCATGCCTGCGGAGCTGATGTCAGACACCCCGGGTCCCCCCGGGTGCAGTCGGGCCGTGAAACAGGAACCCCGGGCCGTGAGGACCGGAATCCCCGCCCCTCAAGCGGGGAGTAGTCAATCGGCGGGATTCCTGGCGTCATAGGCGGCCCGCGCGGCCTCGATCTCGGGCAGGTGGCTGTCGGTCCAGCTGACCAGCTGGCCGATGGTGCAGAGCAGGGTACGGCCCATCGGGGTGAGCGCGTACTCGACCCGCGGCGGGATGACCGGGTGGATGGTCCGGGTCACGATGCCGTCCCGCTCCAGCCCGCGCAGCGTGACGGTCAGCATCCGGGCGGTGATGCCGTCGATGGCGCGGTGCAGCTCGGTGAACCGCATGGTGCCCTGGCCGAGCAGGTCGATGGCCAGCACCGACCACTTGTCGCCGACGCGCTGGAGGACCTCGCGCGCCCGGCAGGTCGTCGGTACGACTGCCTCCGCCTCCCGGGCCACGCTCTCCGGAGGCGCTGTCTCGTCAGTGGCGCCCAAACCGGCCGTTTCGGTCTCGCAGGCTGCTTCTGCCTCGCAGGCGGCATCGAGCTCCCCGGCCGCCTCCGGTAGCGCACCTGCCGCCCCCGGCAGTTCGTAGCCCGGGTCTGCTCGCCCGGTCGTCAAGAAAATCCCCTCCCTGGTACCCCAGGTTACTTCGTC
>JAICWX010000509.1 GCA_025934635.1 Streptosporangiaceae bacterium | reverse complement strand
TACACGACAGGTACATCGCCAGTCCACGGAAGGTACATCACGGGCTCTGGCCCTATGTCCTAACGAGCGGCGCCAGGAAACTCCTCCGGGCGGCATGACGCAACCGCTCGCTCACCCCCCAGCTCTGCCCGGCACGACGCCGTGCCGATCTCCGGCCCTGGCGGCGGCGCCTGTGGTCGCCGCCACCGTGACAGCCCGGCGAGATGGCGCGCGACGATCCAGCCGCCTGGCGCGATCATGACGCTGAAGAACCAGCCGACATCCTGCGTCGCGAATAGAAGTCAGATGAGCGTCCCGGTGCCCGCGTAAGGGACAAAACGGGCGCGGGTCGCCAAAGCTAGCGGTTACACGCACCGCTAGTTTTGCTCGGACGCTGTACACCATATGTACGCGCACACTGCCATGCATCGACCCATAGTGACGTACCCTGATACATGGCGTGACAAGAAGGAAACGGCCCGCCGGGCCGCGTTTACGCAGCCAGCGGGCCGTTTTACCAGGATGTGGCAGGTGTTGGGTTCGAACCAACGTAGGCTGAGCCGACGGTTTTACAGACCGCTCCCTTTGGCCACTCGGGCAACCTGCCGTATGCCGCAGCGCTGGCGGCTCAGAGAAGGATAGCCCATGACGAGGCCAGACGGTAACGGGGATAGGGCTATGGCACCAGGCCTTCTATTCCGGCCCGCTGTCCTGGCGCGTTCGGCGTGACGGCCCGCGCCCGTCGCGTCTAGCCTAGGTGCCGTGGCATCACAAGAGTCTTCCTTTGACATCGTGTCCAAGCTCGACCGCCAGGAAGTTGACAACGCAGTCAACCAGGCGGCCAAGGAGATCGGCACCCGATTCGACTTCCGCGGCGCTGGCGCGTCCATCGCCTGGTCCGGCGACAGCGCCATCGACATCCGCGCCAACGGCGAGGAACGCGCCAAGGCGGTCCTCGACGTCTTCAAGGACAAGCTGGTCAGGCGCGGCATCTCACTCAAGACGCTGGATGCGGGCGACCCGAAGCTCTCCGGCAAGGAGTACCGGATGAGCGTGGCCCTCAAGGAGGGCATCACCCAGGACGACGCCAAGAAGCTCTCCAAGATCATCAGGGACGAGGGCCCGAAGGGCGTTCGGGCCCAGATTCAGGGTGAGGAGCTGCGCGTCTCGGCCAAGAAGAAGGACGACCTGCAGGTCGTCATCTCGCTGCTGAAGGGCAAGGAGTTCGACTTCGCCCTGCAGTTCGTCAACTACCGGTAACCGCTGGCGGGCCGCCAGCCGCGGACCGGCGGCGTGCGTCCGCGGCAACCGGTCAGCGGCGGTAGCCAGCCAGGGCTTCCAGGCGCCGGATCCGCTCGCCCGCGGGCGGGTGGGTGAGGAACAGCCGGGCCACGCCCGCGGCCAGGAACGGGCTGGCGATCATCAGGTGGCCGACCGAGGCGCGCCTGCCGTCCGCGGCGAGCGGCAGCTCGGCCGCCCCGGCGTCGATCTTGCGCAGGGCCCGGGCCAGGGCCAGCGGGTCGCCGGTCAGCAGGGCGCCGGACGCGTCGGCCCGGTACTCGCGCTCCCGGCTTACCGCCAGCCGGACCATGACCGCGGCGACCGGCCCGAACAGCAGCATCAGCAGGTGCTCGGGCCCGCCCGGCACCACGGCCGGGGCCGCCTCGCGCTCCGCGCGGCCGGGGCGGGCCAGCCGGGGCAGGACGGCCGGGAACGTGATGACGGTGGCCAGCCCGGCGGACGCCGTGGCGGCCAGCACGTCCCGGCCGGACACGTGCGCGAGCTCGTGCCCGAGCACGCCGCGCAGCTCGGCCTCGTCGAGCACCTCGAGCAGGCCCTCGGTGCAGCAGATGGCGGCCGAGCGCGGGCCGCGGCCGACGGCGAAGGAGTTCGGCTGCTCGGCCGGCGACAGGTACAGCCGCGGCACCGGCAGCCGCCCGTCCCGGGCAAGCTCCCGCACCAGCCGGTACAGCTCGGGGTGCTCCACCTCGCTGACCGGGCGGGCCAGCATCGCGGACAGCGCCATCCGCTCGCACCCGGCCACCGCCGCCGCGACGAGCACCGCCGCGAGCACGATCCCGACCGCCGCGCCGCCGCCGCCGGCCGCCGCGACGCCCAGGAGGGCACAGCCCGCGGCCAGCAGCAGCACCGCCGTGCCGAGGCCGGCCACCGCGCCGGCCAGTTCGGCTGCCCGCAGCGCGTAACCGCGCACAGCCTCCCACCTCCTCATGGCCCCGCCCGCTGCCGAGGGGTGGCATGATGACTAAAGTTCCCGCTGGCCGCGGGACACCTGTCCCTAGCCGACGGGACCAGGGGCCGGGCATGCTACGCAGGACAGCGAAGCAGACGACGCCTGACGGCAGAGTTCTTACCGGAATCTGTCACAACCTACAGTGCGGCGCCAGACCGAACACGGGCTGGGAATATCACAGGACGTGTGAACGTTCCAAAGCCTGTTTCGGCGTAAGATTTGTACCGTCCTAACTCATGCCCCCGGCCGTGGGGTGGTGCCAGGTGAGCGTCCGGCCGCGGCGTGCGGAGGAGGTCTTTCCACTGTGACCAAGCAGGTCCAGCAGCTCGATCATGTCATCATCAGGTTCGCGGGCGACTCGGGTGACGGCATGCAGCTCGCCGGGGACAGGTTCACCCAGGAGACAGCCGTCTTCGGCAACGACCTGTCCACCATGCCGAATTTCCCGGCCGAGATCCGGGCCCCGGCCGGCACCCTGGCCGGTGTCTCGAGCTTCCAGCTGCAGTTCGCCGACCATGACATCCTCACGCCCGGTGACGCCCCCGACGTCCTCATCGCGATGAACCCGGCCGCGCTGAAGGCCAACATCAAGGACCTGCCGCGGGGCGGCGACCTGATCGTCAACACCGACGAGTTCACCAAGCGGAACCTGACCAAGGTCGGCTACGCGGGCAGCCCGCTCGAGGACGATTCGCTCGAGGCCTACAACGTGCACGCGGTGGCGATCACCTCGATGACGGTCAAGGCCCTCGAGGCCTTCGAGATCAGCAGGAAAGATGCCGAACGGGCGAAGAATATGTTCGCGCTCGGCATGCTCTCCTGGTTGTACGACCGGCCGGCCGAAGGCACCCTGTCCTTCCTCAAGGCCAAGTTCGCCGCCAAGCCGGAGATCATGGCCGCCAACGTGGCCGCGTTCCAGGCCGGCTGGAACTACGGCGAGACGACCGAGGCGTTCTCGGTCCGGTACGAGGTCAAGGCCGCCCCCCTGACCCGCGGCACCTACCGGAACATCAGCGGCAACAGCGCCCTGGCCTACGGCCTCATCGCGGCGTCCCAGCTGGCCGGGCTGCCGCTGTACCTCGGCTCCTACCCGATCACCCCGGCCTCGGACATCCTGCACGAGCTGGCCAAGCACAAGCGCTTCGGGGTCCGGACGTTCCAGGCGGAAGACGAGATCGCGGCCGTCGGCGCGTCGCTCGGCGCCTCGTTCGGCGGCTCGCTCGCGGTGACCAGCACCTCGGGTCCCGGCATGCTGCTGAAGGCCGAGACCATCGGCCTGGCGGTGTCGGTCGAGCTGCCGCTGATCATCTGCGACATCCAGCGCGCGGGCCCCTCCACCGGCATGCCGACCAAGACCGAGCAGGCCGACCTGCTGCAGGCGATGTTCGGCCGCAACGGCGAGTCGCCCGTCCCGATCGTCGCGCCCGCCAGTCCCTCCGAATGCTTCACCGCGGCCATCGAGGCGGCCAGGATCGCGGTCAAGTACCGCACCCCGGTGTTCCTGCTGTCCGACGGCTACCTGGCCAACGGATCCGAGCCGTGGCGCATCCCGGACACCGCCAGCCTGCCCGACCTGAGCCAGGAGTTCGCCTTCGCGCAGCCGTCCGACGTGGGCGAGAACGGGTTCGAGCCGTTCCGGCGCGACCCGGTGACGCTGGCGCGGCCGTGGGCCGTCCCGGGTACCCCGGGCCTGGAGCACCGGATCGGCGGCATCGAGAAGGCCGACCTGACCGGAGAGATCTCCTACGACCCCGACAACCACGACCGGATGGTCCGGCTGCGCCAGGCCAAGATCGACGGGATCGCGGCCGACATCCCGCCTCTCGACGTGGACGACCCGGACGGCGCCGCCCGGGTGCTCGTGCTCGGCTGGGGCTCCACCTTCGGCGCGATCGGCGCCGCGGTACGGCGGGCCCGGCGGGCCGGGCACAGCGTGGCCCAGGCCCACCTGCGGCATCTCAACCCGTTCCCGGCGAACCTGGCGGACGTGCTCAGCCGCTACGACAAGATCCTGGTCCCGGAGATCAACCTGGGCCAGCTCGCGCTGCTGCTGCGCGGCCGGTTCCTGGTCGACGTGGTCTCCTACAACCAGGTCCGCGGCCTGCCCTTCCAGGCAGCCGAGCTCGCCGGTGTCATTGAGGATGTGATCGAGCATGCCTGAGACCAACGGTCATGGCCCAGCCGCTAGCAAGCCGGGGGCCGGCGGCCAGGGCGACGGGCACCGGCTCGCGTCGCTGACGCTAGTGCCGCGGGCCGCCACCCGTTCGGCGGCCAAGGATTTTAAATCCGACCAGGAGGTGCGGTGGTGCCCCGGTTGCGGGGACTACGCCATCCTGGCCGCGTTCCAGGCCTTCCTGCCCGAGCTCGAGGTGCCGCGCGAGAACATCGCGGTCATCTCGGGGATCGGCTGCTCCTCGCGGCTGCCCTACTACGTGAACAGCTACGGGATGCACTCGATCCACGGCCGCGCGCCCGCGATCGCCACCGGCCTGGCCAGCTCCCGGCCCGACCTGTCCGTCTGGGTCATCACCGGTGACGGTGACGCCCTGTCCATCGGCGGCAACCACCTGATCCACGCGCTGCGGCGTAACGTCAACATCAAGATCCTGCTGTTCAACAACCGGATCTACGGGCTGACCAAGGG
>JAICWX010000401.1 GCA_025934635.1 Streptosporangiaceae bacterium | reverse complement strand
GGCCCCGCGCGCGGTCGTGCTCCACCAGCCCACGTGCCTCCAGCGTCGCCAGCAGGCGGAACACCGTGGACTTGTGCACGCCGAGTTCGGCGGCGATGTGCGTCACCTGGGACGACCCGTGGCGCGCCAGGACCTGGAGGATGGAGACGGCCCGGTTCACGGACTGCACGGACGTGCCCCGCTCTCCGCGATCGTTGGGCATAGCGCAACAATACTGCCGCCCAGGCGGCCGTCGCTCCCACATTGCGGGCCGAGACACCCACCCGGGAGGAAATCCTCCGCCCAGGGTTGACAGCCTGCGATAGCCCGCGCATGGTGTCTCGTATAGCAGTACTTTCCTGTGATACGGAACACACCAGGAGTGGCCATGACCACGCCCTGCATACACCGTGATCTGCACGCACACGCACACGCGCAGGCCGAGAGGCCATCGGCTCAAGCGCCTCGCCTCACCAAGGCGTACGACCCAGCCCGGTCCACGCCGTCCCCGTCCGTCACGGTACGCCGCTGGCACCGACGGGACAAGCTCGTGTCCGCCTGACGACGAACCGACAGGAGGGAGGGAGTACAGGGCCCGCCGTCTGCGCGTCCAGGCTCCCGAAGACCAATGAACGCCACCAACCTGGTCCCCCCGCCGGCTAGCCACCGGTGGTTCATGTCCCGCCTGACGCTCGCCAGCCGCGCGGTGAAGAAACACCCGGGGCGGCGGCCGCGGACCGCCGTGCTGGTGCTGGCGGCTGCGGCGCTGCTGGCGGGGTGCGGCTCTACGAGCGGGAACTTCTCGGCTAAGAGCTTCGCGCCGAGTACCGCGGTGGTCAGCTTCCCGTCCGGCCAGCCGGGTGCGAGCAAACCCGCGGTGACGCTGGGCTCGAAGAACTTCACCGAGGCGTTGATCCTGGGCCAGTTGTATGCCCAGGCGCTGCAGGCCGAGGGCTTCACCGTGCGGCTGAAGGAGAACATCGGGCCCACCGAGGTGATCGACCCGGGGCTGCTGAACGGCTCGATCGACCTGTATCCGGAATACACCGGCGAGATCATCACCACGCTGACCAACATCGCGATAGGGGCTCCTGGCGGGGCGGCGGCAGCCGCCGCCCCGGCGCCGCCGGACTCCTGGCAGCAGGCATATGAGCAGGCGGCCAGGTTCGAGGACCGGCGCGGCTTCACGCTGCTCCAGCCCACGCCGTTCCAGAACCACGATGACCTGGCCGTGACCAAGGCGTTCGCCGCCAAGTACCACCTGACAACCATCGAGCAGCTGAAGGGTCTCGGCCCGCTGAAGTACGGCGCCTACCAGCCCGAGCAGACCCGGTACGAGGGGCTGGTGGGCCTGCAGCAGGCCTACGGCCTGGGCAACCTGCAGTTCGTGCCGATGACGCCGGGAGGCCCGGTCTACGCCACGGTGGACAGCGGGCAGATCCAGGTGGCGGGTGTCTTCACGACCGACCCGCAGCTGCGGAGCGGGAAGTACGTGGTGCTGAGCGACCCGAAGAACATCTTCGGCTACCAGAACGTCGCGCCGGTCGTCAACAAGGCGGTCCTCAAGCGCGAGGGCCCGGCCTTCGCGCAGACCCTCAACGCGGTCAGCAGCCACCTGACCCTCACGGTGATGCAGCAGCTGAACGCCGATGTGGTACTCAGCCACCTCAGCCCGGCAGCCGCCGCCCGCAAGTTCCTGGCATCGCAGATGTCCGGATGAGACCCGCCGCGATGACACCCGGGCGCATGAGCACCAGCCCGCCTGCCACGGCGGGGGGAGGAGAACTACCAGCATGAGCGACGACGACGGCGTCATCATCCACGTCCCGGCGGAGGTCAAGGCCCAGAAGGGCTTCCTGCTGCGGGTCACCGCGGCCACCGCGCTCGGCGAGGGTCTTGACGGCTATGACCTGGGGATCATCAGCGTGGTCCTGCCGGCCATCGCGCACGAGCTGGACCTGGGCGTGGTGATGCTCGGGCTGATCGGCGCGTCCACGCTGATCGGGATCTTCATCGGCAGCCCGAGCGTCGGCTGGCTCACCGACCGGTACGGCCGCCGCACCCTGTTCACCATCGACATCATCTCCTTCGTGATCCTGGGCCTGCTGCAGCTGTTCGTCCAGTCCGGCTGGCAGCTGCTGGTGGTGCGGCTGCTGCTGGGGGTGGCGATCGGCGCGGAGTACGCGATCGGGCCGGCGATGATGGCCGAGCTATCTCCCTCGCACGGCCGCGGGGAGCGGCTGGGCATGCTGCAGACCCTGTGGTACGTCGGCTTCCTGGGCGCGGTCGTGGTCGCCTACGGGCTCGACGCCGCGGGCGTGGGCTGGCGGGTGATCCTGGCCACCAGCGCGTTCCCGGCGATCATCACGCTGGTGCTGCGCTACGGGCTGCCCGAGTCCCCGCGCTGGCTGCTGAGCCAGGACCGGGTGGAGGAAGCCCGGCGGATCGTCAACAAGTACCTCGGCGGGGAGGCCTACTGGACCACCGAGCAGATGGCCGGCGAGAGCGTGCGGCCCGGCAAGTTCCACGAGCTGTTCGCCCCCGGGATGCGCCGCCGGACCTGGTTCGCGTCCATCTTCTGGTTCTGCAACGTCGCGCCCTACTTCGCCATCTTCACCTTCGCCCCGCTGGTGTTCGCCACCCTGCACATCTCCGACGAGCGGATCAGCACCATCGCGGCCAACGGCCTGGCCGCGCTCGGCGCGATAATCGGCATGCTGGTCATCGACAAGACCGGGCGGCGGCCGGCGCTGATCGTGTGCTTCTGGGTAGCCACCATCACCCTGGCGCTGATCGGCGCCTGGTCCGGCGCGCCCGGGATCGTCGTCGTGCTGTGCTTCGCGCTGTTCTCCTTGTTCGCCGCCGGAGCGGGCATGCTGGAAGGCGTCTACCCGGCCGAGCTATTCCCCTCCCACCTGCGCGCCCAGGGAACCGGCTTCGCGGCCGCGTTCAGCCGCATCGGCGCCGCCAGCGGCACCTTCCTGCTGCCGATCGGCATCGCCCACTGGGGCATCGGCCCCAGCGTGCTGGTCGGCGCGGTGCTCAGCGCGATCGGGCTGCTGGTGACCTACCTGTGGGCACCGGAGACCGCCAACATTTCCCTCACCAAGACCAGCAGCCTCGAGCAGGCGCCACGACCGCCCGCCACCCCGGCCACGGGCGCGGTCCCCGCCCCCTCCTAGAACACAAGACGGCGCCTGGACGGCCGCCAGAGGAGAGTCCGTCCAGGCGGTGAGCACCCGGCGCTAGCCAGACCGAACAGAGCGCGGCAAGACATCGATGGCTGTCGCGTATCCGGGCTAACGGCACCATAACCGGTATTCCCGCCGCCTATCTCACGGAACCGGCCCGGCGGCCGTCTACCAGGGTGCGCCCGCACCAGGGCGCACCCTGCAGACGCTTACAGCACAGAAAGAAACGATCGATGTCGAATGAGCTGCTGATGATCATGACGTCCAACGGGACCCTCGGGGACTCCGGCCGGCCCACGGGCGTGTGGGTGGAAGAGGTATGCGTACCGCTGAAGGCCTTCCGGGACGCAGGATTCACCGTGTCCGCCGCCTCGCCGCTGGGCGGCCGTTCGCCCATCGACCCGCGCAGCGCGGGATTCGACACCAGCACCGTCCCCGACCTGGAGGCGTGGCTGGATGGGGCAGGGGCCCTGGCCGACGTGGACCCCGGCCGCTACGCCGCGGTCTTCCTGGTGGGCGGCCACGGCACGATGTGGGACTTCCCGGACAACGAGGCACTCGCCCGGGTTGTCGCCACCGTGGCATCCCACGGGGTGGTGTCCGCCGTCTGCCATGGCCCGGCTGGCCTGATCGGCGTGGCCGGCCCTGACGGGAAGCCACTAGTCGCCGGGCGGACGGTCACGGCCTTCAGCGACGCCGAAGAGGACGCGGCCGGGACGCGCAGCGCCAGCCCGTTCTCGCTCCAGCAGGAGCTGGCCGCGCTCGGCGCCATCGTCGAGGTGGCGACACCCTTCACCGTGAACGTACGCCGGGACGGGAACCTGGTCACCGGCCAGAACCCCATGTCATCGGCTGCCGTCGCGCAAGCAGTGACCGCCGCCGTCCGGGACCTGCGGCAGTGAACTACGCGACGCCTGGCCCCTGCGCCCTGCCGCACCTCGACCTCATTATTCGGACCAGGCCGCAGCGGACCCGGACCTGTGGATCATGGCGGGGACTGCACGCGGATGGGCACAGATGTCCCGCAGGCTGCTGTGGCCGACCCCCTGGCAGCCAGGGCGAACCCTTGCCTTCGCCGCCCTCGGCACGCGGGCCGCAGTCGATCTCGTCGGCGCTCACAACCTGCAGGGCCTTGCGGGTGCCACCGCCTGGAAGCTCTGCAACGGAAACATCCGGGTCGCCCCGGGCTTCTCCGGCCAGCCAACGCGGCGTCCGATTGCCGCCAGCACGGATCAGGGCCCGGTGCCAGGGTGATTGGCGTGACGACGACAATCCCGACGCATGCCCGCATCGAGCCGGGCATCTTGTATTTCGGCACGCCCGTGGTCCTGATCTCCACGCTGAACGAGGACGGGTCGCCGAACCTGGCCCCGATGTCATCGGCGTTCTGGCTTGGCTGGAGGGCCATGCTCGGACTTAACGGCCGGTCGAAGACCACCCAGAACATGCTCCGGACCGGTGAGTGCGTGCTGAACCTGCCATCGGACTCGCTGGGCCCGGCCGTTGACCGGCTCGCGCTGACCACCGGATCAGACCCGGTTCCGCAGCGGAAGCTGGACCGGGGGTATGAGTTCGTGCCGGACAAGTTCGGCCGGGCGGGCCTGACGCCGACCGCCGCGGAGACCGTGCTGGCGCCGAGGGTGGCCGAGTGCCCGGTCACCATGGAGGCAGTTGTCGAAGGTGTCCACCCGGTAGCCGATGACGACGAGGCGCAGCGCGGCAACATCGTGGCCATCGAGGTGCGCATCCAGCGCGTGCACGTCCACGACAACATCCGGATGGAGGGCACTGACGATCACATTGACCCGGACGCGTGGCGGCCCCTGATCATGAGCTTCCAAAAGCTCTACGGGCTCGGCCCGCAGGTCCATCCGTCAACGCTCGCGCGGATACCCGAGCGGATGTACCGCGGCCCGGACATTGAACGCGCGAGGCAGGCCCCGGCCGCCCCGCCACAGCTAGCGGCGGGAGCCCAGGGATGACCGGTTCCTCCCACCTCACCGAGCGCGTGGCCGAGATGCGCGCCGCGATGGCGGCCCAGGGACCCGGGCCGGCTGGGGGAGCCTTCGCTCGGGACCGGGCCGATCTGGCGGCCGGCGGTGTCCCGGCACGGGTCGTCCCACCCGGGGCCGTCCTGCCCGGCGCGGAGCTGCTCGGCGTACCAGACCGACTGGTCGCTGACCATGCAGGAGAAGAACAGCCTCACCTTCGCCGTGGTATCCGGCTCCGGCTCCGGCATCGGCACGCGGCTCGGCATCCTCATGAGGCCATCCGGCGAGGCCGTCCGTGCCGCCGAGCTACCGGTCGGAGTTGACTTGACCAGCCTGAACGCGGACGGCACCCGCACCGAACCCCGGCAGGTCACCGCCGCCCTTGACCACCTGGTAGAGGAGAAGAAGTGAAAGTGGCAAGCCGTTTCGCGCGACCAGCCCTGGCTGCCCTGCTGAGCGCGACCGCTGGGCTGGTCAGCGTTCCCGCTGCCACAGCCTCCGTGCCAGCGCCGCCGCGGATCGTCGCCCATTTCGATCTCGCCGCCGGCCAGACGCCCGAGAATGCCGTCGTCTTGCCGGATGGCTCCACGGACGTCACGTTCGCCATGGCTAACCAGGTGGCACACGTGGCCCGGGACGGCAAGGTGACCATGCTCGCCCAGCTCCCATTGAGCGGGAAGTGCGGTATATTCCCGGGTCCCGCGACGCTGGGCATGGCCCGTGCCCACGACGGCGCGCTCTTCGTCGCGGAATGCTCCGGCACCTCGACTACCGGAATCTGGCGGATCCGCCGTGGGACCGCGCCCGTCCAGATTGCCGGGCTGCCTCCCGGCGGGCTTCCCAACGGCATGGCGCTAGATGACCGGAACGGGAACCTGTACGTGGCGGACTCCGCCCTCGGCACGGTATGGAAGGTGCCTGCCCGGGGCGGTGCGCCCACTGCCTGGGCCACGGGGCCGTCGCTCGCTGAGGTGTCCTTTGCCGGCGCAAACGGTCTTGTGATGCACGGCAACGCCGTCTGGGTCGGCAACCTCGACAAGGGCGCCATCGTGCGGATACCCATCCTCAGCGACGGCAGTGCCGGGCCAGCCGAGTCAGAGGCAACCGGGCTGAGGGGAGGCCTGGATGACTTCTGCGTGGTCGGACGCCACACCATCGTGGCGGCGCTGAACATGGCAGACGAGGTCGTCGAGATCCAGCCGGGCCAGCGCCCGCGGGCACTGCTCACCGCCGCGGACGGGCTGTCCGCCCCTACATCGGTCAGGCTGCGCAACCACACCATGTACGTCACCAGCGCCGCGTATTTCACAGGCACAGACCCGAACCTGCTCGTCACCCATTTCAGGCGATAACGAGGGGAAGCCCAACCCGGGTTCGCTTGAGCGGGCCCGGGTGGCCGACCGATGAGACGCGGCAGCGCCTTGAGCTGGCCAGCCACCTTCGCCGGCACAACCAGCGGCGCCTTCCCCGCACCCATCCGCCGGATGCGGAGAAGGTGCCGCCCCCGGAACGCAGGCCGCGGCCTGGCGCACAGCCCCTTCAGCAGGGCCTACCAGCAGGCGAAGCCGCGTTCTTCGGCTTCGATGGCAGCGCTCGAGTGACCTGCGCACTCATATGAAGCGGCCTGTCAAGCTTTTGCTGCTGCTGTGCCTGGTTTGTGCCGTGATCTGACGTTTTCCTGGGCTGGCCTGACCGGTGCGGGGCGTGCCGGGCTGGCCCCATGGCCTTGATCGCTGCCAGATCACGCGG
>JAICWX010000640.1 GCA_025934635.1 Streptosporangiaceae bacterium | reverse complement strand
GCCGCGCCGACGGCGCAAGTAGCGCTTCCGGACAATCACGGTTACGACGCCATCCGGCTGGCCGCTAACACTGCCCTTTCCCGGGAGGTTGGGGATGCTCGCCAGCCTCCCGGGAACCCCGTCTAGACCGAAGTTACGAGGCTTCCGAGTAGGAATCTCGTGCCTGACCAGGCGCGAGAGCCTCAAGGTGACTACAGGATGTAGCCAGGAAATCTTGGCGTGTCGCCGGGCGTTCTGGGCTGCACGCTGTTACGCTGCGGTCATGCTGGACCAGCCGGCGGCGATGCACGTGGCCAGGATCAAGAGCTCGCATACCGACAAGCAGGGCCGGGCGCGGGAGTACGAGTCGAGGCTGCTGCGTCACACCTACCGCGACGGCGGGAAGGTCCGGCACAAGACCCTGGCGAACCTGTCGAAGATGCCGGACCACGTGGTCGACGCGGTCGAGGCCGCGCTCAAAGGCGAGGTCCTGGTCCCGGCCGGCCATGCGCCCGCGGTGGCGGTGGCGCGGGCACTGCCGCACGGGCATGTCGCCGCCGTGCACGCGATGGCGCGGAAGCTCGGCCTGCCCGCGCTGCTCGGCCCGGCCGGCCGGCAGCGGGACCTGGCGCTGGCCCTGATCATCTCCCGGGTCGCGCACCCCGGCTCTAAGCTGTCCACGCTCGCCTGGTGGGGTGACACCACGCTCGGCTCCGACCTCGGCATCGAGGACGCCACCACCGACGAGGCGTACGCGGCGATGGACTGGCTGCAATCCCGGCAGGACGCCATCGAGGCCAGGCTCGCCCGCCGGCACCTGGCCCCGGCCGCGAACCCGCAGCGGATGGCCCTGTTCGACCTGTCCAGCTCGTGGCTGGAGGGCTCGCACTGCCCGCTCGGGGCGCGCGGCTACTCACGCGACGGCAAGAAGGGCAACGTCCAGATCGAGTACGGGCTGCTCACCGACCCCGAAGGCCGGCCCGTCGCGGTCCGGGTCCTGGAGGGGAACACCGCCGACCCTGCCGCGTTCACGCAGATCCTGGACGTGGTGCACGGCACGTTCGGGCTGCGGAGAATGGTCATGGTCGGCGACCGCGGCATGATCACCAGCGCCCGCATCGGGGCCCTGCGGGAACTCGACGGCAAGTACGGGTGGATCACCGCGCTGCGCGCCCCCGCGATCAGGAAGCTGATGGCCGATGACGGGCCGCTGCAGCTGTCCCTGTTCGACGAGCAGGACCTCGCCGAGATCAGCTCGCCCGAGTTCCCCGGCGAGCGCCTGGTCGCCTGCCGCAACCCGGCCCTGGCCGGCGAGCGCGCCCGCAAGCGCGAGGACCTCCTGGCTGCCACCGAGAAGCTCCTCGCCCCGCTCACCGCCCGGGTCGCCGCCGGCCGCCTGACGGGGGCCGCCGAGATCGGCAAGAAGGCCGGCGAGCTCCTGAACAAGCACAAGATGGCCAAGCACTTCACCGTCACCATCACCGACAGCGGCCTCGCCATCGAGCGCAAGCAGGACCAGATCGAGGCAGAGGCCCGGCTCGACGGCATCTACGTCATCCGCACCCCCGTGCCCGCCGAAGACCTCGACGCGGCCGGCGCCGTCACCGCCTACAAGAACCTCTCCCGCGTCGAGCGCGACTTCCGGCACATCAAATCCGACGACCTGGACCTGCGCCCGGTCTTCCACCGGCTGGAAAAACGCGTCCGGGGCCACGTGCTGATCTGCATGCTCGCCGCCTACCTGACCTGGCACCTGCGCCAGGCCTGGGCACCGCTGACCTACACCGACGAGGAACCCCCGGCACCCGCGAACCCCGTCGCGCCCGCGAACCGCTCGGCACCGGCCCAGGCCAAAGCCTCACACCAGCACGACGAGAACGGCCGTCCCTACCGCAGCTTCCAGGGCCTGCTCACCCACCTGGGCACCCTCACCCGCAACGAGCTCCGCTTCGCCGGAACGCCTGCCACCGTCCCCGTCCTGGCCGAGCCCACCAGCGAGCAGCGACAGGCCTTCGACCTCATCGGAGCCCCCATCCCGCTCACCCTGCACAAGTAGCCAGAACAGGCCGACACGCTCGCCGCGAAACCGCAGGCCAGCGGCGATCTCGGCATCAAAACCAGCCGTAACTTCGGTCTAGCTGACGCGGTCTAGCTGAACAGCAGCACGGCGTAGGCGGCGAGCCAGTGGGTGACCATGTAGTCGTCGCCGGTCACGTGGGACAGGGACGCCTCGGCGTGCCGCCGTGACGCCTGC
>JAICWX010000370.1 GCA_025934635.1 Streptosporangiaceae bacterium | reverse complement strand
GGGTATGTGCGGCTGTGGAACCCGGCCACCCGGCAGGCCGTCGGCGCTCCCGTCCTGGCGAGCTTGCTGATCGAGCAGCAGCAAGACGGCATCCTGCCCGGTGATCCAGCCACCTACTTTGGTCCAGCCAACCCCGGCGTGCAACAGACAGCATTCAGCCCGGACGGCAAGCTGCTGGCCGCCGCCTACGGCGACGGCTATGTACGGCTGTGGAACCCGGCCACCGGGCAGGCCGTCGGCGCTCCCCTCCCGGTTGATACCGGATCGGGGGGAGGCGCGTACGGGGTGGCGTTCAGCCCGGACGGCAAAGTCCTGGCCACCGCCGACGCCGAGGGCAACGTGCTGCTGTGGAACCCGGCCACCCGGCAGGCCGTCGGCGCTCCCCTCCCGGCCGACCCTGGGGGCGGCGTGATATCGATGACGTTCAGCCCGGACGGCAAGCTGCTGGCCACCGCCGACACGGACGGGTACCTACGGCTGTGGGACCCCGCCAGCCACCGGGCCGTCGGCGCTCGCGTCTTCGCTAGCACCAGCCCACAAGGCACGGGCAGGGGCGGGGGGCCGAGCCTGAACGGGGTCGCGTTCAGCCCGGACGGCAAGCTGCTGGCCGCCGTCGACACGGCCGGGTACGTACGGCTGTGGAACCCGGCCACCCGGCAGGCCCTCGGTGGCCCTTTCCCCGCTGCCCCCAGCGGCCTGTACGGGGTGGTGTTCAGCCCGGACGGCAAGCTGCTGGCCACCGCCGACATCGACGGCACCGTGCGGCTCTGGAACCCGGCGACCCGGCGGGCCGTCGGCGTTCCCTTCCCGGTTGTCACCAACGGCAGCGTGTATGGGGTGGCGTTCAGTCCGGACGGTACGCTGCTGGCCACAGCCGACACAGCCGGGTATGTGCGGCTGTGGAACCCGGCCACCCGGCAGGCCGTCGGCGCTCCCGTCCTGGCTGCCGCCACGGGCGGCCTGAACGGGGTGACGTTCAGCCCGGACGGCAAGCTGCTGGCCACCGCCGGCGGCGACGGCACCGTGCGGCTCTGGAACCCGGCCACCCGGCGAACTCCTGGCGCTCCCCTCCCGCCCGTCACCGGCGGCGTGAATGGGGTGGTGTTCAGCCCCGACGGCAAGCTGCTAGCCGCCGCCGGCGGCGATGGCACCGTGCGGCTGTGGGATCCGGCTTCCCGGCAATCCGCTGGCGTCCTTCCGGCTGAAGCCGGCCCGGGGAGCCGCGTGAATGGGGTGGCGTTCAGCCCAGACGGCAAGCTGCTGGCCAGCGCCAATAGCGACACCACCATTGGGCTGTGGAACCCGGTCACCGGGCAGGCTTCAGGCGGCTTTTCCGGACGGAACGCGGTTGCGTTCAGCCCGGACGGCAAGCTGCTGGCCACCGCCGACACCGACGGCACCGTGCGAACGTGGGATCTGGACACCAGGCAAGCGTCCAGCGCTCCCCTCCCGGCCGACCCTGGGGGCAGCGTGCTAAGGGTGGCGTTCAGCCGGACAGCACGCTGCTGGCCACCGCCGACACGGACGGGCACGTACGGCTGTGGGATCTGGCCACCAGGCAAGCCGTCGGCGCTCCCCTCCCGGCCGACCCTGCGGGCAGCGTGCTAGGGGTGGCGTTCAGCCCGGACGGCAAACTGCTGGCCAGCGCGGACGGTGACGGCACCGTGCGGCTGTGGAACCCGGGCAGCGGGCAGCCCGTCGGCGCTCCCTTCCCGGCCGTCACCAGCGGCGGCGTGAACGGGGTGGCGTTCAGCCCGAACGGCAAGCTGCTGGCTGCCGCCTACAGCGACGGAAATGCTCGGCTGTGGGATCTGGCCAGCAGGCAGGCCGTCGGCGTTCCCCTCCCGGCCGGTGCCGGCACGGGGAGCGTGTCCGGCGTGGCCTTCAGCCCGGACGGCACGCTCCTGGCCACGGCCGACACCGACGGCACCGTGCGGCTATGGCAAATGCCGCTTTTCGCTAACCCGTACGCAGCACTCTGTGCCGATGCCGGCCCACCAACAAAGGCAGAATGGACGCATTACGCTCCGGGCGAGCCGCAGCCCAGCGTGTGCCGATGACACATGCCCCTTCTGGCCAGTGCCCGCGCGGGAAGATAGCGGCCCGGAGCGTGGCGGGCCGCATGCGCCGCGGGCGCTCGCAGGCACCTGGCAACGCCCGATAGCCACCCGTGCCTGTATCCCGGGAGGCCATGATCGCCACCGTCGCCGGCCGGCAGCATGACGGCAGGGCTGCCTCGCGGGGGTTCAACTCGGTTTCATGGGGGTTCAACTCGGTGTCAAGGTAACTGGGGGCTGCGGCTACGGTCCGGGGACGAGAAAACCACTCCGGCGCCCCGGAACGGGACCGGCGCCCGGGCAAGCTCACCGCCTCGCCCCGAACCGCGGGCACGAGAGGGCACCGGGTCAGCGGCGGTGCCGGCACGACCGCGCCCCGGGATACCGAGAGGGCGGCCCCCGGGGCAGGATCCTGGTTACCAGCCCGCGCGCTGAACGCGCGAAGCGGGCTACGGCCACGCGTTGGCGCAGGCCAGGGCATACTTGCAGACGGCCCGCAAGGCCGCGTCACCTTCCCCCGCCGGATAGGGCGGCCTGCCCGGCTTCGTGGCCCTCTTACCGAGCCAGCCCAGCAGGCCGACGTAGCCGGCCGCCGTCGCGGGGAACTCCCGCGTCCCCAGCAGGCCGCCGAGGGGATCGAGCGCGGCGGCGACGTGGGCCTCGGAGTGGGTGCAGCCGATTCGCGGGTCAGGCCGGGTCCCAGGCCCGCCCCTTCCACCCCGGCTGCTGTCACCGGCCGTCCCGGGGATAGAATTGGCCGGTCGCGCCCCTTTTGAGCGCCTGGCTAGGACGGCAGCTGCTGCGCAGTGGATAGATACCAGCCGTCAGCAGCCGGCGTCAGGAACGTACAGGAACGTAGGGGTGCCGCTGCGGTTGGCCGGGCACACACGCTGCCCGCGAGCCGGACTATCAACTGCGTGAGGCTTCGTCCTCGATTCTCTCGGGGCCGTCCGATCGGAAGGCACCTGAACTATGACCACACGATTCGGTTTTGTCAGCACGTTCCCGCCAACCCAGTGCGGACTGGCTACTTTCACCGCCGCCCTGCGTAGCGCCCTCCTGCACTCCACGACCGATGAGGGCTGGGTTGTCCGCCTGGCCGACGCGCCCGGACCGCAATCCGGCGCCGAGGTGGTCGCGCAGATCATCCCAGGCGACCCCGCCTCGATCCGCCGTGCGGCTGCGCAGCTGAACCTGTGCGACGTCGCTATCGTGCAACATGAGTACGGCGTTTACGGCGGCGCCGACGGCAGCGAGATCCTGCATCTGCTCGACGAGGTCCGGGTGCCGTGCGTCGTCGTCCTGCACACCGTGCTGGCCGACCCGACGCCACACCAGCGCCGGGTCCTCGAGTCGGTGATGGCGAAGGCCGGTGCCGTCGTCACGATGACGATGACTGCGCGCGAACGGCTTGCGGCCGGGTACGCCGCCGACATGACGAAGGTCTCCGTCATCGCGCACGGCGCGCCCGCCCTGGAGACGACGATGGCGGAGCCGACATTCCGAACGGGGCAGTTCACCGTCTTGACGTGGGGCCTGCTCGGCCCGGGCAAGGGCATCGAGTGGGGCATCGAGGCAATGGCGATGCTGCGCGATCTCCAGCCCCTGCCGCGCTACGTGGTCGCAGGCCAGACGCACCCCAAGGTGCTGCTCCGCGAGGGCGATGCCTACCGTGATCGCCTTCGCGAGCAGGTCCGGCAAGGCGAGCTCGGCCCCTGGGTCACCTTCGAGGGTCACTACCGGAACACCAGCGCGCTGGCCTCCCTCATCCGCTCCGCCGACGTGGTGCTGCTGCCCTACGACTCGGCCGAGCAGGTCACCTCGGGAGTGCTCATCGAGGCGGTGGCCGCCGGCAAGCCGGTGGTAGCGACGCAGTTCCCGCACGCCGTAGAGCTGCTCGCTGGGGGAGCGGGCGTGCTCGTGCCGCACCGCGACCCGGCCGCGATCGCTACCGCGCTTCGCTCGCTGGCCACGCGCCGGGACGTGATGACGAGGATGGCCGCCGCGGCCACCGCGACAGCGCCCCAACTGATGTGGCCGACCGTCGCTGACCAGTACCGTGACCTGGCCCGAGAGCTGATCAGGGCCAGGGTGGCCGCGTGAGTTGCCCTGTGTCAACCCCTTCGTCGTCAGGCGGCGATTGGCTGTTGCTGGCGGAGGATTGTCTGGAGGCTGTTGTGGGCGGCGGGGTCGTAGGGGACGTGGTCTTGCCAGCATCGCCAGATGACGTGCGCCCAGGCCCGGGCGAGGATGCGGACGGCGTGCGGGTGGTCGCAGCCGCGGGCGGTGGCCCTGTCGTAGAGGTCGGCGGCCCAGGGGCTGGCGCGGCGGGAGTCTCCGGCGAAGTCGCAGAGGGCGTCGCGGAGCTGCCTGTCGGCTCCCCACCGGAACGTGACGGCCTTGACCTTGCCCGACTGCCGGGTGGAGGGGGCGACCCCGGCCAGGCAGGTCAGGGAGTCGCGGGTGGGGAAGAGGCCGCGGGCGTCGCCGATCTCGGCGAGCAGCCGGGCCGCGCGGATGGTGCCGGAGCGGGGCAGGGACGTGAAGACCGCGGCGTCGGGGTGGGCGGCCAGCTGGGTGCCGATACTGGCGGCCAGGGCCTTGATCTGGGCTTTCAGGACCCGCAGGACGGCGACCAGGGCGAGGGTGGTCTCGGCAAGGACGCTGGCGTGCGGGCCGGCCTGGCCGCGGGGAGCGGCGAGCAGCCGGGCGTGCAGGACGGCGGGGTCGGCCTTCCCGCTGTAGGCGGCGGACTTCAGCCAGGCGGCCAGCCGCAGGGGCGAGAGCCAGTCCGCCTGCTCCTGGGTGGTGAAGCGGCTCAGGAACGCCAGGGTGATCTCCGAGTCAACGTCGGCGAACAGCGCCGCGGCGGCCGGGAACGCGATCTGCAGGTGGGCGCGCAGCTGGTTGGCCGCGGCGACCCGGTGGCCGACCAGGTCCCGGCGGGCGCGGACGGTCGAGCGCAGGGCGGTGGCCTGCTCGCTGTCGGTCTCCATGGGCCGCAGCCGGCGGGCGTCGGTGCGGACCGTGTCGGCCAGCACGTAGGCGTCGAACCGGTCGTCCTTGCTGCCGGCCGACCCGTACCGGCTGCGCAGGTTCTTGACCTGGCCCGGCGGGATCACGAACACGGTCAGCCCGGCCTGCAGCAGAGTGTCGACGACCGGCCCGTCGCCGCGCTCGATGCCGACCTGGGCTGCGCCGGCGTGCAGCAGCCGGGCGGCCATCTGCCTCAGCCCGGCCGCGTCGTGGCGGACGGTGAACCGCTCCAGGACCTCGCCCTGGTCCCCGGCCACGCAGATGGCATGGTCGTCCTTGGCCCAGTCAACTCCCGCCGTGACTCGCGGCGCGGCGGCACTCTGGTCGATACTCATGGTTGTCCTCTCGCTGTTGCATCAGCTGGAAGACACCCGGTGGTCCCGGGACGCCGCACCCGGTCGCTCACTGAGCGGCGCTCACTGGCGCATAGCCCTGTAGCCAGTCTGGGCGTCCTGGGCCGCCGGGCCTCGCAGAACTCACGCTGGACCTCGAAGGTCGAGCGAGGATGGCAATGGCCCGGCGGGGACCAGGGGTGCACCCGAACCCTCTCACCCAGCAGGCAAGCAAGTGACTCGGTTAGAGAGATGGTGCACCAGTGAGCGAGGGCAGCATGATTCCCGCGGGCAGCGTTCACCAGCCGGTGTTCGATCACCTCGAACGGCTCACTGACGACCGCGGGCTCTTCGAGCACGCCCTTCTCACAGTCCCCAGGCGCGAGCACGGCTACTGCGTTGACGATGCTGCCCGCGGGCTGGTCGTCGCGTGCCGCGCGCCGGAGCCCGGACGGGGCCGCCGTCTGGCCCGCTGTTACCTCGCCTTTGTCCTCGACGCGCTCGATCCCACGGGGGCCTGCCACAACAGGATGGCCGTCGACGGGCAGTGGCGCGACGAGGCCGCGGTAGGCGACTGGTGGGGAAGGGCGCTATGGGGCCTGGGTGTCGCGGCTACTAGTGCGCAGACGCCGGGGATGCGAGCCCGGGCGCTTGCCGGGTTCCGCCTGGCGGCCCAGTGCCGGTCCCCGTACGTCCGGCCGATGGCGTTTGCCGCGCTGGGCGCTGCTGAACTGCTCAGGGCACGACCGGACGAAATAGCTGCCAGGCAGCTGCTCACGGACGTGCTGGCCGCGATCGGCGAGCCGACCGACGACGATCCCCGGTGGCCCTGGCCAGAGGAGCGCCTGAGTTACGGGAACGCCTCGATTGCTGAGGCGCTGATCGTCGCGGGTGACGCCCTTGCCGATGAGCCGGCCCTTAGCCGCGGCCTGAGCCTGCTTGAGTTCCTGCTGCGCACCGAGACCCGCGATGGCCACCTGTCCGTGACCCCGGTGGGCGGCCGCGGCCGCGGCGACGCCGGCCCCGGCTACGACCAGCAACCCATAGAGGTAGCCGCGCTCGCTGACGCCTGCGCAAGCGCGTTCCGGATCACCCAGCAGTCATGGTGGCTGGCGGGCGTCCGCCTAGCGTGGGACTGGTTCCTCGGTGACAACGACAGCGACACGCCGATGTTTGACCCGCGTACCGGAGGCGGCTACGACGGCCTGGAACGCCACGGCCGCAATCTGAACCAGGGCGCCGAGTCGACCCTGGCCCTGCTCGCGACGGCGCAGCAGGCATTCCGGATCGGCGAGCTCGAGTGATCGCGCACCGCATTGAGGCCGAGCTGCGACCCGATCCGGCCCGCGTCATCGCCCGGCTGTTCCTTCCTGGCGAGGAGCTGCATGGCACCCGTTCGCGGGCCAGCCAGGTCGTCGGCCGGGTGATGAGCCTGGCCGACGACGAAGTCGAGCGGCTGGCTGCAGCCCTGCTGCATGACTTCGGCGGTCGGCATCACCACTATCAGGCGCTCCTGCAACGGCATGCCTCGATCGTCTCCGCGAATGTCGAGGGGGCGCTTGAGCTAACGGCGGCGCGCACGCTGCTGCTGGGAGCGACCTTCACCGCGGAGTACGCGACGGAGGGCGCGGCCCTGTGCAACCCGAGCGCAGTGCTGGGCCCCGACCAAGGGGGGCTGGGCGCTGGCCAGGCCCGGATGGCACTCAGCCTGCGGGGCATTGGTGAAGGTCACATCTCCTCGATCGGCTTCTGCTCGGCTGTCGTCGGCCCTGGCGCGCAGTGGACCTTCGAGCCACGGCTCCTGCCGGCCTCCACAGCGGAAACCACGCCGGCTAGGTGGCACCGGGCACACCTGCATGCCGTCCTCGCTGACCAGGGTCATCTCGATGAGCTCGCCAAGGCCGTCTTGCGCGCCCTTCCCGCCGAGTTCGAGGGCGCTGACCTCGAGCAGGCGCTAGCCGAAGCGCACCGGGATCTGCTGAGCCGGACGGGTTCCGCCGCTACCGCCGACCTGCTGCGCAAGGTCGTGTCGTCTGCTTACGAGGCCTCCTTTGCCCGCGACGCCGACCTCGGGCAGCGGGTCCTGTTGCCGTCCGCTGACGAGGAGAGCAATGGCATGGAAGACGCGCGGTTCACCCGGTTCACCCGCGATGACGGGACCGTCGAGTACCGTGCCACCTACACGGCCTATGACGGGCAGCGGATCGCCCCGCGCCTGCTCACCAGCCCGGACCTGCGGGTGTTCCGCGCTCACCGGCTGGCCGGGCCGGCCGCCCGCAACAAGGGCATGGCGCTGTTCCCGCGCAAGGTGAACGGGCAGCACCTCGCCCTGTGCCGCTCCGACGGCGAGAGCACCAGCCTCGCCAGCTCGGCCGACGGTTACGCGTGGGACCGGTCAGCAGTCCTGCAGGAACCGTCCGCGCCGTGGGAGATGCTGCAGGTCGGCAACTGCGGGTCGCCGATCGAGACCGAGGCGGGCTGGCTGGTGCTCACCCACGGCGTCGGCCCGATGCGGCGGTACGCCGTCGGCGCCATGCTGCTCGACCTCGACCAGCCCGAGCGGGTCATCGCCGACCTGCCGGAGGGCCTGCTCGACCCGGACGACACCGAACGTGAGGGGTACGTGCCGAACGTCGTCT
>JAICWX010000493.1 GCA_025934635.1 Streptosporangiaceae bacterium | reverse complement strand
GGCCAAGAGACCCGCGGACCGGCCTGCGCTCAACGACCTGATGGCTTTGCTGTCCGGCACCGCCAAGCCAGAGGTAATCACGATCAGCCAGCCCGCTGTCCTGCCTTCGGCTGAGCCGGCACCTGCGCCGACATCGACATCAGGACCGCGTACGGTGACCGCGAGCCCGCCCGGCCGGCCCCGCAAGACGCGGACGCCCCTGATAGCCGCGGCTTCCCTGGCGGGCCTCGCCGCTGCCGGACTCGTTATCAATCTCGTCGTCAATGGCGCGGGCAGCGACAAGCCCAATACCTCCGCTAGTCATCCCGCGACGTCAAGCGGCGTCACGAACAGCGGTAACGCCGCCGCCGGCCAGGCAGAAGATGCCAAGACGTGCGTCTACACCGCGGCGGGCCAGGCCGCACGTCCGGTATCGCTGCCCCCATCGAAGGCGGACCCCTCCGCGGTATACACCGCGGTACTGAGGACCAACCGGGGCGACATCACGGTCAGACTGCTGAGCTCCCAGGCGCCCTGCACGGTCAACTCGTTCGCCCACCTGGCTAAGGCCGGATTCTGGGACAACAGCCAGTGCCACCGGCTGTCGACCAGCGGAGACCTGTACATGCTCCAGTGCGGTGACCCGAACGCGACGGCGAGTGCCACCCTCAGCTGCTCATCCAGCCTGGTCGGTACCGGAGGCCCCGGATACGGGTTCGCCAGCGAGAACCTGGCCAACGCCACCTATCCCGCCGGGACGTTGGCCATGGCGAACTCGGGCACCGCGGACAGTAACGGCAGCCAGTTCTTCCTGGTCTACGAGGACACGGCCTTGCCGCCGGACTACACGCCATTCGGGACCATTACAGCTGGCCTGGGAATCCTTCAGGACGTCGCGGGCGCGGGCACGTCATGTACGTATGCCGGGGCAGGCGGAGGCGTACCGCGCGACAAGGTCATCATCGACAGCGTGGCGATCACGAAATCGTGACTCAAGTTTGGGTCGCGGTACGGTGAGGGCGTGGCTGGGCCGGCGGTGGCGGTGCGCGGCGTGCGGGTTGGATACGGCAGCTTCGCGGTGCTCGAGGACGTAGACCTGACCGTGGCGGCCGGCGAGATCGTCGCGGTGACCGGGGTCAACGGCGCGGGCAAGTCGACGCTGCTGTCCTGCCTGGCGGGGCTGCACCGGCCGGCGGCCGGAAGCGTGACCGTGCTCGGCACCCCGCCGCGCGACGACGCGGCGTTCTGGCGGTCGGTCGCGCTGGTCGCCGACCAGCCGACCTGGTATCCGGGACTGACCCTGCGGGAGCACCTGGAGCTGGTCCGGCTGACCCACGAGCCGGTGCGGGGCTGGTGCCTGCCGACGGACGAGCTCATCGAAGTGTTCGGGCTGCCGGGGCGGGCCGACGCGGTCCCGTTCGACCTGTCTTCCGGTCAGCGGCAGCGGCTGTCGCTGGCGGCCGCGCTGGCCCGGCCCAGCCGGCTGCTGCTGCTCGACGAGCCGGAGCAGAGCCTTGACCCCGGGTTCCGCCAGGAACTGGCGGGCCTGCTGCGCCAGTACGCCGGGCACGGCGGGACGGTGGTCATGGCCACCCATGACCTCGACTTCGCCGCGGCCGCCGGGGCGCGGCTCATGCTGGTGGCCGACGGGCAGATGGTGACGCCTGAGGCGGGGCCGTGACTTCGGCGGTGACGGCGGCCGGGGCGCCGCGGGTGGCGGAGGTCAGGTCATTCGTCGGCCAGCGGCGGCGGCGGCCTTGGTACGACTGGTACTCCACGGGCTTCGCCGTGGTGCTGACGGTGATCTTGCTGTGGGACCTGCTGGCGCAGCCGTTCGGGCGGCTGAGCGGACATGGCGGCGCGGCGCCGTCGCAGGCGGTGGCGGGGGCCGCGCTGGTGGCCGCGGCGACGGCCGGGCTGCTGATGCTGGCCCAGGCGCTCGGGCCGCTGGCGCTCTCCCCGGCCGACGCGGCCTGGCTGCTGCTGACGCCGCTGGACCGGCGGGCGGTGCTGCGGCGGCCCGCGGCGGCGGCGACGGCGATCGGCGTTATCGCGGGAGCGGTGCTCGGGGTGCTGGCGCTGGCCATGGCCGGGCCGTTCCTGCGGCTGCCGGCTGGTTCGCACCGGGTGCCGTGGGGGTGGCTGGTGCTGGCTGCCGTCGGCGGCGCGGGGTTCTTCACGGCGGCCATGCTCGCGGGGGTGCTGGCTCAGCCGTGGCCGCGGTGGCGGGCGCGGCTGCGTCTGGGCGGCGCGGTGGTCGGGGTGGCGGCTACGGCGGGGGCGGTCGTCGGGGAACGCTGGAGGGTCGTCTCGCGGGCGGTGACAGACTGGTTCGCGGGGCTGAACGGGGGGACGTTCGGCCTGATCGCGGTGCTCGGGGTGGTTGCCGCGGTGGTCGCTGCGCTGCTGGTGTGGCGGGCGCTGCCGCGCTTCCCGGCGGGGGTGATCCGGGCCGGGTCGGCCCGGGCGGGGACGGTGCTGCTGGCGGCGACATTCCTTAACGTGCCGCTGCTGACGTGGATCGCCGAGGACAGCCACTGGCGCGGGCGGCGGATTGGCTCGCGGGCCTGGCCGGGGCCGGGGGTGGTGCTGGGGCCGGCGCTGGTGCTGGCCTGGGCGGACTGGCGGCGGCTGGGGCGGCGGCCCGCCCTGCTGATCGCGGTGGCGGTCAGTTCCCTGGCGCCCGCGCTGGGGGGCGCGGCCTTTACCGGGCATGCGCACGCCTGGGTCGTGGTGGCGGTGCTGCTGGCGGGGGCGATGGCGGCGGGCACCCAGGGCACCGCCGCCCTGCGGCGGGACGCTAACGACCCGGCACTGCGGCGGCTGCTCGGTGTGGACGCGGGGGCAGCGCTCGCGGCCCGGGCCGTGCTGCCCGTACTGCTCAGCACGGCGTGGCTGGCCCTGGCGCTGGGGCTGCTCGCCCTGACCGGGGAGCTGTCGGGGGCGCTGTGGCCGGTGCTCGGGCTGGCGGCCGGGCCGGGGCTGGCGGCGGCCGCGCTGCGGATCGCCCGGACCGCGCCGCTCAATCCCGCCGACCGGGGGCCGGAGACACCGGTCGGGAGTGCGCCGCCGTGGCTGCTGACGCGGGCGGGAAGCGCGCTGCTCGGTTCGGCCGGGGCGTATCCGGCGCTGCGGGCCGTGTTCGGCGGGCAGGTCCACGCGGGGACGGTGGTGGCCCAGGTGGCGGTGTCCGCGATCGTCCTCGGCGGCTATCTCATGCTTGCCGTCCGTTAGTTCTAGGTTTGACCCGATAAACCCGAGGGCAATATGCCTTCATGTCCGTGTGGGGGGAAGGAAAACACGATGAAACGGATAACCGCTTTCGGTACGGCACTTACTATCGCCGGGTTGATGACCGTGACCCAGCTGGGTTCGGCTGAAGCGGCCCAGCATCAAAACGCCAATATCTACGTTAACTGGTCGTTCCCGACGGCCGGCAGCAGCGGCTTCGGACAGAATGTCGACCAGGAAGTCCTTGTCATCAGGAAAGCTAAATCCAGTTACTGGGCGCAGCTCTGGAAGTGGACCGACGATCCAGCGCATGGCGGCTACATCGGCCTGCAGACCAACGGCTACCGCAGCAACGGGTCCACTGGAGACACCGCTGACTTCAGCCTCTGGAATTCGATCGCTGCGGTCGGCCCGAAGAGCAAGTCCTGCGCAAGGAACGCCGAGGCCAACGGGTACAACTGCGCCGCCGCCTATACTCTCAAAAGCAATACGTGGTATCGTCTCCGGGTCTGGAAAGGGCAACGCGACCCGGATGGACAGTGGTGGCAGGGCTGGGTTAAGAACATGAGCACCGGAACCGACACCTGGATTGGCTCGATCAAGGTGGCCGGTGCGCATCAGGCCATAACCTCGGTGCAGAACTTCTCTGAGTATTTCGGCAAGCAGGTGGCCTGCGACAAGGTCCCGATGTCGATCGTCGACTTTAGCCAGCCCGCCGCGGACCTGACCGGGAACGGCGCCTACCGATACTATTCGCGGTACGCGTACCACACTATGGGGATCTGCACCGGCGGCGGCGTTAGCGTGGTTAGCGAATTCGGGACGAAGGCAGCGCGGACGACCCTGGGCGGGAGCATTGTGTCCCGCTAACAGACGGCGGGCCACCACCCACTCCACACGTCGCGACGGCACCGGCCCATAATCGCAGACCGCTACCCGCGGTCAGACGGGGATCCCACTCGGCGATCACGCGCGGGATCAGCTTCATCCCGGTGGCGGGCGGCTGGCCGTGATCGATCAGGACGATGTCGTCCGCTAGCGCATCGGCCTCGACCCGGCGGCATCGGCCTCGCGCACCACGTCGTGACCGCAGACAGTCGCCCTTCCGCTGGTCGGTGCGGACCTGCTATCCGCCGATGTGCCCGACTTCGGCGAGGACAGCGGCAACCGGTCTTGATCACGTCCGGCCGTTTCGTGGCGTATTCTCGGCGCCGGTATGACGACAGGAATCAGCGTGCGGAGAAGGCTGCGGTTGGCCCTGGTCGCCACGGTGCTGGTCACCGTGCCGTCCGGCTGCGGGATCCTGGGTGGCGGAGGCGGGAGCCGCAGTACGGCGGCCGGGACAGCCAGTGGCACCGCCGCCGCTGTGGCCAGCTCGCGGCCGGTCACGGCTAGCGGCACCCCGGCGCCGGCGGCTGCGTGCCGGCCGGAGGCGGTGCTCAGCACGTGGAGCGTCAAGCGGCGGGCGGCGCAGCTCGTGGTGGTGCCGGTCGAGGAAGACGCCGTGCTGTCGGTGCGGAGCCTGGTGGCCGGGGGGGCGGGCGGGATCATCTTGTTCGGCTCGGCGGCGCCCAGCTCGATGCCCGCGGCTCTGGCGGCGCTGCGGCGGGCGGGGGGCAGCGTGCCGCCGCTGGTCATGGTCGACGAGGAGGGCGGGGAGATCCAGCGGATGGCCAACCTGGCCGGGGACATGCCGTGGCCGCGGACGATGGCGGCCACGATGACCCAGGCGCAGACGCGGGCGCTGGCTGAGCAGGCCGGGCGGCGGATGCGGGCGGCCGGGGTGACGATGGACCTGGCGCCGGTGCTCGACCTGTCCAACGGGCCCGGCCCGGATAGCGCCCATCCGGACGGGCCGCGGTCGTTCAGCCTCAAGCCTTCGGTGGCCGCCGGCTACGGGATCGCGTTCGCGCGCGGACTGCGGGCCGGGGGCGTCACCCCCGTTTACAAGCACTTTCCGG
>JAICWX010000559.1 GCA_025934635.1 Streptosporangiaceae bacterium | reverse complement strand
TACCTGATGGGCGCGACCATCGACTTCGTCGACACGATCGAGAAGCAGGGCTTCACGATCGACAACCCGAACGCGACGGGTTCCTGCGCCTGCGGCGACTCGTTCCACTGACGGCGGCCGGGGGGATAAGGTAACGCCGTGCGTATCGCCGTGACGGGGTCGATTGCGACCGACCACCTGATGACGTTTCCCGGCAAGTTCACCGACCAGCTCATCGCGGACAAGCTCGACCGCGTCTCGCTGTCGTTCCTTGTCGACGACCTGGCCATCCGCCGCGGCGGGGTGGCGGCCAACATCGCCTTCGGGCTCGGCGTGCTCGGCCTGCGGCCGCTGCTCGTCGGCGGGGTCGGGGCCGACTTCGCGGACTACCGGCAGTGGCTGGAGAGCCACGGCGTCAGCACCGCGGGCGTGCGGGAGTCGCTGCTCAAGCACACCGCGCGCTTCGTCTGCACGACCGACGAGGACGGGAACCAGATCGGCTCGTTCTACGCGGGCGCGATGAGCGAGGACGCCGAGATCAAGCTCGCGCCGCTGGCGGCCGAGCACGGCGGCATCGACCTGGTGCTGATCGGGGCCGGGGATCCCCTGGCCATGGTGGCGCAGACCGCCAACTGCCGCGAATCCGGGCTGCCGTGGGCCGCCGACCCCTCGCAGCAGCTGGCCCGGATCCTGGGCGACGACCAGATACGCTCGCTGGTCGACGGCGCGGACTACCTGTTCGGCAACGAGTACGAGGAAGCCCTGATCGAGCGCAAGTCCGGCTGGGGCGGCGCGGAGCTGCTGGACCGCGTCGGGGTCAGGGTCACCACCCTCGGCCCGGGCGGCGCCCGGATCGACCGGAAGGGCGAGGCGCCGATCATGGTGCCCGCGGTACCGGACGCCAAGCCCGTCGACCCCACCGGTTCGGGCGACGCGTTCCGGTCCGGCTTCCTGGCCGCCGTGGCCTGGGGCCTGCCGCTGGAGCGGGGCGCTCAGCTCGGCAACCTGATGGCCGTGCACGCCCTGGAGGCCACCGGCCCGCAGGAGTACAGCCTCAAGCCCGGCCCGCTGTCCGACCGCTTCGCCGCGGCCTACGGCGACACGGCGGCGGCTGAGGTCGCATCCCACCTGCCCGCCTGAGCCCTTTTTCCGGCCGAACGAGCCGGGTTACCCGTCTGGGTGACCCGGTTCGTCATTTCCGGCCCAACCGGGCAGCGGTGTGCGGCGTCTCCATGGTGTAAAGAATTTTCCGGTTGAGGAGACGTCATGAAACGCGCTTGGTTCGCCCCTGTGCTCGCCTTGGTGGCCGCGGGTATCGCTATCAGCGGATTGACCCTGAGCGGTCCGGCGCAAGCCGCACCGGCGCACCCCGCCGCCGCGGCGGTCCGGATGGTGGTCTTCGACTGTCCCGGGCAGCACGCCATGGTCCGGCCGAAGAGCTTTGTTCTCGCCTGTGCCGACGGCAACTCCGCGTTGGGCAAGCTGACCTGGAGTGCCTGGGGCCCCGGCCTGGCCAGCGCGCAGGGCACGCTGGTGCAGAACGACTGCACGCCCTACTGCGCCGCCGGGCACTTCCACCGCTACCCGGCCCTGGTCGTCCTGTGGGGCAGCAAGGCGGTCGGTTCCGGTGAGCAGGCCTACACGAAGCTGACGCTGATCCTCCCCGGCCAGCGTCCGGGTTACTACGATGCCAGGCACCACAAGTGGGTATATGCCCCGGTGACCCAGACCTTCCCGCTGGTCACATCCTCCAAGGGAGCCTGAGCCGTGCATCTCTTCGGCCGATCCGTCTTCGGCCGGCCCGCCGTCGCCGCGGCCGGCCCGCTGATCTGCGCTGTGGCGCTGGCCGGCTGCGCGTCCTCGGGGACCAGCAGCCAGCCGCCCGCCGCCGGCTCCACCACGACCGTCACGGCCAGCCCGAGCGCCCCGGCCGCCAGCAGCAGCAACACCCCCGCGGTGGTAGCGCCGCCGTCCTCGACCGCCTGCGCGACCAGCGGGCTGCAGGTCAAGCTGGGCGCCTCCGACGGCTACGCCGGCGGCGTTTACCAGACCATCGACTTCACCAACACCTCGGGCAGTTCGTGCACGCTGACCGGCTATCCGGGCGTCTCCCTGGTCTCCGGGCCTTCGCACCAGCAGATCGGCCTGGCCGCCAAGCGCAGCACCACCGGTGCCCCGGCGGCGATCGTCACGCTGGGCCCGGGCGACACCGCCAACGCCGTGGTGCAGATCGTGGACGCGCTGAACTTCCCGAAGTCGAGCTGCTCGCCCGCCAAGGCGGCGGACCTGAAGGTCTTCCCGCCCGACCAGTTCACCGCCGTCTACCTGCCCGATACTTCGTACGGCTGCGGCAAGTCCGTGCAGACCCTGTTCGTCGCCCCCGTCCGCTCCGGCTCCAGCAGCCAGTAGCGCAAAGGGCCCGCACCCAGCGAAGTCGGTGTGCCCCTGAGTACCGTCTTGGGTACCCGGGGGCACACCGACTCCGCATCGAGCCGGGGCGGGCGGTAGCGTGGCTGGCATGGACACGGCGGCGGGCGTGGGCTATTCGCTGGCGTCCGGGTACCAGGGGCCGCCGGCCCTGACCGTGGCCCGGGCGTTCACCGAGTGGACGCTGGACCCGCCGATGCTGGCGCTGGTGCTGCTCCTCGGCGGCGCCTACCTCGCCGGGGCGCGCAGGGCGGGCGACTGGCCGGTGGCGCGGCGGATCTGGTTCCTCGGCCTGGGACTGGGCTTCCTGGTCATCGCCACGATGTCCTTCATCGGCGCCTACCAGCACGTGCTGTTCTTCGCCCGGGCCATCCAGACGGTCCTGCTCGTCCTGGTGGCGCCGCTGTTCCTCGCCCTCGGCCGGCCGGTCAGCCTGTTCATCGCGGTCTTCCCCCGGGCGGGAGCCCGCCTGCAGGCCGCCATCACCTCGCGCCCGGCCCGGATCCTCACGTTCCCCGCGATCACCACGTTCGCGCTGGTGGCCGTGCCTTTCGCTATGTACTTCACGTCGTGGTACACGGCGGTCTTCCACAGCACCGCGATCCGGGAGCTGACGTACCTGGCGCTGCTGGCGCCGGGCTGGGCGTTCTTCTGGACGCTGCTCCGCGTCGACCCGGTGCCGAAGAAGTACTCCTACGCGGTCTCGATGTGGATCACCGGCGCCGAGGTGATCGGCGACGCGTTCATCGGGCTCGCCATCATCGCCGACCAGAACCTGATCGGCGCGGCCTGGTACCACGCGCTGGCCCGGCCCTGGGGCCCCACCCTCCAGTCGGACCAGATCATCGGCGGGGGAGCGCTGTGGATCCTCGGCGACCTCGTCGGCCTGCCGTTCCTGGCCGCGCAGCTGATCCAGCTGATGCGCGAGGACGAATCCGACGCCGCCCGGGTCGACGCCGACCTGGACGCCAAGGAGGCGGTGCGCGAGACCGCCGCGGCCGCTACCGGAGAGAAGCCAGACCAAGCCGAAAAGCCCTGGTGGGAAGACGACCCGCGGTTCACCAGCCGGTTCAAGCCGAGCTGACGGCCGGCCCGGGGGATAACAGCTCGCGCCGGATGAACAGGGCCCAGCCGCCCTGCGGAAGCTCCTGGTGGGCGACGAACTCGTGCGCCTTCATCGTGCACCAGGACGGGATGTCGGTGTAGGCGGCCGGGTCGTCGGCGAGCACCGCGACCACCGCGCCCAGCGGGATGTCCCTGATCTGCTCCGCCAGCATGATGATGGGAATCGGGCATTTCCGGCCCAGGGCGTCGATGACCAGGGCAGCCGCCGGCGGAGGAACGGAAAACTCAGCTCGTTCGGCTTCTGCTGACCGGACGGG
>JAICWX010000283.1 GCA_025934635.1 Streptosporangiaceae bacterium | reverse complement strand
GGTGCCCCACCAGGCCGTCGGGTGCTTGGACGCGATCTCGATGGCCTCGTCGAGGTCGGCGCAGTCGATCACGTCGTAGCCGGCGACCTGCTCCTTGGTCTCGGCGAACGGGCCGTCGCTGACCAGCAGTTCGGAGCTGCGGACGCGCACCGTGGTGGCGGTGCTCACGTACCGCAGCCGGTCGCCGTGCAGCAGCACGCCGCGGCCTTCCATCTCCGCGATCCAGTCCTCGACCGCGGGCCTGCCCTCGTCCCCGCCGGGTGCGCCCTCGACCGACTCGTCGACGCAGTGGATGAGCATGTATTTCACGGATGGCCTCCCTTGGTTCATCATCTCTGACGACGAACAGGATGCCCGGGATTGGACAGCTACAAGATGACGTCGAGCATCATCGGGGTGGTGGGGCGGCTGGTGCCGCCGGAGGGCTCGGCGGTGAGCACGAGATGGTCGCCGGGGCGCAGCCCGGCGGCGACGACCGGGCCGGCCATGCCGGGGCGGCCCGCCGGGATCACCATGACCGGCCGGTCTCCGGCCGGGCCCGCCAGCCAGAGCTCGTAGGCCTCGGCGGCGGGCAGCGCGCGCAGGTCCGCGGCGGTGAACACCAGCTCGCGCATGGAGTGCGACATCACGATCGTGACCGTGCCGCCGCCCCGCACCGTGCCGGTCTTCATGGTGGCGTCCCGGGCAGTCAGCACCTTGGCGACCTGCTGGCTGCTGGCCTGCTCGTGGCTGAGCTGGTCCTGCATGATGCCGTTGTCCACCCCGAACAGGACGGCGACGCCGGCTACGGCCGCGGCGGCCACGGCGAGGGCCAGCCGGATCCGGACCCGGCGGCGCCCGTGCCAGGGGCGGGCGGCCGCCTGCGGGCTGGCCGCGGGCGGCTGCTGCCTGGTCGCGGCCGCGGCCGCCATCACCCGCTGCTTCAGCGCGGGCGGCGGGGGAACCGCGGTGGCGGCGGCCAGCCGGGCGGTGGCTTCGCGCAGGCTGGCGACCTCCCGCGCGCACTCACCGCACCCGGTCAGGTGGCGCTCGAACCGGGCCCGGTCGGGCTCGGAGACCGCGTCCATCGCGTACGGTCCGGCCAGGGTGTGCTCGTCGCGCTCGCGCTGGCTCATGATTCGCTCACCCCCAGGCAGTCCCGCAGCCGGATCAGGGCGTCTCGCATCCGGGTCTTGACGGTGCCGTCCGGCACTCCGAGCAGGCTGGCGACCTGGTTATAGGTGTAGCCGCGGTAATAGGCCAGGGTGACCGACTCGCGCTGCAGCCCGGTGAGCGACCCCAGGCAGCGCCGGACGCGCTCGCGCTCCAGGTTCGTCTCGACGGCCTCGGCGACCTCGTCGTAGGGAATGACGGCGGCCGCGATGCGCCGCTCGCGGTCGGCTTCCTTCTGCACCGAGCGGACCCGGTCGACCGCCCGGCGATGCGCGAGGGTCGTTACCCAGGCGGTGGCGCTGCCCCGTTCGGTATCGAATTTTGCCGCGGTCCGCCAGACCTCGAGCAGCACATCCTGGGTGACCTCCTCGGACTGGGCCGGGTCGCGGACCACCCGCCGGACGATGCCGAAGACGGACGGGGCGAGGAGGTCGTAGAGGGAGTCGAAGGCGTCGGTGTCGCCGCGGGCCACGCCGCGGATGAGCTCGGCCAGACCCGCGCCGGCACCGACGCCGGGCGCGGCGTCTCGCGGGCTGGGAAGGTCGATGGGCGGCACAATCGATATTCGTAGCAGGAAACGCAACGGATTGGCGGCGGGAGCAAACCCTGGGCGCGACCGCGCCGAATAGACATACATGAGCATGAGCGGGAGGGACGGGCGGCGCGCGGGGCTCGGCGCCGTCGCCGGGCTGCTGGCCGCGGGGGCGGCGCTGGGGGTGGGGCAGTTCGTGGCCGGGCTGACCGGCGCCAGCGGATCGCCGGTGGTGGCGGTGGGCGAGCTGCAGATCGACTTCACGCCGCCGTGGCTGAAGAACTTCGCCATCAGCACGTTCGGTGCGAACGACAAGCTCGCCCTGATCAGCGGGATCCTGGTGGTGCTGGCCGCGTTCGCGGCCCTGGTCGGGGTGGCCGCCACCCGGCGGATGGCCTACGGGATGGCCGGCCTGGCGGTGTTCGCGGTGGTCGGGCTCACCGCCGCGGCGACCCGGCCGGACGCGACCGTCGCGAGCTTGCTGCCCACGCTGGCCGCGACGGCGGCTGCGGTCGCCGTGCTGCAGGCGCTGATCTCGCTGACCGGGCCGCCAGAGGTTAAGGCGCCGGCTCCGCGCAGGATCTCCTACGACCCGGTGACCGGACCCGTGACGGGGGAAGAAGCCGGGCCGGGGACGGAACCGGGGCGGATCGAGCCCCGGCGGCGCAGCTTCCTGGCGGCCAGCGCGGCGACCGCGGGTGTCGCGGCCGCGGGCGGGCTGGCGGGCCGGGTACTGGCCGAGCGGTCCAGCGTGACCAAGGCACAGCAGGCAGTGCGCCTGCCCCGGCCTTCGGTCACCACCCAGGCGCTGCCGCCCGGCACCGACCTGGACATCCCCGGGCTGGCGCCGTTCATCACGCCCAACGCCAGCTTCTACCGGGTGGACACCGCGCTGGTCCTGCCGCAGGTCGACCCGACCAAGTGGCAACTGCGTATTCACGGCATGGTGGAAAAGGAAATCACCCTGACCTTCGATGACTTGCTCAAGCGGCCGCTGATCGAGGACTACATCACGCTGTGCTGCGTGTCCGACCCGGTCGGCGGCCCGTACATCGGCAACGCCAAGTGGCTGGGCGCCAGCCTGGCCGGGCTGCTGCGCGAGGCGGGGATCAGGGCCGGGGCGGACCAGCTGATGTGCACCTCGGCGGACGGGTTCACCTCCGGCACCCCGACCCAGGTCGTGATGGACGGCCGGGACGCGCTGCTCGCGGTGGCGATGAACGGCAAGCCGCTGCCGGTCGCGCACGGCTTCCCGGCCCGGATGGTGACGCCCGGCCTGTACGGGTACGTGTCGGCGACCAAGTGGGTGACGGACATCAACGTGACCACGTTCGCGGGCAACTACGCCTACTGGGCGCAGCGCGGCTGGTCGCAGCAGGCGCCGATCAAGACCGAGTGCCGCATCGACGTGCCGACCGGGCTGGCCGACATGGACCCGGGGAAGATCACGGTGGCCGGCGTGGCCTGGGCCCAGCACAAGGGCATCGAGGCGGTCGAGGTGCGGGTCGACTACGGGCCGTGGCACGAGGCCCGGCTGGCCGCCGTGCCCGGCATCGACACCTGGCGGCAGTGGTCCTGGGACTGGGACGCCCGCTCCGGCGGCCACGTGCTCCAGGCACGGGCCACCGACAAGACCGGTTACACCCAGACCGCCACCGTGGCGCCGCCCGAGCCGAACGGGGCCAGCGGCTACCCGCAGGTCAGCGTGCCCGTGCGCTAGGCCCGGGGGCCGGACGCTACCTCCCGGGAGTTTCGGACCGCCGTCAGTGGTTACGTCTGTAGAAGACGCGTCGTTCAACGTGAGGCGGCCAGATGACAATACCCATGGAGAGCCCCGATCCTGGACCGGGGTCCTCGCGCCAGGTCGACGCCCGGCCGCTGTGGTCCGGCGGCGTCGCGACCGCGGTGGTCGCGGCGCTGATCGCGCTGGTCGGCATCCTCGTGAGCCGCTGGCTGTTCAACATCTCGTTCCTGTCGCCGCGCCGGGAGGGGGCCTGGGGTGACGCATCGACCGCGGGGTACGTGTTCGCGGCGATCGGGTGCGCCCTGGTCGCGACCGCGCTGATGCACCTGCTGCTGCTCACCACGCCCTACCCGCGGGTCTTCTTCGGCTGGATCATCGGCCTGGCCACGCTGGTCGCCGTGGTGTTCCCGTTCAGCACCACCGCCCCGGTGTCGCAGAAGATCGCCACCGGGTTCGTCAACCTGGTGCTCGGCGTCGCCATCGGATCCCTGGTGGCCGAGGTCTCCCGGCGCGCGACCCGGCGCCTGGTGGTGCGCGGCCGGCCCAGCCGGCCCAGTTACCCGCCCACCCGGACGCCGGGGGACGGTTACTCCTGAGACCCTAGCTGTCTCCGGGACCCCAGCTGTCCTAGTCCATTAGTCCTAGGTCGTTAGCTAAGGGAACTAATCGGCGAGCCCGGCTGTTAGTGTTCCTGTGCGCAAAATCGGGGTGACGCTGTCGCGGAGGACAGGTAACACGGCTGGGACGCAGGATTCTGAGCGGGGGTGGCTGAAGCGCCTGGCGGGCTACTGCTGGCGTTACCGCCGGACGGTGCTGGTGGCACTGGGCGGAGCGCTGGCGGCGACCGTCGCCACGGCGGCGATTCCCCTGGTACAGCGGCAGATCATCGACGACGTGATCGTGACGCGGCATGCGTCGATCTGGCCGCTGGCCGGGCTGCTGATCATCGCCGCCGCGGTGAACTTCGGCGGCATCTACCTGCGCCGGTACCGGGGCGGGCAGCTCTCCCTGGACGTCCAGCACGACATGCGGACCGAGCTGTTCGACGCGCTGTCCCGGCTGGACGGCGCGCGCCAGGACGAGATCCGCACCGGGCAGCTGGTCGGCCGGGCCATCACCGACCTGAACATGGTGCAGGGCCTGATGTCCATGGTGCCGGTCACGCTCGGCAACATCGTGCTGTTCATCTTGTCCCTCGGCATCATGGTGGTGCTCTCGCCGGTGCTGACGCTGGTGACCGTCCTGGTCGCGCCCGCGCTGTATTTCATCGCGCTGGCCTCGCGGCGCAGGCTCTTCCCGGCCAGCTGGGATGCCCAGCAGCAGTCCGGCGAGGTGGCCGGGGTGGTCGACGAGGCCATCGGCGGCGTGCGGGTGGTCAAGGGGTTCGGCCAGGAGGAGCAGGAGCAGCGGCGGCTGGAGGCGGCGAGCGAGAAGCTGTTCGCGTCCCGGCTGCGGATGATCCGGATCACCGCCCGGTACAACCCGGCCCTGACCGCCGTCCCCTCGCTGGGCATGGTGGGCGTGCTGGCGCTCGGCGGCTGGCTGGCCATTCACGGCTCGATCACGCTCGGCACGTTCCTGGCGTTCTCCGCCTACCTGGCCCAGATGGCGGGCCCGGTGCGCATGCTCACCTACATGGTGACGCTCGGCCAGGAGGCGCGGGCCAGCGTCATCCGGGTATTCGACATCATCGACTCGCGGCCCGTCATCGCCGACAAGCCGGACGCGGCTGAGCTGCCGGCCGGCGCGGCCGGGCTCAGCTTCGACGAGGTCACGTTCGGCTATGTACCGGACCAGCCGGTCCTGCGCGGCCTGTCCCTGCACGTGGCACCGGGCGAGACCGTCGCCGTGGTCGGCGCGTCCGGGTCCGGCAAGTCCACCCTCGCGCAGCTGCTGCCGCGCTTCTACGATCCCCAGGCCGGCGTGGTCCGGATCGGCGGACACGACGTAGCCGACCTGACCCGGGACTCCCTGCGCGCCGCGATCGGGCTGGTCATGGAGGACAGTTTCCTGTTCTCCGACACCGTGCGGGCCAACATCGCCTACGGCCGGCCCGACGCCACCGACGAGCAGGTCCTGGCGGCGGCCCGGGCGGCCCAGGCAGATGAGTTCATCGCCCGGCTGCCGGCGGGCTACGACACCATGGTCGGCGAGCAGGGCCTTACTCTGTCCGGCGGCCAGCGGCAGCGGGTGGCGCTGGCCCGGGCGCTGGTCACCGACCCGCGGCTGCTCGTGCTGGACGACGCCACCTCGGCCATCGACCCGCGGCTGGAAGCCGAGATCCACACCGCGCTGCGCGCGGTGATGCGGGGCCGCACCACGCTGATCATCGCGCACCGCCGGTCTACGCTGAACCTGGCCGACCGGATCGTGGTCCTGGACTCCGGCCGGGTCGCCGACACCGGCACGCACGAGGAACTGGCCGAGCGGTGCGCGCTGTACCGCAAGCTCATCGTGGACGCGGAGGACGAGGGCTCGGCCGACGCACCCGCGATCCGGCCGCGCACCCGCACCGTGGAGGACGTGCTCGACGACCGGGCCATGGCCGCGTCGGCGGGCGGCTCCGCCTCCGGGCCGGCTGGCGGCTCCGCCTCCCGGCCGGCTGGCGCCGGGGGGCGCCGCGGGCACCGGGCGGCGACGGCGAACGCGGCGGTCGGGCCGGTCACCGCGGCGTTCACCTCCCTGCCCCCCTCCCCCGAGCTGCTCGCCCAGGTGGACGCGCTGCCGCCGGCCGACGACCGGCCAGGCGTGGACGTCAACCAGGCGCGCGCCGGGGACCGGCACTTCAGCCTGCGCCGGCTGCTGCGGCCGCTGGCCGCCGCGCTGATCATCGGGCTGCTCCTGGACGGCCTGGACGCGGTGGCCGGGCTGGCGCTGCCCGCGCTGGTCAGGAACGGCATCGACCACGGCGTGCAGGCCAAGATCTTCGGTGCGATCGTCCTGGTCTCCCTCATCGGGCTGGCCATCGTGCTAGCCGACTGGGTGGTCAACGCGGCCGAGACGATGGTGGTCGGGCGGAACGGCGAACGGCTGCTGTACTCGCTGCGGGTCAAGCTCTTCGCCCAGCTCCAGCGGCTCGGCCTGGACTTCTACGAGCGCGAGCAGTCCGGCCGGATCATGACCCGGATGACCACCGACGTGGACGCCCTGTCCTCGTTCCTGCAGACCGGGCTGGTCACAATGGTCAGCTCGGTGCTCACCTTCTTCGGCGTGCTCGCCGCGCTGCTCATCATCAACCTGCAGCTGGGCCTGGCGGTCCTGTGCATCTTCCCGGTGCTGGTGGTGGCCACCGTGGTGTTCCGGGCCAAGTCGGCCCGGGCGTACGGCGAATCCCGGGAACGGGTCGCCGCCGTCAACGCGGACTTCGCCGAGAACGTGGCCGGGCTGCGGGTCACGCAGGCGTTCCGGCGGGAGCAGGCTAACCGGGACCGGTTCGGCGGGCTGAGCCAGGAGTTCCGGGCATCGAGGCTCGGGGCCCAGCGGCTGATCGCCCTGTACTTCCCGTTCGTGCAGACCCTGTCCACGATCGCGGGCGCCCTGGTGCTGGTCCTGGCGACCAGCCAGATGCACAACGGGACGCTGACGACGGGTGCGCTGATCGCCTACCTGCTCTACATCGACATGGTGTTCGCCCCGGTCCAGCAGCTCTCCCAGGTCTTCGACGGTTACCAGCAGGCCATGGTGGGCCTGCGCCGGATCACCGAGCTGCTGCGGGTCAGCACCTCCACGCCGCCCCCCGCCCGTCCGGTCAAGGCCGGTCATCTCAACGGCCTGATCGAGCTGCGCGACGTGGACTTCAGCTACGGGAATACCGACGAGAACGCGCTCAACGGGATCGACCTCACCGTCGAGCCGGGCGAGACGGTGGCCCTGGTCGGCCAGACCGGCGCGGGCAAGTCCACGCTGGTCAAGCTCATCGCCCGGTTCTACGACGCGACCGGCGGGCAGGTCCTGGTGGACGGCACCGACGTCCGCGACTACGACCTGGCCAGCTACCGGCACCAGCTCGGCGTCGTCCCGCAGGAGTCGTACCTGTTCGCAGGCACGGTGCGGGACTCGATCGCGTACGCCCGGCCGGACGCCAGCGACGCCGAGGTCGAGGCGGCAGCCCGGGCGACCGGCGCGCACGACATGATCACCGGCCTGGCCGGCGGCTACGAGCACGAGGTAGCCGAACGCGGCCGCAACCTGTCGGCCGGCCAGCGCCAGCTCATCGCGCTGGCCCGCGCCCAGCTGGCCGATCCCGCCGTGCTGCTGCTCGACGAGGCCACCGCCGCGCTCGACCTGGCGGCCGAGGCCGCGGTCAACCGGGCGATCAGCGAGCTGACCGCGGCGCGGACCACGATCGTGGTCGCGCACCGGCTGACCACCGCGTCCCGCGCCGACCGGATCGTGGTCCTGGATCAGGGCCGCATCGCCGAGACCGGCACCCACGACGAGCTGCTGGCCGCCGACGGCACCTACGCCGCCCTGTGGGACGCCTTCACCGGCGAGTCCGAGCTCGTCGCGTGACGGATGCGGGGCGCTAGGGGTACGGGGCTCCGGCGACGCCGATGACCAGCACCGCGCAGCCGAGCACCACGGCGCTGTAGACCAGGGCCAGGAGCACCCCCGTCGCGTACCTCGCGTGCGCGCTGAGGCCGGGAACTCCCAGCTTGATCTCGTGTTCCTCGAGGCAGGCGCCTACCGCCAGCGCGACGAGCGACAGCACGGGCAGCCCGGCCAGCAGCCAGACCGGCTCATCGCGGAACGGCCAGCCGCCCGTCATCTGATAGCCCTCGGTAACCGCGTACGCCCCGAACGCGATCGCGAATGTCCAGCCCAGGACCCTGGTGCGGGCCAGCAGGGCCCAGCACGCCAGCGGCGTGAGCAGGAAAGCGATCAGGACGATCCATCCGGTCACCCGTTCATCGTGCCACGCTAGGTGCTCTCCCGCTGTCCCGTTCGGCCGAAACTAGCGACGGAGCCGGAGACGGGGACGTGACATCCGGCTCGTTCGGCATAATTCCTTCGGGGGTGATCGGGTGTACGGGCTGCTCTACCGGGTGGTGCTACGGCGGGTGCCCGCGGAGACGGCCCACCTGCTGGCCTTTGGGCTGATCCGGGGGGTGGCGCGGGTGCCGGGGGCGGCGCGGCTGCTGCGGCGGTGGCTGGGGCCGCGGGACCCGGTGCTGCGGGTGCGGGCGCTGGGGCTGGAGTTCCCCGGGCCGCTGGGGCTGGCGGCCGGGTTCGACAAGGACGCGCGCGGGACGCGCGGGCTGGCGGCGCTCGGGTTCGGGTTCGTGGAGGTCGGCACGGTGACCGCGCGGGCGCAGCCGGGGAACCCGCGGCCGCGGATGTTCCGGCTGACCGCGGACCGGGCGCTGGTCAACCGGATGGGGTTCAACAACGCCGGAGCCTCGGCGGCGGCGGCTTCCTTGCGCCGGTCGCGCGCGCGGGGCGGGGCGGTGGTGGGGGTGAACATCGGCAAGACCAAGGCGGTGCCGGACGCGGAGGCGGCGGCGGATTACGCGGCCAGCGCGCGGGCGGTGGCGGCGGTGGCCGACTACGTGGTGGTCAACGTCAGCTCGCCGAACACGCCGGGGCTGCGTGACCTGCAGGCGGCGGAGCGGCTGCGGCCGGTGCTGACCGAGGTGCGTGCGGCGCTCGACGCGGCGACCGGCGGAGCCGGGGGCGGACGGCGCGTGCCGTTGCTGGTCAAGATCGCGCCGGACCTGGCCGACGCGGACGTCGACGCGGTCGCGGACCTGGCGATGGAGCTTGGGCTGGACGGGGTCATCGCGACCAACACCACGATCTCCCGTGACGGCCTGGCCAGCCCGCCGGCCGAGGTGACGGCGGCCGGGGCGGGCGGCCTGTCCGGGGCGCCGCTGCGGGACCGGTCGCTCGCGGTGCTGCGCCGCCTGCACGAGCGGGCTGGGGACCGTCTGGTGCTCGTGGCAGCGGGCGGGATCGAGACCCCGGACGACGCCTGGGAACGGCTGCGGGCCGGCGCCACGCTGGTACAGGCGTACACCGGGTTCGTCTACGGGGGGCCGCTGTGGCCGCGGCGGATGCACGCCGGGCTGGCCGCGCGGATGCGGTTGGTTAACTGAGGGGCGGGTCGAGCAGCCGCAGGGTGGCGGCGCCGGCGTCGAGCTCGGCGGCGATACCGACCGGGAAGGCCTGGAACTGGCCGCCGTGGCCCACGTTAGCCCAGGCGATCATGGGCACGCCGAGAGGGCCGAGCCGCTCGGCCAGGATGTCCTGGATCGCCTCCGGCGGTCCGCACCCGGTGAAGGTCCCGGCCACGATCCCGGCCACCCCGCCGAGGTACCCGGAACGCCGCAGCTGGGTCAGCATCCGGTCGACGCGGTAGTCCTCCTCACTCACGTCCTCGATGAGCAGGATGCCCCCGCGAGCTGGCCGCGAGGTGCAGGTGCCCAGCGAGGACGCCAGCAGAGTCAGCGTGCCGCCGACGGTGACGCCGCGGGCCGTGCCGGGAACCAGGGTGACAGCCTGCGAGTACTCGATCACGGTGGCCTGCTCGGGCCGCATCAGCGTGCGGAGGAGGGAACCGAACGAGTAATGCGATGCGCCTTCGGAAATGGCGACGTTCGGCCCGAACACGGACGCCCAGCCGAGCCGTACCGCCACCGCCTCCAGCAGCGCGGTGACGTCGGAGTAGCCGGCCAGCACCTTCGGCGGCAGTGTCTTCGGGGACTGGCCGTCGAGTCCGTCCCAGTCCATCGCCTCCAGGGTGCGCTGCGCGCCGGAGCCGCCGCGGGCGAACAGGATCCCGGCGATGCCCGGGTCGGTCAGCGCGGACCGCAGGTCCCCGGCCCGCATCGCGTCGTCGCCGGCCAGGTAGGGGCGCATCGTCCCGGGATCGTGCACGGACGGGTAGGTGACCGGGTCCAGGCCGGCGAACCGCAGCGCGTCCAGGCCGGCCGCCAGCGCGGCGGGCTCGACCGGGCTGCTGGCGCACAGCACCGCGACCCGGTCCCCCGGTTTGAGCGCGGGCGGCCGGACCAGCGAGACTGGGTTCACGGCGTCTACGGTACGCAGTGGGCGGACGGCTATTCGCTGGCGGCTTCCCGGCCCGCGGTTTAGCCTGGTGCCATGGCGCCGCATCGCCTCTGGGCCAGCCTGAGACGGTGGCTGGTCTGGATGTGGGAGCACGTCCCGTTCGTCCGCCACCAGCGCGGTCCGGGACTAGCTGGAGTGCGCGAGCCGAGGCGGCCCCGCCCGCCCTTCCGGCCGCCGCAGGCCTTGGCGGCGGAGCCCGAGGCCGACGGCCTGCGGGGCGCTCCCGTGACGACCCTCACCCGGCCGCGACGCCGGCGCTGGCGCGCGTGGCGGCGACGGCCGGACGCCGGGCCCGCGTGAGGTTACCGGTCCAGGCTGATTCCCACGGCTGAGGCGGCCAGGATCGAACTGCGACCAGCGGAGTTCTCAGCTCAAGGTATGACACACTGAAACCCGCCGCCGTCCGGGGCTGGGGGATGCATGACCGACGATCAGCGTGACCTCGCGCCGCCCCCGGATGAGACCCGAGCCCCGGAGGATGTCCCGGC
>JAICWX010000346.1 GCA_025934635.1 Streptosporangiaceae bacterium | reverse complement strand
GTCGCCGGCCCGGTGGTCGACCAGGTGCCGGGCCCCGGCGACGGCGGCCGCCTCCAGCTTCGCCGCCGACGACGAGACCGCGGTCACCGAGGCGCCCAGGACGGCGCCGATCTGCACGGTCGCCAGGCCGACGCCGCCGCCGGCCCCGAGCACCACGAGCTCTTCCCCCGGCTGCAGGCGGGCCACCGTGCGCAGCACGTGGTAGGCCAGCCGGTGCGCCACGCCGAAAGCGGCCGCCACCCGGTCGTTCAGCCCGGCCTGCACGGCCCTGACCGCCCCGGCCGCCACCACGACCTCACTGCCGAACGCGCCGGCCCCCGTGGTCCCGAACACCCGGTCGCCAATCCTGGGGCGGGCGACGTCCCGGGCGACCGCGGTGACGATCCCGGCGTACTCGCTCCCCGGGATGAACGGCACCGGCAGCTTGACCTGGTACTGCCCGGCGACGCGGAGCACGTCCGGATAGCTGACCGCCGCCGCGCGCACCCCCACCCGGACCTGCCCGGGACCGAGCGGCGGGGCCGGGAGGTCCTCGACCCGGACGACCTCGGGCGGGCCGTACTCACGGCAGATCGCGGCGCGCACGTCAGGCCGTCCTCACCGGTAATCCGACGTCTCGGCCAGCTCGGCGGCCTGTGCCATCAGCTCGAGCACGGCCGGGCCGAACGCCTGCAGTTTCACGTCGTCCCCGGCCCGCTGGAAGCCCTGCTCCAGCACGATGGCGAACTTCCAGCTGGCCAGGACCAGGTAATAGTCGATGTCGTCGACCTGCCGCCCGGATACCTCCGCGTAGTGCGCCAGCAGGTCGGACCGGGACGGCAGGCCGGACAGGTCGACATGGCTGAAGAAGATCATCTTCGCCGTCCCGCCGTCATCCGGCCAGCTCTGCAGCATCCAGGCCAGGTCGAGCTTGGGGTCGCCGACGGTCCCCATCTCCCAGTCCACGATGGCGGCCAGCCGGGCCGGGGTGCCGTACCGGAACATCACGTTGGCGATCTGGTAGTCGCCGTGCATGAGGCCCGGGATGTAGTCCCGCGGCCGCCGGTCCCGCAGCCAGGCGGCGGCCACGTCGAAGCCGGGCAGTTCCCGGCCCTTGATCCGGTCCAGGAAGGCGGTCCACCGGCCGACCTGGCGCTCGTGGAAGCCGTCCGGCCGGCCCAGGTCGTGCAGGCCCCTGGCCTGCCAGTCGACCCTGGACAGCAGCGCGGTGCCCTCGACCAGCTGGTAGGCCAGCTGCCGCCGGGCCTGCCGGTCCGCGTCGAACGGCGCGGGCCAGGGCACCTGGTCGGTCGGCGACCAGCCGTCGACGAAGCCCGTCAGGTAGAACGGCCGGCCCAGCACCGAGGGATCGGCGCACCGGGCCAGGGCCGGCGGGCAGGGCACGTCGGTCCCGGTCAGCGCCTCGATGATGCGCCACTCGCGCAGGATGCCCTCGTCCCGGCCGGCCGGCGCGGACGGCGGCGGGATCCGCATCACGCCGTGCAGGGCGCCGCGGCGGATCTCGTAGATCTCGTTCTGGGTGCCGCCGGACAGCAGCCGGTGCCCGGCCGGCTCGCCCCTCCCCGCGAGCCCGGCCTCGTCCATCCACCGGTCGAGGCGCCCGAGGTCGATCACTGATTGCCCACCTCGTGCTCCAGGTAGTCGGCGTACTTCTCCCGGGCGGCGGCCAGCCGCCGGGGGATGTGCTGGCTGGGCCACAGGTCGTCGCTGGGGGAGTAGTCCCGCAGGACCTGGCGGGCCACCGTGACCTTGTGCACCTCGGTCGGCCCGTCGGCCAGCCCGACGTTGCGCTCGATAATGACGCCCGGCGTGTCCGTCGGCACCAGGAACATCGACATGCCCCGGTACGGGCTGACGTCCGGGTTGGTGACCACCATGACGATGAGGAACGCGGCGGTGCGGGCGTTGGAGGAGAAGAACTCGCCGTCCAGCAGCGGGCGCAGGTAGCGCTCCTTCTGCCCGGGCGTGCCGAAGTGGGCGATGATCTCGGCGTTCCCGGTATCCGGGGCCTGGCAGCCAAAGATCAGCGGGGCCCACCCGGAGCGGCCGAGGATCTCGTTCAGCAGCGCCAGCTTGAGCTGCCCGTGGCCCTCGCCGCCGAGCTCGGGGCCGAGGTGCGTGGCCCACAGCCGGCGCTTGCGGATCTCCTCCTTCAGCGGCTCGACCTCGTCCCGGACGAACGCGCCGGCCCAGTCGAGCTGGGCCTGGTACTCGGCATCGGTCTCGAAGTCCCACGCCATCGTGCCTCCCTTACGGCTGCGGCCCCTACTGAGCACAGTTGCACAGCAATTCTGTCCCAGGACCGGGCCGTGGCACGATCGCCTGATGACTTCCTTTGCGGCACTTCATGACCTGACCGGCAAGGTGGCCGTCGTCACCGGCGGATCGCGCGGCATCGGCCGGGCCATCGCGCAGACCCTGGCCGAGGCGGGCGCCGACGTGGTCGTCGCCTCCCGCAAGCTCGACTCGTGCGAGTCGGCGGCCGCCGAGATCCGGGCCTCGACCGGCCGCCAGGCGGTCCCCGTCGCCTGCCACGTCGGGCGCTGGGGCGAGTGCGACCGGCTCATCGAGCGGGCCCTGGAGCGGCTGGGCCGGATCGATGTCCTGGTCAACAACGCCGGCATGTCCCCGCTGTACGAGAGCCTCGACGCGGTCAGCGAAGAGCTCTTCGACAAGACCATCGCGGTCAACCTGAAGGGCCCGTTCCGGCTGGCGACCCTGGCCGGAACCCACATGGCCGCCCACGACGGCGGATCGGTCATCAACATCGGCACCACCGCCTCGCTGACCGCCAGCACCCGCGAGCTCCCGTACGCGTGCGCCAAGGCCGGCCTCAACGCGCTCACCGTCGGCCTGGCCGCGGCGTACGCCCCCAAGGTGCGGGTCAACGCCATCTTGCCCGGCCCGTTCCGCACCGACATCAGCCAGGCGTGGGCGCCGCCCGAGGGAGCCGAGGTCTCGTGGGTGCCGATGGGCCGGATCGGGGTGCCCGCCGAGATCGCGCCGCTGGCGCTGCACCTGGCCAGCGCGGCGTCCAGCTTCACCACGGGGGCCATCATCCGGGTGGACGGCGGCCTCACCGGCAAGGTCTGACGTGCTCCTGCGCCACGCCGAGATCGGCGGCCGGCTCCTGACCGACCTGCGGCTCGACGGCGGGATGGTCACCGAGGTGGCCCCGGCCCTGCGGCGGCGCGGCGGCGAGCCCGCCTACGACTGCCAGGGCGGCGCCGTCCTGCCCGGCCTGTGCGATCACCATCTCCACCTGCACGCCCAGGCAGCCCGCGCCGGGTCGGCCGAGTGCGGCCCGCCCGCGGTCACCGGGCCGGCCGCCCTGGCCGCGGCGCTGGCCGCCGCCCGGCCTGACTCCTCCGGCTGGATCCGCGGCGCCGGCTACACCGAGTCGGTCGCCGGCGACCTGGATGCTCCGGCGCTGGACCGGCTCCGGGCCGGCCGGCCGGTCCGCGTCCAGCACCGCAGCGGCGCCCTGTGGATGCTCAACACCGCCGCCCTGGCCGCGATCGGCGCGGCCGGCGCGGATCACCCCGGCGTCGAGCGCGGCGCGGACGGCCGCCCGACCGGGCGGCTGTGGCGGGCGGACGCCTGGCTGCGGTCCCGGCTGCCCGCCGGGCCGCCGCCCGACCTCACCGCGGTGGGAGCCGCCCTGCTCGGCCACGGCATCACCGCGGTCACCGACGCGACCCCGGACCTCGACGCGAGCGCCATCGCGGCCATCGAGCAGGCGATGACCCGCGGGCTCCTGCCGCCGCGCGTCGCCCTGCTGGGCGCTCCCCTCGGCGCGCCGCTGCCCGGCGACCGGGGCGAGCCGGGCCCGTCGTCCGGCCCGTACAAGATCGTGCTGGCCGACTCCGGGCTGCCCGGCTACGACGAGCTGACCGGCCGGATACGCGCCGCCCGGGCCGCGGGACGGCCCGTCGCCGTGCACTGCGTCACCCGGGAGGCGCTGGTGCTCCTGCTGGCCGCGCTGGCCGAGGCCGGCCCGCGGTCCGGCGACCGGATCGAGCACGCCGCGCTCGTCCCGCCCGAGCTCATCCCCGAGCTCGCCCGGCTCGGCGTCCGGGTGGTGACCCAGCCCGGCTTTCTCGCGCACCGCGGCGATGACTTCCTGCGCGACGTGCCGCCCGCCGACCGCCCCGGCCTGTACCGCTGCGCGGCCCTGCTCCGGGCCGGGATCCCGGTCGCGCTGTCCAGCGACGCCCCGTTCGGCCCGCTCGACCCGTGGGCCGTGATCGCCGCCGCGGTCAGCCGGCGTACCGCATCGGGGGCGGTGGCCGGCCCGGGGGAGAGGATCACCTTCGCCCGGGCCCTGGACGCCTACCTGGCCCCGCCCGATGACCCGGGCGGCCCGCCGCGCCGGATCAGCCCGGGCCTGCCAGCCGACCTGGTCGTCCTGCAGTCGCCGCTGGCGCAGGCCGCCCGCCTACCCGACCCGGTCCGCGCGGTCCTGGTGAACGGGACCATCGCGGCCGGGAAGGAACTCAGCGGCTGACGACCAGGCCGCGCGCGACGTGGACGTCCGCCCCGGCGGTGATCATCGGCAGCGCCGCGGAGATCTCCAGCGCGGGCCCGAGCCCGTCCTCGCCCAGCAGGTACGCGTGCACGCCGTACGGCCCGGACCGCAGCGCGATCGGCCCGGCCGCCCGCTTCCGGCGCCGGGGCGGCCGCCGGAAACACCAGTTGAACGGGCCTTCGGCCGTGGTGAAGCACAGCTCGATGTACTCCGGCCGGGCCGCGCACGGGCGGACCAGCTCGAGCCTGGCCGGCAGGAACGCCTCCTCCGCGCGCGCATCAGCGAAGCACGTCACCTGAGCCCCGACCCCATCCCGTCTTCCCGCCACCGCGTCATCGGGTTCCCGTCACCGCCTCATCCAGTTTGCCCGTGACCCTGTCTCACCTGCCCGGCGACCCTGCCTCAACCAGTCTGCCCGCCCCCGTCCCATCTCAACAGCCCGGCCGGCCGCCCTGCGCCGTCCCGGCCGTCAACCCCCAAAACCATTCCACCGAACGAGCTGACCGATGCCCAGCCCTATCAACAGCACGCTGGCCTGGAAAACGCGCTCGGGAACCGGGTCTTATGTATCCCTGGCGGTGGCCTGACCCGGCCGCGCTAAGCCGCCAGTGTCACGCCTGTGACTCATCTCATAGACCGCTTCACCCGGACGCCGGCTGCCGGTGCTCCAGAGCGGCAGCGCCGCCGCCACGATGGGTCCGGCGGCCGACCCGTCCAGTACCTGACCTGGGAGTAGGCGTCCACCCGTTCCATGCGGCCCAGCCATTCGCGCGGGCCCGGCGGCGGCCGGGATGCCCCCGGAGAGATGCTTCATCCTCCGTACATCCTCGCGTCTCGGCGTTAGCGTCGATAATTAAGTTGACACCGTTAACTCGTCAGCTGAATACTCGTAACGGTAAACGGTGTAAACAGCAGGATCTTGGGCAGGGGGCCTCAGATGATCAGCATGCAGGTTTTCAGCGGTGTTTTCTTGGCTATGACGGGCCTGGTGGTCGCGGCAAGCGCGCTCGCGGTCCTGATCATGGCGGTGCCCCGGGTTAGCTATCCCGGCCAGGCCAGCCAGCCGCCGCGCGGCGGCACCCGGCCGGACACCTCACCCGGGCCGCTGCCGGACGCCGACGACGACCTCTTCCGGGTACCGGACGACGCCCGCGAGCTCACCGGCGACCGCGAGCTCGCCCTGGTCTGACGCAGCGCTACCGCTAGCCGGCCGGACGGGGTGCGACCGCTAGCATGATGGGGTCAGGCCACCGCGCCACGAAGCCGGGCCAGCTACTGCCAGCGTGACCTGACAGGATGCCGCCATGCCCGCGACGGAATTCCCCGGACGTGGCCGGGCTGCTGGGACGACTGCGGGACCGGCGGCCCGGCTAACCGGCAGGGCGCTGGCTTCTTGCCGCTCAAGTTCTCCGGCCAGACAATGGAGTTCTCGAACTCGCCAGTAGGAAACCTTGTCTGCAGGGAAATGGAGCGCCAATGGCACCGGTCGATCGCCGGCTGAGGGTCTTTGCCTGGATGGTGCGACGCCAGGGGTCGATCGCGGGCAAGAGCGAGGCTGAGGTCATCGCCCTGCAGGCCCGGCACATGCCGGACAACGCCGTGACCAACTTCATCTTCGGCAAGGTCGCGCCCGGAATCGAGGCGAGCAACCGGACCATCCCCGGACCCGGCGGGGACATCGCGGTGCGCGTCTACCGCCGTCCGGGATCCGGCGGAGCCGGGACCCGCCCGCTGATCCTCTACTTCCACGGCGGCGGCTTCGTCCTCGGCGAGCTGCGGATGGGCGACTGGCTCTGCAGCCAGGTCGCCCGGAACGTCGGCGCCGTCGTGGTGTCGGTCGATTACCGGCTCGCGCCGCGCCACCGGTTCCCGGCCGCCGTCGACGACTGCTACGCGGCCGTGCTGTGGGCCGCGGAAAACGCCAGCTCGCTGGGCGCGGGCGGCCCGATCGGGATCATGGGGGAGAGCGCCGGAGGCAACCTCTCGGCCGTGGTCTGCCTGCTCGCCCGCGACCGCGGCGGCCCGGCCGTGAGTCACCAGGTGCTGATCTACCCGGCCACCGACATGACCTCGGTGCCGTCGGCCACGGCGCACACTCCCTTCCTGACCGATGCCGAGATGCACGCCTACCGCGAGCACTACCTGGCCGGTGCCGACCCCGGCGATCCCCGGCTGTCGCCCCTGCTCGCCGAGGACCACAGCAAGCTGCCCCCGGCCCTGATCCAGGTGGGCGAGCACGATCCGCTGCGCGACGGCGGAGTCCGATACGCCGAGACGCTCCGCGCCGCCGGGGTGCCGGTGCGGCTCACCGAGTACGTCGGCATGCCGCACGGCTTCCTCAACTTCCCCGGGCTGTGCCGCGGGGCCCCCCAGGCCCTGGCGGAGATATGCGCGGAGCAGAAGGCGGCCCTGGTCCAGCCCTGACGGAGGCTCTCCGGTGAACCTCAGCAGCCATCTTCTCGAGCGCGTCATGCGGCTCGGCCCGCCCGTGACCCGCGACCTGGCCATCCGGCGCGACCTGCGGGTCCCGATGCCGGACGGGGTAGTCCTGCTGGCGGACCTGTGGGCGCCGCGGGCCAGTGCGGTATCACTGCCGACGGCGCTGCTCCGCAGCCCGTACGGCCGGCGGGGCCTGATCGGCACGGGCATGGCCCGGCCGCTGGCCGAGCGCGGCTTCCAGGTGCTGATCCAGAGCACCCGGGGCACGTTCGGCTCCGGCGGGGACTTCGACCCGATGCGGCAGGAGCGCGAGGACGGCCTGGCCACCCTGGCCTGGGTGATCAAGCAGCCCTGGTTCGACGGCTCGATCGTGCTGACCGGCCCGAGCTACCTGGGCTACGTGCAGTGGGCCGTCGCGGACCGGCTCCCGCCCGAGGTCAAGGCGATGATCCCGCAGGTGACCGACTCCGCGCTGACGCTGGAGTTCCTGCGCCCGGACGGGCTCTCCCTGGAGACGCCGTTCGCCTGGGGCGTCATGGTCGCGGGCCAGGAACGCCGCGGCGCCATGCTGCGCGGACTGGCCCAGGCCCGGCGCGACCACCGGGCGCTGGAGGCGCTACCGCTCAGCCGGGCCGATGTGGCCGCCGCCGGGCAGCGCGTCGGCTACGTCCAGGACATCCTGGCCCGCGACGCCGCCGACCCGCGCTGGGCCGGGATCGACCACACGCAGCGGGTCGCCGAGGTGAGCGTGCCGGTCAGCTCGATCGGTGGCTGGTACGACATCTTCCTGCCCGGCCAGCTGCGGGACTTCACGATCCTCCAGGACGCGGGCCGGCCGGCCCGGCTGACGGTCGGCCCGTGGACGCACCTCTCGCTGGACGGCACGGCGCTGCGGGAGAGCATCGAGTTCGGGCTCGCGCACGCGCGCGGCGAGCAGCCGCCGCCCCGCGCCCCCGTCCGCCTCTACGTCATGGGCGAGGAAGCCTGGCGGGACTTCGACCACTGGCCGCCGTCCGGCTACGCGCCCCAGCGCTTCCATCTCCAGTCCGGCGGCGGCCTCGGCAGCGCGCCGCCCGGACCCGCCGAGCTGCCGCTCAGCCGGTACCGCTACGACCCGGCCGATCCGACCCCCGCGGTCGGCGGCGTGCGCATGACCAGAACGGGCAGCGGCCGCGTCGATAACGCCAAGCTCGAGACCCGGCCCGACGTGCTCACCTTCACGACCGCCCCGCTCGACGCCGACACCGAGGTCATCGGGGAGGTCAGCGCCGAGATCTGGTTCCGCTCCAGCCTGTCCCACGCCGACGTCTTCGTCCGGCTCTGCGACGTCGACCCGGGCGGCCGCTCCCGCAACGTCTGCGACGGCCTGCTCAGCCTGTCCGGTGCGGACACCCTGACCCAGGCCGATGTGCGGCTCTGGGCGACCGCGCACCGCTTCAAGCACGGCCACCGGATCAGGGTCCAGGTTTCCAGCGGCGCCTTCCCGCGCTTCGCCCGCAACCCGGGCACCGGCGAGCCGCCCGCCACCGCTACCCGCCTCCAGGCCGCCGGCCAGGAGGTCTACCACGACCCAGCCCACCCCTCCGCCATCATCCTCCCGGTCCGGTCCGGCCGACATGGCGGATGAGCCGGGCTTCCCGCTCGGCGGGCGCCTGCTGACCGGGCGCAGCCGACACTATCCCCGGACCGGCTCCCGGCGAATATCTGCCTGCACGGGTAACCGGGCAGGGTGGCTGTGTGACAAGCTGGCCGGAGCAGCCCCATCCGGGCCGCGTGGTCAAAGGAGACCATCATGAGCGTGTACAGGGTGACCGAGATCATCGGGACAAGCAGCACTTCTTGGGAAGACGCAGCGGCGGAGGCGATCAGGACCGCCGCCGGGACGATCCGCGACCTGCGGGTGGCCGAGGTCGTCAAGCAGGATATTTCCCTGGACGAGAGCGGGGCGATCACCTACCGCACCAAGCTCCAGCTCTCCTTCAAGTACGAACCCGACCACTGATCCCAGTCGGCTGCTCCCAGCGCTACGGATTGAGCGCGC
>JAICWX010000167.1 GCA_025934635.1 Streptosporangiaceae bacterium | reverse complement strand
TACCACGCGATCAAGCTGCCCTGGTACTGGCTGCAGAGCCTGCCGCTGCTCAACGCGGCCCTGCCCGACCGGTTCTCCCTGGTCGCCGACGGCACCGCCGCCGCCCTGCTGGCCTTCGCCGTGGACGCGGCGATCCCCGCCCTGACGGTTTTCGCGGCTAAGCGGCTGCCGTGGCTCGCGAACGGATGGCGGCCGGCCGCCGTCGTGCTGGCCGGGACGGTCCTGGCCGTGCTGCCCATCGTGCCGGCGCCGCTGGCCGCCAACACGGCCAACCCGGTGCCGCCCGGCTGGACGGCGGCGTTCGCCGCGCTGCGGCTGCCGCCCTCGGCCAGCGTGCTCACGGTGCCGATCCCGATGTCCACCTTCACCGAGCCGCTGCGCTGGCAGGCCGGCACCGGCCAGCCCGGCTCCCTGGTCGGCGGGTACTTCATCGGCCCGGCCTGGAACGGGCGCAGCTACATCGACGGGAGCGGCACCCCGCCCGTCGGCCAGTTCCTGAACCTGGTCTGGGCGTGTTCCCCGTCCGGCCTGCCCACGGTGCTGAAGGCCGGCCTGCCGCCTGGCGCCTGCCAGGCGGCGAGCGTCAAGGACGTGACCGTCGCCAAGGTGCGCGACCAGCTCAAGGCGTGGCGGGTAGCGGCGGTGGTCGCCGTCACCACGCCCGGCTCGCTCCTCGCCCAGTACCTGACCAGCCTCCTTGGTCCGCCGTCGGTCGCGACCGGTGACGTGATCGCCTGGCGGGTTCCCTCAGCTACGAATCCCGCCGGCGGACGACGGTGAACGTGACCGCGATCAGCGCCGCGGCCAGCAGGAGGTAGATCCCGGTCTCGATGCCCTGGAACGGCCAGTAGCGGCCGGCCGGCTGATAGGTGACGAAGCCGCGCCAGCCGTGGGCCTGCATGCAGGAGAAAACGGGGCTCAGCGAGTCGCCGGACTTCGACCCCGGGGTTCCGGGGAGCAGCCTGCGGCAGGTGGCCGAGAGTGCGGGATACAGCTCCCCCCATCCCGTCGCCACCGTCCGGCCGGCCGGGCTGACGGCGCCCTGGGCGAGCACCCAGGCCTGCCCCGGCGGCGTGAACGAGCCCGTCACGTGGTAATAGGTCGTGATGGCCGCCAGGTAGTGCGGGCGGAGGACATCGGAGACCAGCAGGCGCAGGGCGATGAACCCGCCGAGCACGGTGGCGATCGCGGGGAGGGTCCGGCGCGCCACGGCGCCCGCGGCGATGCCGAGCGCCATGGCGAACAACCCGTACCCGATGGGGACGATGCCCTGGGTGTCGAACTGGCCGGGCGTGAACGCGCTGGCGAAGTGCGCGTTGATCGGCCCGGACCACCAGGTGGTCAGGGCGGCGATCGCGCCGCCGCAGGCGGCGGCGACGAGCAGCAGCCAGCCCGCCTTGACGGCCAGCCACCGCGTCCGGGTGACGCTCTGCGCCCAGGCGAAATCGCTGGTGCGGGTCTCGAGCTCGTGCGCCACGAGCGGGGCGCCCCAGAGCATGCCGAGCACCACCGGCACGATCAGGCTGAACCAGGGCAGGTCGCTCACCACGCCATTGACCAGCGGTCTTTGCTGATCCACGCACGTGCTGTTGCCGGCGCAGGCGGCGAGCATGGCGTGCCAGTGCGACGCGACCTGGAAACCGGTCACGAGGATCGCCGCGGCGGCCGCGGCGAGCAGCGCGGCGGCGATCGCGCCCTGGGCGCGGTACTGCCGCCAGACCAGCCAGCTCATGAGGCTTCTCCCACCGTCGTGAGGTGCTTGCCCGCGGACGCCTCCTCGGCGCCCATGTAGGCCAGTACCAGCTCCTCCAGGGTCACGTCCTCGGCCTGGTAGGCGGGGTCGATGACCGGGCCGTTGAGCCGGACCAGCAGCGTGGACTGGCGGGCCGTCGTCGCCGCTTGCACGACCGTGTGGGTCCGCTCGACCGGCCCGGTGTCCTTGCGCGGACCGACCAGGAACTTGTGCTCCGCCAGCAGGGTGTCGATGTCACCGCAGAGCTGCACCCGGGACCCGGCCAGCAAGATGATGTGATCGCACACCCGCTCCAGGTCGGCGATCAGGTGCGAGGACAGCACCACGGTGAGGCCGCCCGCGGCATCCGCCATGGCCGCGGTCAGCGTGGCCAGGAAATTCCGCCGGGCCAGCGGATCCAGCGCCGCGACTGGTTCGTCGAGCAGCAGCAGCCGCGGCCGCTTGGCCAGCGTCAGCGCCAGCGCCACCTGGGCCCGCTGGCCCCCGGACAGCGTGCCGACGCGCTGGTCGAGCGGGATGCGCAGCTCCGCCAGCCGGGTGCGGGCCAGCGAGGCGTCCCAGCGCGGGTTCAGGTGCGCCCCGATCCGGATGTGATCCTCGGCGGTGAACCGCCGGTAGAGCGGGATCTCCTGGGCCAGGTAGCCGATCCCAGCCAGGAACGCCGGGTCCTGCCGCGGCGTGCCGCCCAGGACGTGAGCCGTGCCGCCGGTCGGCCTGGCCAATCCGGCCAGCAGCCGGAGCAACGTGGTCTTGCCTGCCCCGTTCGGCCCGATCAGCGCGGAAACCCGGCCCTCGGGCACGGCGACCGTGCACTCGGTCAGCGCGCTGACCCGCCGGTAGCGCTTGGACAGCTGGTGCGTATCGATCGCGGTCATGCGATCTCCTTCGAGCCGGCGTCCGCGGCATCCGCCGCCCGCAGCGCGACCCGCAGCAGCGACTCCATCGACTCGTCGTCGAGCCCGGCCTCGCGGGCCTCCCGGACCCAGTGGCCCAGGCTGCGGCCGAGCCGGGAATGGGTCCCCGGCGGTGGTCCCGGCGGCCGCTTCCTGACGAACGTGCCGTGCCCCGCGCGCGCCTCGATCAGGCCCTCGCGCTCCAGGTCCCGGTAGGCCTTGAGCACGGTGTTCGGGTTCACCGCCACCTCGGCCACGACCTCCCGCACGCTCGGGAGCTGGTCACCTACGTCGAGGACGCCCATCCGCAGCGCCTGCCGTACCTGCCGCACGATCTGCAAGTACGGCGCTACCCCGGACCGCCCGTCCACCCGGAAACTGATCATGTACCACCGATCCAGTGTCTTAGTTATTTAGCACTTTAGGCACTCGAGACCGTCGCGTCAACCGGGTCAGGTGGACCGGCCGTGTGAGAAGCTGCCGGGATGCTGGGGTTGAGCATTGCGTGCGCGGCGGCCGCGCTCGCCTGGATATACCTGGTCGCCGCGCACGGCGGCTTCTGGCGGACCAGCCAGCGGCTGCCCCGGGTCACCGCCGAGCCGCGCGTCTGGCCGGATGTGGTGGCGGTCGTCCCGGCCCGGAACGAGGCCGAGATGCTGCCGGTCACGCTGCCCGCGCTGCTCGGCCAGGAGTACCCGGGGGAGCTGACCGTCCTGGTGGTCGATGACGGCAGCACCGACGGGACCGGCGCGGTGGCCGAGCGGGTCGCCCGCTCGCTTCCGGCCCGCTCCGATGGCGGGAGCCGCACGCTGCGGGTGATCCCCGGGGTCCCGGCGCCCGCGGGGGAGCGCTGGGCGGGCAAGGTGTGGGCCATGGCCCAGGGGCTGCGCGCGGCGGAATCCCCGGACGCTGTGTCTGTGGGCGCCCGGCCGGTGGCATCGACGGGCGCTGGACCGGCGGCAGCTGTCGGTGCCGAGCAGGCTGTCGCGGGCGGGTATGTGCTGTTCACCGACGCCGACATCGCCTGGGAAGGGCCGGATACGCTGCGCCGGCTGGTGGCCGCGGCGGAGGGGGACGACCGGGACCTGGTCTCGCAGATGGCGCTGCTGCGGGCGGATTCCGGCTGGGAGCGGGTCGTGGTCCCGGCCTTCGTGTACTTCTTCGCGCAGCTCTACCCGTTCCGGCGGGTGAACGTGCCCGGCTCGCGGACCGCCGCCGCGGCCGGCGGCTGCATGCTGGTCCGCTGCGAGATCCTGGACAAGGCCGGGGGCGTGGCGGCGATCCGCGACGCCCTCATCGACGACGTGGCCATGGGCCGCCTGATCAAGGGCCAGCGGGGGCGCACCTGGCTCGGCCTATCCCGGCAGGTGGTCAGCGTGCGGCCGTACCCGGGGCTGGCCAGCCTGTGGCAGATGGTGGCCAGGTCCGCCTACACCCAGCTGCGCTACTCGCCGGCGCTGCTGGCCGGGACGCTGCTCGGGCTGCTGTTCCTGTACGCGCTGCCGCCGGCCGGCACGATCGCCGGGCTGGCGGCCCTGGGGACCGGCGGCCGCGGCCCGGCGGCGGTCACCTTCGGCGCGGGGCTGGCCGGCTGGGCGCTGATGTCGCTGAGCTTCCTGCCCATGCTGCGGCTGTACCGGCTGTCGCCGCTGCGCGCGCCCGGCCTGCCGCTGATCGCCCTGCTGTACGCGGCGATGACCGCTGACTCGGCCCGGCGGCACTACGCGGGCCGCGGCGCCCAGTGGCGCGGTCGCACCACCGATACCCGGTGACCCCTGATCTTCCGTCCCCCGCGGCCAGCAGGCATCATGGGGACCTGGTACAGCGACGACGCTCGGCTGGCTCCGGGGGGACGACCCCCCGAGCCCCCCGTTAGTAAGAAGAAGAAGGTGGACACGTGACGATCAGCGTTCAGGGCGTGATCTCCCGCGCCAAGGGCGAGCCGGTAGAGGTGACGACGGTCCTGGTGCCCGAGCCCGGGCCGGGGGAGGCGCTCGTTACCGTGCAGGCGTGCGGGGTGTGCCACACCGACTTCCACTACCGCGAGGGCGGCATCGGCAACGACTACCCCTACCTGCTCGGCCATGAGGCGGCCGGCGTGGTCGACGCGGTCGGGCCCGACGTGACCGACGTGGCGCCCGGGGACTTCGTCATCCTCAACTGGCGCGCGGTCTGCGGCCACTGCCGGGCCTGCCGCCGGGGCGAGCCGTGGTACTGCTTCAACACCCATAACGCGACCCAGAAGATGACCCTCGAGGACGGCACGGTGCTGTCCCCGGCCCTGGGCATCGGCGCGTTCATCGAGAAGACCCTGGTCGCGGCGGGGCAGTGCACCAAGGTCAACCCGGCCATCCCGGCCGCCACGGCCGGCCTGCTCGGCTGCGGCGTGATGGCGGGCATCGGCGCGGCCATCAACACCGGCGGCGTGACCCGGGGCAAGAGCGTCGCGGTGATCGGCTGCGGCGGCGTGGGTGACGGCGCCATCGCCGGCTCCTCCCTGGCCGGGGCGCACCCCATCATCGCGGTCGACGTGGACGACCGGAAGCTGGAGTGGGCCAAGGGCTTCGGCGCCACCCACGTGATCAACTCGCGGAACGCCGACCCGGTCGCCGGGATCCAGGAGCTGACCGGCGGGAACGGCGCGGACGTGGTGATCGAGGCCCTCGGCCGGCCCGAGACCTACAAGCAGGCCTTCTACGCCCGCGACCTGGCCGGCACCGTCGTCCTGGTCGGCGTGCCGACGCCGGAGATGACGCTGGAACTGCCGCTGCTCGACGTGTTCGGCCGCGGCGGGGCGCTCAAGTCCTCCTGGTACGGGGACTGCCTGCCCAGCCGCGACTTCCCGATGCTGGTCGACCTGCACCTGCAGGGGCGGCTGCCGCTGGACAAGTTCGTCTCGGAGACGATCGGCCTGGGCGATATCGAAGAGGCCTTCGCCAAGATGGGCCGCGGCGAGGTGCTGCGCAGCGTCGTCACGCTGTGAGTTACGCGGATTCCGCGGCCCCCGCCACCCGCATCGCGATGTGGTCGGGGCCGCGGACCGTGTCCACCGCGCTGATGCGGTCCTGGGAGAACCGGCCGGACACGGTGGTCGCCGACGAGCCGCTGTACGCCTTCTACCTGGACCGCACCGGCCTGGACCACCCGGGCCGGGCCGAGGTGATCGCGAGCCAGCCCACCGACTGGCGGGTAGTGCTGGCCGGGCTCGCGGACCCGCTGCCTGCGGGTGCGGCGATCGGCTACGCCAAGCACATGACCCACCACCTGCTGCCCGAGGTGGACCGGGCCGCGTTGGCCCCGTTCCGGCACGCGCACCTGATCAGGGACCCGCGCGAGCTGCTCGCCTCCTACGCCCGGGTGCGGGCCGAGCCGACGCTGGACGATCTGGGCCTGCGGCAGCAGGCCGAGATCTTCGAGGCGTTCGGCGGCCCGGTCGTCGATTCCCGCGCGCTGCTGGCCGACCCCCCGGGCGTGCTGGCCGCGCTGTGCGAAGCGCTCGGCGTGCCGTTCGACGCACGCATGCTGGCCTGGCCGCCCGGCCCGCGGGACAGCGACGGGGTGTGGGCCCCCTACTGGTACGACAGCGTCCGGTCCTCCGCCGGCTTCGTCCCCAAGACCCCTCACCAGCCGCCCGCCGCCCCGCTGCCCGCCCGCCTCGAGCCGCTGGCGGACCAGTGCCAGCCCTACTTCGACCGCCTGCACCGCTACCGCCTGGTGAGGTCCTGATGCTGCAAAGCTTTGACGAACGCAACCGCGATCTCATCGTCAGCGTGGGCGGCACGCTCAGCCACCGCGACCAGGCGGCGGTGAGCCCGTTCGACTCGGCCGTCCAGGGCGGCGACGCGGTCTGGGAGGGGCTGCGGCTGTACGCCGGGAAGATCTTCCGGCTGGACGAGCACCTGGCCCGGCTGCGTGCCTCGGCCCGGGCGCTGGCGTTCGCGGGCATCCCCTCCGACGAGGAGATCACCACCGAGATCCGGCGCACGCTGGCCGCGAACGGGATGCGCGACGGCGTGCACATCCGGCTCACCCTGACCCGCGGGGTCAAGATCACCTCGGGCATGGACACCCGGCTCAACCAGGCCGGGCCGACGCTGATCGTGCTGGCCGAGTTCAAGGACCCGGTGTACGACGCGGCCGGCATCACGCTGGTCACGGCGAGCGTGCGCCGCCCCGCGCCGGACTGCCTCGACCCGAAGATCCACCACAACAACCTGCTGCCGTCGATCATGGCCAAGATCGAGGCGAACGTGGCGGGCGCGGACGACGCGGTGATGCTCGACCCCCGCGGCTTCATCGCCGAGACCAACGCCACCCACCTGTTCTGGGTGACCGGCGGGACGCTGGCCACCCCGACCACGGTCTCCTGCCCGGAGGGCATCACCCGGGCCACGGTGCTCGACCTGGCCGCCGCGGCCGGGATCCCGGGCACGGCCGGCGACTACACGCTGCCCCAGCTCTACACCGCCGACGAGGCGTTCGTCACCGGCACCATGGGCGGCCTGGTCCCGGTGTTGCGCGTCGACGGCCGCACCATCGGCGACGGTACTCCCGGCCCGGTCACCAAGCGCCTGACCGCCCTGTTCGCCGAGCTCACCGCCACCACCGGCACCCCCGTCACCTGACGCCTCCCGCGATGCGGCGGCAGCCATCGCGGTCGCAGGAACCCAGGAAGGTCGCAGGAACCCGGGAAGCCGGTGTGCCCCCGGATACCTTCTTCGGTACCCAGGGGCACACCGACTCGGGTGGGCCGGCGCGCGGAGCGGGGGTCGCAGCGCGGGCTGGGGCGGGGACGGAACTCGTTCGGGCTAATTGGCCTTGATCTTGCCGTCCTCGAGTTCCAGGACGTCGTCGGCGATGCCGATGAGGTTGGGGTCGTGGGTGGCGACCAGCGCGGTCACGTTCTCGGACTGGACCACGGTGCGCAGCAGGCGCATGATCTGCTTGGCCGTCTCGGAGTCGAGCTGGCCGGTGGGCTCGTCGGCCAGCAGCAGCTGGGGGCGGCCGGCCAGCGCGCGGGCGATCGCCACCCGCTGCTGCTGGCCGCCGGACAGCTCACCGGGGCGCTGCCGGGCGTGCTCGCCCAGGCCGACGATGTCCAGCATGAGCCGGACCCGCTCCTCCCGCTCCTTCGGCGCCATCCCGGCGATCCGCAGCGGGACCCCGACGTTCTCGGCGGCCGACAGGATCGGGATGAGGCCGAACGACTGGAAGATGAACGCCACCGAATTCCGCCGCAGCTCCATCCGCTCGTGCTCGGACATCGCGGTGACGTCCCGGTCCGCGACCCGCACCCGGCCGCCGTCCGGCCGGTCGAGGCCGCCGACGATGTTGAGCAGCGTGGTCTTGCCCGAACCGGACCGGCCGCGCAGCGCCACCAGCTGGCCGGCCGGCACGGTGAAGGAGACGCCGCGCAGCGCCGCCGAAGCGGTCCGCCCGCTGCCGAAGGTCCGCGTCACTTCTTCGGCGGCCACCATGTCCGTGGCCACGACGGCGGTCACTGATCCTCCCCGGATCCAGCAGCGCGGCGGTCGGGCCAGACGCCGATATGGTCGGGCTCGGATTCCAGCCGGACCAGGTCGCGCATGCCCAGGGGTTCGGTCATCTCCCGGGGCAGCTGCAGGCGGCCGGCCCGGTCGAGGACGGCGTACTCCACCGCGTGCTGCGCCATCTCGCCGTCGTCCCCGGCGACCGCGTGCCGGTGGATCTCGGTACTGGTCCGGCCGTCCCTGATGGCGACGGTCCGGCGCACCACCGACGACACCGCCGGGTCGTGCGTGACGATCAGCACGGTCACGCCGAGCTCGGAGTTCGCCCGCTGCAGGGCGCCGAACACCTCGGCCGCGGTGGCCGTGTCGAGCTCGCCGGTGGGCTCGTCGGCGAGGAGCACCTTCGGCTCGTTGACCAGCGCCACCGCGATGGCCGCGCGCTGCTGCTCGCCGCCGGACAGCTGGTCGGGGCGGCGGTGCAGGCAGTCGCCGAGGCCGAGCAGGTCGAGCAGCTCGGCGGCCCGGTTCCGGCGCCGGCCGGCGCTCTGCCGCGCCAGGGGGCCGGCCAGGCCGCCGTCGGCCAGCCGCATCGGCAGCTCCACGTTCTGCTGCGCGGTCAGGTAGGGCAGCAGGTTGCGCGAGGTCTGCTGCCAGACGAAGCCCACCGCCCGGCGCCGGTAGGCCAGCCGCTGCCGCTTGCTCAGCACGGCCAGGTCCTGGCCCGCTACCCGGACCGAGCCGGCGGTGGGCGTGTCCAGCCCGGCCAGGATGTTCATCAGGGTGGACTTGCCGCTCCCCGACGCGCCCACCAGCGCGACGATCTCGCCCTCGTTCACCAGCAGGTCGAGCCCCTGCAGGGCCTGGACCTCGATCCCGGCCGCGATGTAGATGCGGACCAGCCGGTCGCACACGATCAGCGACCCCGCGCCGAAATCCCGCTGCCGCGCGGGAACCAGGTCCTCGATGCTGGTGGCCATAGAACTCCTCCCTTCCTAGTTTGACCGCAGCATGCCGGAGATGTCACGGCGGCGTACCGTCCTGGCCTCCACGGCCAGCGCGACCAGGGCGAGCACCACGACGGCGGCGGCGGGCAGGCCGAGCGCGAGGGCATCCGGCTCGAACTGGATCGGCGTGCTGGTGCCGGTGAACACGGACAGGTCGATGGCCGACCCGATCGCGACGGGCAGCGCCAGCGCACAGGCCACCCCCGCCGCCACCGCGGCGAGCACGGCCGGCATGGCCTCGGCGATGACCAGGCCGGCCGGGCGCTCGTGGCCCATGACGGTGAGCCGGGCCAGGGTCATCCCGCGCTCCGCCGAGCCGAGCGCCAGGCCGAGGATCACGACGAGCAAGCCGAGCGCGGCGGCGGCCGCGATGGTGAGCGTGATGATGAGCCCGGCGCCGTGCTGCAGCGGCGTGCTGTCCAGCGAGGCCAGGATCCGGGTGCGGAACGTGGTGATATTGCCGGGGATCGCGCGGTTGGCCACGGCGGTCAGCCGGGCGTGACCGATCGCGGAGCCGGTGACCAGGAGCTCGTTCGGGGCGGGCGCGCCGGCCAGCCCGGGCAGGGTCCGCAGCGCCATGATCACGTAGCTCCCGCCCGCGGGGACGGCCGGGGTGCTGTCCAGGATGCCCGCCACCCGCACCGTGAACGGTCCCGCCGCGCCCAGCGTGTTGAGCTGGACCGGTGCCGTGCCCAGGACGGCGGCGGCGGCCGGCGAGGCCAGCACCGGCACGACGGCCCCGTCGGGGAGCGGCGTCGCGGGGGCCGCATTCCCGATCAGCCGGGCCGGGAAGGGGGAGAACGGCGTGCCCGCGACCACGGCCGCGTAGCTGGCCGGGTCCACGGCCGACACCGTCACGGGCCGGCCGAAGGAGGTAAACCAGCTCTTGGTCCACACCTCGGTGGCGTGCCGCACGCCGGGGACCGCGGCGACGGCCTTGACCGCGGCCGGGGTGATCGCCGGGGAGTCCGGGCCGGCCGCGATCAGCACGTCGCCCCCGGTCGTCTGCCAGGAGGCCGTGATCTCGCCGCGGGCGATGCCCTGGCTGACCATCCCGGCGAAGGTGGCCAGGCTCAGCGTGAGTACCAGCGCGAACGCGGGCAGCGCCCCGGTCAGCGGGGACCTGGCCGCCCGGGAGAGCGCGACGAAGCCGGTGGCACCCGCCCGGCGGGCGGACAGCGCGGCCAGGCCGCGGACGGCCAGCGGGTACAGCCGCAGCATGACGATGACGACCGGGACGGCGACCAGGATCGGCACCACGGTGAGGTACAGGTCCGCGCTGGCCCCGGCCGCCGCGTCCCCGGAACCGGACGGCGGCACGCCCTGATCGTGCAGCACGATGAGGCCCGCGATCGCCGCGGCGATCGCGGTGACCTCGATCACCAGGCGGCGCCAGGGCCGGGCCCGACCCCTCGACCGCCGGGTCTCGGCCGTGGTGACCTGGGCCGGGTTGCTGACCGGGGCGGGCCTTCGATGCTGCCACACCGCGATCAGCGGGGGGCCGGCCAGCGCCGCGACGGCCGCGATCACGGCGAGCGGCCAGCCGTCCGCGGCGGCGCCGCCGCCGGGAACCAGCGCGATCGCCAGGACCGCGCCGACGGCGATGCCCGGTCCGGCCGAGATCACCGTGCCGCCGAGGACCCGGGCCGCCACCTGGCCCAGGGATCCGCCCCGGGCGCGCAGCAACGACAGCTCGGCTTCGCGGCGCGCGACGATCATCCGGCCGGCCAGCAGGATCACGGCCGTGCCGACCACGATCAGGCTGACGAACAGCAGCAGGAGCACGGTTTCCACGGCCGCCTGGGTGCCGAGGAACGTCGCCAGGTCCGGCAGCAGCGGCGAGGTGACCGACAGCGCGCCCTCGCCCGCCGCCAGCGGGCCGGCCAGCGCGGGCGCGGCCGTGGTGGAGCGGTTCAGCGCCTGGTACGTCCCCCCGGCCTGGTCCGCGTTCACGCCCGAGAGGTCGAGCGGGTACTCCCACTGCAGCTCGAGCCCGCTGTCGCCGAACACCCGCTGGGTCGCGCCGAGCTGGCCGGGGTCGGCGATGACCCCGCCGAGCCAGTACAGCGGGCTGGTGGGACTGAGCTGGGTGAGCGTCGGCCGGACCGGGGTCGTGTCCTGCTGCCAGAAGGTCGATCCGGGCTGCCGGATCCGGACGATCGCGGTGACGTAGATCGTGACCACGCTGCCCGGGATGGCCAGCGTCAGGCGGCTGCCCGGGTGCATCCCGAAGCGCGCGGCCGTCGCCACGGTGGCCGCCACCGCGACCGCGCCGGGCGGAGCGCCGCCGCTGGCGAGCGAGCCGGCCACGAGTTTCGCGTAGCCGGCGAACGGGGCGCGGTAACTGACCTCCAGCTTGGGCGGCGCCTCGGCCTGGGCCTTGGGCCCCGCGCCGGACGCGACGACCAGCCCTCTCGTGGTCAGGGAGGTCCACCGGCCGGCCGTGAGCGGCAGCGGCTGCTGGGCCAGGCCCAGGCCGATCTGACCGGTCACCTGGGTCAGCTGGTCATCGGTCAGCGCCCGGGCCCCGGGCAGCGACCCCACGAATTCGCTCCAGGGGGCGCTGACTTGGACCGTCCGGGTCGTGTTGGGGAGGCCGTCCAGCGTCTGCTGCAGCGCCTGGGTACGGGTGTGCAGGCTGAGCGCCGGGCCGGCCAGCGCGGCGAACACGCAGCCGCAGGCCAGCAGCGCGAGCGCCAGCGCGCCGCCCGCCGCCGTGCCCACCCGGCGGCCCACCGCCGGCCCGGCCCTGGATGCGGTGAGGACGCTCATGCCGACTCCGCGGCGCGCAGTTCGGCGGCGGCGTCGGGGCGCCGCGCGATGGTCAGGGCCGCCGCGAGCACCGGCAGCACGGCCACCGCCAGGGCCAGGGCCAGCGTCTGGGACCAGCTCAGCTGGATCAGGACCGGCGGGACCGGCGTGGTCGCCGCCGCCGTCAGCGTGATGGCGGGCACCAGCAGCTCGGCCAGGACCACGCCGAGGACCAGGCCGGCCAGCGCGGACGGCACGCTCAGCATGAGCTTTTCCAGGCACAGCTGCGCGGCCGCGGCCCGCGGCGGCACGCCCAGCGCCGCCAGCAGCGCGTTCTCCGCGCGCCGCTGGCGGACCCCGGCCGCGATGCTGACGCAGAAGCCGGTGATGGCGAGAATGGCGGCGGCGATGGCCACCGCCAGCAGCGCCTGCTGCGGGACGGTCGACAGCGGGTCGGCCAGCAGCGCCGTCTCGATCCCGTTCGCACTGATGACGGCCGAGCCGGGCGGCAGGGCCGGCCGGGGCACGGACAGCCGGGCCGGATCGCGGGCGGCCAGCCACCACTGCGTCACCGGGGCCGGCTCCAGCTCGCCGCGGGCCAGGACGGCCTGCAGCGTGCCCAGGTCCACCACCAGCCCGCCGCCGTCGCCGGTCACCGTGGGGACCGTGCTCACCGCCGCGACGATCTTCACGGGGATGATCGCGCCGTTGAGGTTGGTCTGCACCGTGGCGCCGACGCCGGCGTTGCTGGCGTTGAGGAACCGCTGCGTGGCCACGCCGGGAATGACCCCGGGGGCGGCCGGGGCCAGGGTGAGCTGCCCGTCCACCGGGCTGGGGGGAATGCCGAAGTACCCGCTGGCGGCCAGGCCGTAACCCGGCTGGAACGTCACCGCCAGCGCGCTGCCCCCGGGACCGGCCGGGGCCGCGGCGCCCGGCGCGGCGGCCGGGAGGGCGGACGGGCCGACCGTGCCGGTGAGCTGCCGGACGCCCTCCAGCTCGGTCGACGAGGCGAGGGCCGCCCAGCTGCGCAGGGCCGTGCCGTCGACCTGCCCGGACGGGCCGGACAGGCCGTCCACGGTGAGGACGGCCGGGGCGCGGGGCCTGGTGGTGGGCATCGTGTACCCCAGGCTGACCGCGCTCAGCCGCAGCGGGTAGATCGCGGCCGTCCCGGGGGCCGGGCCGAGGCGGACGGTCAGCACGTGGTCCTGGCCGTCGGCGGGCAGCGAGCCGGCGTTGAGCTGGTAGACGTCGCTGTCGGCGTCCTCGACCGAGACGGTCACCAGGGCCGAGCCGAGGTGCAGCGCGGCCGGGCCCAGCCGCGCGGTCAGCCGGAACGCGAGTCCCCGGCCGGGCCGCGTGACGCCCGGCGGCGGGCCGGACGGCTGGATCCTCGCGAACAGCGGGCCCGCGGCCGCCGGCGACTGGTCGGGGCGGAGCCGCACCACGCGCGCGGCCTGGCCGGCGTCGATCGCGAGGGTCACCGCGTTGGTGTCGGTCCGCAGGAAGGACGCGACCGGCATGGCGCGCCGTACCCCGGGCGACCCGGCCAGCGCGCCGGCCTGCTCGGCCGTGAGCGGCTCGCTGGCCTGGACGCGCACGTCCGCGCCGGCGCTGAACGCGGCCTGGTCGTGGACGGACTGCGTCCAGCTCTGCCGCTGCGAGAGCGCCAGCGTCCCGGTGGCCACGGCCAGCACGATCAGCAGCGCCGCGCCGCCCTGCCGGATCGGCTGGCGGCTGATCTGCCAGCTGGCCATGGCCGCGGTCAGCCGCCGCCCCCGGGCCGCCAGCCGGTCGCCGGCCTTGCCGCCGGCCGGCAGCAGCCGCAGCGCGAGCACGGTGCCGCCGGCCAGCGCCAGCGCCGGCGCGACCACGACCACCGGGTCCACGCCGTAGTTCCCGCTGCTCCCGGCCGATACCGCCGAATAGTGCCGCAGCTGGTAGCCGGCCACCACGGCCAGTGCCACCAGCGCGAAGTCGGCCCCGGCGCGGGTGACCCCGGCCACGGCGGCCTGCCGGCCCCGGCGCGCCCGGGCCGTGCCCGGGGTGACGATGCCGAGCACCGGTACCAGCAGGATCACGAACGCGCCCACGCCGACCACGGCGGCGGCCGTGACGGCGGGCCAGCCGACCGTGACCGGCCCGGCCAGCAGGCCGGCCAGGCCGGCCCCGGCCAGCCCGCCGGCGGCCGCGCAGGCCAGGCACAGCGGTATCGCCTCGGCGATGGCCAGCCGGATGAGCTGCCAGCGGTTGGCGCCGCGCGCGACCAGCATCGCCGACTCGCCCTCGCGCTGGCCGGTGAGCAGCCGCGCCACCGCGAGCAGGGCCGCGCCGGCCAGCAGGGCGAGCAGCACGGCGCAGATGGCGAGCAGCGAGCGGGCCACGTCCCGGTTGCTCGCGGTCCCGTTGAGCACTGCGGGCAGCCCGGTGACCATGGTGAGGTCCGGCAGCTGGGTGGCGTCGGCCAGGTCTTGCTGCAGGCCGGTCACGTTGGCAGCGACGTCTCTCAGCTGGGCGGTCGGCACGCTGGCGGTCTGCGGCACGGCCAGCCAGGATCCGCCGTCGACGGCCAGCGGCCCGGTGAACACCGAGGCCGGCACGGTCAGCGGTCCGTAGGTGGTGAAGCCGCTGAGCGTGCTCTGGCCGCCGAGCGCGACGTCGTCCAGGCCCCAGTACGGCGACGATACCTGCCGGGGCCGGTAGAGACCGGTGACCGCGAACCGGACCTGATGGCCGGTGATCCGGTCGTGCAGCTGCAGGACGTCGCCGGTGCTCACGTGCAGCAGCCCGGCGGTCGTGGCCGGCAGGGCGGCCGGGATCGGGCCGCCCGATCCCGGGGCGGGCAGGGCGTCCGGCCAGCGGCCGGAAACCAGCGCCGCGTGCGCGGTGATGCCCTCGAGGGCGGCGGCCTCCACGATCTGCACGTCGTGGGTGCCGCCCGGCGGGACCGGGCGCGCGCCGGGCACGAAGCCGAGCGGGTCGGACCAGTAGGCGTGGTAGAAGGCGAACGGCGTGCCGTCGAGCGCGGTGGAGATCATGCCGGGCAGCAGGGCGGTGTACTGCGCGCCCTGGCTGTTGTTGACGCCGCTGCCGCGGATGTCTATCGCGGTGCCGGCGGCGTGGCTCAGGTCGTGCCGGACCGCGCGGGGCAGCGCCTGGCTGCTGAACATGGTCAGCGCGGTGGCCAGGGCCGCGGCCACCGTCACGGTGAGGGCCGCCGCCACGATGACCAGGCGGTGAGCGTTCATCCGGGGCAGCGTCAGGCCTCCCGCCGTTACTGCCCTGCGCGACTGCGTCCCCCGCGTCCCTGCATCAGGCGCTGGGGCACCCCGTGTCAAGCCCATCAGGATTCTGAGCTTACGATCCGGTCCGGCTGATAAAAAGGGTGCTGACCGGTCCGTAACCGGGTTGGGATACTAAGGGAGCCTAGGTATGTCCGTCGTCGTCATCACCGGGGCCGCGGGCCTCGTCGGCTCGATGCTGCGGACCCGGCTGGCCCGGCCCGGACGCACGTTGCGGGTACTCGACGTCGCCCCGATGACGGCCGGCCCCGGTGAAGAGGTCGTCCAGGCGTCGGTGACCGACCTGGACGCCATGACGGCGGCCTGCCAGGGGGCGGACGCCGTCATCCACCTGGCCGGGATCCCGGGCGAGGCATCCTGGGAGCGGATCAGCGCGCTGAACATCAACGGCAGCTACGTGACGTTCGAGGCGGCCCGGCGGGCCGGGGTGACGCGGGTGATCTTCGCGTCGTCGAACCACGCGGTGGGCTTTACCCCGCGTTCGGCGTTCCCGGTGCCCGACTACGCGTTCCCCGCGCCGGACACCCACTACGGCGTGTCCAAGGCGGCCGTCGAGGCGCTGGCCGCGATGTACCACCACCGGCACGGCCTGGACGCGATCTGCGTGCGGATCCTGTCCTGCTTCCCGGCCCCGCGGAACCCCCGGATGCTGTCCACCTGGCTCTCGCCCGACGACGCGGGCCGGCTCTTCGAGGCCTGCCTGACCGCGGAGCGGCCCGGGTTCCGGGTCGTCTTCGGGGTGTCCGCCAACACCCGCGGCGGCTGGGTGTCGCTGGACGAGGCCAAGGCGCTCGGCTACCAGCCCGCGGACGACGCGGAGGCCTACGCCGCCGCGATCATCGCCGAGCACGGCGAGCCCGCCCCGGACGACCCGGCGCTGCGCTACCTGGGCGGCGAGTTCACCTTCCCCGCCGACCAGGTCCCCCAGGCCTAGCCCCGGCCGGCTGGGCCGGCTCAGTCCCGGCGTTCCTCGTCGTGGTGGATGCGGTCCAGGCAGATCGCGACGCAGATGATCAGGGCCTCGTTCTCGCCCGGGGCGATGTCCACGCCGTAGGTGTCCCTGATCCGGAACCAGGACCGGGAGACCTGCGCGATGACCTGGCCGCCGTCGCGGATCTCGAAGTCCTTGTCGATGATGTTCCCGACCGCCTCGAGCCGCCCGCGGCCGGGGATGTCCACGTACGCGCGGTGGTGCAGCAGCGAGAACACCGCCTTGTGCACGGTCGCGACGACCGCCCCGTCGTGCTCGATGTCGAGGGTGTCGGTGAAGCTGAGGAAGCGCTTGCGGATGGTGGCCAGAATGGCGCCCGAGGCGTCCTTGAGCTCGAAGGTCTCGCGCAGCCGCAGCGCCTTGCCGTCGACGAGGAAGACCCTGTTGTCATGCTCGTCGGTGACCCAGAAGTCGTCGGTGATGGAGAAGAGCCGTTCCCGCACGAGATAGCGCATACCGGTCAGGCTATCCCCGTCCGGCCCGGTGCCGGCGCCCTGCCGCAAGGGCGGACCCGGCCAGCCCTCATGTACCCCGCGTGTCTCTTGACTGGCGCCATGTCACATGTTTACGGTTAGTCAATTATAAGTAACTGTCAGTAGTTTCCACGGGGGGGAGACTCATGAGGGAACGGCATTCGCCGCGGTACAGCGTCCGCCGGGCCGGGGCGCTGGTGGCGCTGGCCGGGTGCTGTGGCTTTTGGGGCCTTTGGGGTGGAGACGGTGCGCAGGCGCTGGCTGCCCCGGTCTCCGCGGCCGCACCGGCCGCGGGATCCCCCGGCTCCAACGGGTCGTTCGGCCTCAGCCCGGCGCCCGGCGCCAGCGGGCGGGCCCAGCCTTACTTCGAGCTGAACCTGCCCGTCGGCGGCACCACTACCGCCACCGCGCTGGTCACCAACGGCGGGCGCGCCGCGGAGACGCTGAGGATCGGCCGGTCCACCGGGGTCACGGCCGGCAACGGGGGCAGCGGGTTCAGCGGTGCCTTCCACCCCTGCTCGGGTCCGGCCTGCTGGCTGGCCAGCCTGCCGTCGGTCGTGACGCTGCCGGGCGGGGCCATGAAGGCCTTCGGCTTTCGGGTGCGCGTGCCGTCGGGAACCCGCCCCGGGCAGTATCTCGCCGGGATCACGGCGCAGCTCGCCACCGCACCCAAGCAGGCGCAGCTCGGCCAGCACGGGCCGACGGGCGCCAAGGCGGTCATCATCAGGCAGGTCTCGGTGGCCGTGGCCGTGACCGTGGGACAGCACGCCGCGCTGACGACCAGGCTGCACATCACGCGCGTGTCCGGCTCGGCCATCGGGACGCTACCGCGGCTCAACATCGTGCTGGCCAACACCGGCCAGACCTTCGCGCACGCCGCGGGCAGCGCCGTGTGCTCGGGAGCCAAGCCGGGAAGATACGCCGTGTACGCCGACACCGTCCTGCCGGGCGATCACGCGACCATCCCCGCGAACGCCACCGGGCTGGCCGAGGGAGCCACCGTGCGCTGCACGGTACGGCTGACCTACGGGAGCGGTCAGGTCGCGAGCTGGACCGGGCCGGTGACGATCCCGGCCGTACCGCACGCGCACATGGTCGCCGTCGGGAACGGCGACTACGCGGCGCTGCCCGACGGCGGGATCCCGCCGTGGGCCATCGCGCTGATCGTCCTCGGCTTGCTCCTGCTGGCGGGCCTGGCCGTCATCGTGCTGCGCCTGCGGCGGACCAGCCACGGAGAGCCCGGGCCCGGACGGCCCGGCTGACGATAGTCCGGTAGCGACAACCAGATCCTTTCTTTCGGGGGTGCACATGAGATACCTCAGCCGAATCCGACGGTCCCGGGTGGCGGCCTGCGTGCTGCTGGCCGGCGGGGCGCTTGGGCCGGCGCTGCTAGCCGGGGGCGCCGCGCAGGCCGCGGGGTGCGGCAGCGCGGTGGCGGCGGGGACGACCTGCACCGTCACCGGGACGCTGGCCCTGACGTCGGGCACGCTGGCCATGACCTCGCCGAGCTCGCTAGGCTGGGGGCACACCATCACCGGCGCGGACCAGCAGCTCGCCGACACCACCGCCGCCGATGAGGGCTACTCGGTCGACGACGCCACCGGGACGGCCCCCGGCTGGCACTCGACGGTGTCGGCGACGCAGTTCACCACCGGCGGCGGCACTCCCAGCACGATGGCGAACTCGGGAACGTTCTACACCACCGGCAGCGTCACCTCGATGAGCGCCACCACGTCGCCGGACTCGTCGTGCGCGAGCGGGTCGACGTGCACGCTGCCGACCAACACCACCACCTACCCGGTCGCGATCACCACCGCCGCGTCCACGCCGTCGTCGTTCACGATCTATGACGCCAGCGCCGCCACCGGCTCGGGCACGATCAACATCGGCGGGTCCGGCGCCACCAACCCGGTCGGGTGGTGGCTGGCCGTCCCGGCCAACACGCCGGCCGGCAGCTACACCTCCACGATCACCCTGGAGCTCATCTCCGGACCGTAACGCCCGCCGCCATCCGGGCACCAC
>JAICWX010000565.1 GCA_025934635.1 Streptosporangiaceae bacterium | reverse complement strand
CGGATCAGGTTGACCGCCAGCTCGAAGGCGGCGGGCACGCCGACGGCCTCGATGGCCACGTCCGCCCCCAGGCGGCTGGTGAACTCCCTGACCACGTCCGAGGGGGCCTGGCCGGAGCTGTTCACCACCGTGTCGGCGCCGAAGTGCTTGGCCGCCTCGAGCCTGGCGTCGGATAGGTCGATGGCCACGATGTGGCTGGGGCTGTACAGCCGTGCGCTGGTGATCGCGGCCAGGCCGACCGGACCGCATCCGACTACCGCCACGACATCACCGGGACGGACGCTGCCGGCCAGCACGCCGACCTCGTAGCCGGTCGGCAGGATATCGGCCAGCATGAGGGCTTCGGAATCGCTCACGCCGTCGGGAATGTGGAACATGGAGTGGTCCGCGTACAGCACGCGGACGAACTCGGCCTGGGTACCGTCGACCTTGTGGCCGAGGACCCAGCCGCCGCCCTCCAGGCACTGTCCGTAGCGGGCCTCGCGGCAGAACTGGCAGGATCCGCACGCGCTGATGCAGGAGACGAGGACGCGGTCGCCGGGGCAGAAGCGGCGCACGCGGCCGCCAGCCTCCCAGACGGTCCCGACGGCCTCGTGGCCCAGGATGCGGCCCTTGCGCACGGCGGGCACGTCGCCCTTGAGGATGTGCAGGTCGGTCCCGCAGATCGTGGTCGCGTCCACCCGCACGATGACATCGCCGTCGTCGAGGATCTCCGGGTCGGGTACTTCTTCCCAGGCCTTGCGACCGGGACCGTGATAGACGAGGGCTCGCATAGCTTCCTCCACTGGGCTTGTTTCCTTCCACTACCCGCCTGGTCAGCAGGGTCGGCCGACGGCAGGCCCGAAGGTCCATTGCGTCATGGACTTGCGTTCGCCGAGCCGCAGGGCCAGCGCCATCGCGTAGCAGGCCGAGTGCGTCGCGGCGGCCAGCTCCTCCGGGCTGGTCTTCCCGTCCATCTGCTCGGTCCGGGGCGCCCAGGTTACGGACAGCTCACACGCCGCGCCGCTGCCCCATCCGTACCGTCCGGTCGCTCGCGCTGCGCGTGACGGCGCAAGCGCGGAACACACGCCGTGCGCTTGGTCAGATGGCGGCACGGCGGCGGGTGACCTGCATCCGCCACCGGGCCGGCCCGTCCTGCAGGACGGTGAACTGGTAGCCGTCCGGGCTGAGCTTGCTGATCTCCCGCCACACCGGGTCCAGGCCGGTGCCGCACTGCAGTTCGACCTGCTCGCCGCGGCGCATCCGCAGCAGCCGGTCCACGGCTGCGGCGGCCGCCTGGTCTGCCGGGAGCGCGTCGAGGTCGACCACGGCTCCCTCGGTGAGCGGGTACCACTCATGCGGGCGGCCGCCGAGGGTCACAGTGCCCGGCACGTCGCGCGGCGCGCGGCCCGACGCGAGCACGTCGTCCTCGTTGTGCAAGTGGCGCTCGAGCTGGACGACGAAGTCGCGGACGGCGGCGGCGAGTTGGGCGGTGGACATGGGCTGTTCCCCGGCGGCCGCCCGGGCCAGCAGGTCGACGCCAGCGCGCAGCCGCACATGATCCCTGGCCAGCCCGGCCACCGCCTGGGCGGGGACAGCGGGAAACAGCAGCGCCTCCTCGTCAGACACCTGGCGCAGCACCTCGGCCTGGGCGTAGCCGGCCAGCGCCGCCAGTTCCGCGCCGGGCCACCGGCCACGTTCGGTCGCGGCCAGCACCTTCTCGGCGCCCGCCGTGACCTGCCACAGCAGCAGCACGTGCTCCTCGGCCAGCGTCAGCGGCGGTCGTGCGGCCAGGCCGGCTGGTCCCGGCGGCTGCTCATGCCCCGGCATCAGGCTCGTGACAGTCATGATCACCCTCCTCAGTTTATTTTTACTATTTCTATTGTAAAAATTAATGACACCTCCTGTCAACAGGCGTGTTCTTCCGGAACCTGTCAGGCCGACCCCTGGACGGCAGCAAGCGACCAGGACGACCCGCGCCCGCCACAGGCTCGTGGTCGGCCGATCGCGACCAACGCGGTGATGCCGGCGCCGGTGAGGAGCAGGCCGGCGGCGATGATCTTGCGCGGGCCGAGCACGGGATAGAGGCGCTTGGCCACGACCTGGGCGTCGAGCACCACCCGACCGCCTCCGGGAACATGCTCAACCCGGCCTGCAGCGCGCACGAGGCGTCCGTGTCCAACACGCCGCCCAGGACCGGCCCCGCACCGGGCGTGGTCACCCCGAACCGCGCAGCACTGAGGCGAAGATGGCGGCCGTCATCCGCGGCGGCCGGGGATCACGACGCTCGCCACGACCACCACGGTGGCGAAATCCATGACCACGGCAGCGGGGCGCTGGCTCATCTCGTCGACGCCGGGCGGCTGCGGCCGGTCGTGTCGCAGGTTCTGCCACTGGCCGAAGCCCGGGCCCCTGCACGCAGGGTCTCGGCGCCGGCCAGCGGATCCGGTGGATGCTGCCCGAACTAGATCGCACCTGTCGAACACCGTCGGCCGCGTCCTGCGGCGGGGGGCGAGGTGCGTACCGGCCAATCGTTCGGGGTGATCAGGGCCGAGCCGGTGCCGCTGGATGTCGACAACCCATGGCCTGACGCCGGGAACGAAGTCGGTGGCGGTAGGGCTCCATGCCGGTCATGGCCCCACCGGTCTTCGGCGCCCTCACCGACCAGCGCAACCTGCGGTGGCTGGTCCCGGCGGGCCTGACCGCGGCGGGCGTCGGCACCGGGCTGACTGCCAGCTACCTGCCGACCCGGATCGGCACCTCCTCGGGGTGATGCTCGGCCTGGCCATCAGCATCGGCGGGCTGGTCAACCCCCGTTCTCGGCGCCCTCGCCGACGCGACCAGCCTGCACCTTGTCACCGTGCTGGCCGCCTTCCCGGTGGCCGGCCTGGTGCTGGGCCGCGGAAGCCGCAAGGAAACGGCAAGCTCCGGTCTCTAGCGTTCCGGGTAGGCGGGATCGAAGGGGACCGGTCGGCTGGGAATGTGTCAGGAGGTATCTGGTGACTACGGTTCAGCAGAAGCCAGCCGCGGGCAGGACGTCGCGCACGAAGCGCAAGGGATCGATCCTGGCGTATTGGCTGTCCTCGACCGATCACAAGATCATCGGGCACCTGTACCTGATCACCTCGTTCTTCTTCTTCCTGTGCGCCGGGATCATGGCGATGCTGATGCGGATCCAGCTGCTCGGCCCGGACCAGCACTTCGTGTCCGACCAGCAGTACAACGAGCTGTTCACCATGCACGGCGCGATCATGCTGCTGCTGTTCGCCACCCCGGTGTTCATCGGGTTCTCCAACGAACTGATCCCGCTGCAGATCGGCGCGCCCGACGTGGCGTTCCCGCGGCTCAACCTGCTGAGCTACTACATGTTCACGTTCGGCGGGCTGATCCTGCTGGCCAGCTTCCTGACCCCGGGCGGCGCGGCGGCGTTCGGCTGGTACGCCTACTCCCCGCTGACCAGCGCGATCTACTCGCCCGGCGTCGGCGCCGACATGTGGATCATGGGCCTGGTGCTGTCCGGCCTGGGCACCATCTTGGGCGGGGTCAACTTCATCACGACGATCTTCTGCATGCGCGCGCCCGGTATGACCATGTTCCGGATGCCGATCTTCACCTGGAACGCGCTGCTCACCTCGATGATGGTGCTGATGGCCTTCCCGGTGCTGGCCGCCGCGCTGCTCG
>JAICWX010000439.1 GCA_025934635.1 Streptosporangiaceae bacterium | reverse complement strand
GGTGCCCGCCCTGATCCGGATGAACCGCGAGTACGCGGCCGAGTCCGGCGTGCTCGAGACGCTGACCGAGAACCAGCCGCCGCCCCCGCCGCATTACAACCGCCGTATCATCCTCGTCTTCGTGGACGGCTTCGACCTGGCCACGCTGGCCGCGCTGCGGTACGCGCGGAGCATGCGGCCCAGCAGCATCCGCGCGGGGCACTTCGTCCTCGACAGCGTCCGGGCCGACAAGCTGCGGGAGAAGTGGACCCGGGCCGACCGCGGCGTCCCGCTGGACTTCGTCGACGTGGCCGACCGGCGGCTGCTCCGGGCGGCCGCCGAACTGGTCGAGCGGGAGGTCGCCGACCCCGGCACCCACGTCACCGTGGTGCTGCCCCGGCGCAGCTACTCCGCGCTGCTCGGCCGGCTGCTGCACGACCGCACCGCGGACAAGATCGCCGCCGTGGTCAGCCGCATCCCGCGCTCGGCCGCCACCATCGTGCCCTACGACGTGGAGAGCCGCGTCCGGGTCCTGCAGGAGCGCCAGGCCGCCGCCACGATGGCGGCCGGGGCCGCCGACACCGCCGACCAGAAGTTCAGGACCGAGGAGGCCGCGGTCGCGGCCGACCACGCGAACGGCGCAGCATCGACCGGCACCGGGCCCAACGGGGCCGGGCCGAACGGGGCGGGGCCCAACGGCAAGGGCGCGCCGCTCTCCGAGCAAGCGGCGAAGGCCCGCGGCCTGCTCCGGCGCAAGACGCCGGAGCCGTGCGAGGACACCGGCCCGGACGGCGAGACGCCATCCACCGTCCCCGGGATCACCCGGATCGGCTCGATCACCCAGCCGGGCAAGGTCGTCGTGGAGGGCCGGATCCGGGTGGTGGAGATCAAGCCGGTCAAGAGCAACTCGGTGCTGGCCTGCGAGATCTCCGACGGGAGCGGCACCCTCACGGCGCTGTTCTACGGCCGCTCGCACATCCCGGGCATCGTGTGCAGCGCGCGGGTCCGCTTCAAGGGCTCGGTGGGCATCAAGGACGGCCACCCGGTGATGATCAACCCGGCTTACGAATTGATCTTCCCCGCGGTCTGACCAGCACCACGAGATCAAAGACCTTGCACCGAACGGGGATGGCTACCCCGTTCGGTGCCTAGGTTTTAATCGTTGTCCTGGGCGGAGGTGAGCTCGTAGGCCGGGTTGACCATGACGGGTGCTCCTTCCTTGATGCCGACCTGGCCGCGGAACCTGACCCGGGAGCCGCACATCACGCCCGCGATGCGGGACCGGCCGTAGAACAGCGCGGTCAGGTCCCCGGTGGAATCGGACAGCTCGCAGGCCAGGACCGAATTACTCTGCACCGACCTGATCTCGACGACCCGGACCCGGCCCTCGACGGTGAACTTGCCCGGCTCGTGGATCGAGCCGATCGGGGTCGCGTCCCTGGGCGGGACGGGCCGGTCGTAGCCGCCCGCGCCGGGCAGCGGGTCGACGGGGCCGGGCCGGTCGTCGGCCGGCGTCGCGGCGGCGGCCGCGGCCTTGAGGTGCCGCAGTTCGTCATCGGGCGAGGGACCCGTGACCGGCGTCGGCACGGGGATCAGGCCGGCCTGGCGCTCCTGCAGTACGCGGACCCGGTTCTGCACGTCGAACGGGATGATGGTGGCGGCCGCGTTCGGCACCCGGCTGACCACGCCGGCGATCTTGTCCGCGGTCCGGTCGTGCAGCAGCCGGCCGAGCAGCGGCGCGAAGCTGCGCCGGGGCAGGATCGCGGTCACCTGGGTGCCGGGCGCCTCCGCCTCGTGGGCCACCAGGTCAGCGGCGCACCGGGTCAGCCTGCGGTCCGGGCAGTCGACGAACTCCAGCGATACGCCGCGGTCCGGCAGCCACGCGGCCCGCAGCCGCTCGGCCTGCTCGCTGTCGATGACGAAGTGCACGGCCCGCACCGTGGTCGCCCGCAGGCTCTTCGCGTACCGGAGCGCGGCCAGGGTGGCCAGGTCGAAGTCGTCGATGAAGACGATGACCACCCGGCGGGTGTAGTTCGGCGGGTTCTGTGCCACGCCGGTGGCGCGGCGCTCCCCGATGTTTTGCAGCACCCGGGACTCGGTCCGGTACTCGCGGTTCAGCCGGATGAACGCGAACACCCCGATCGGGAAGACCACGACCACCAGCCAGGCGCCCTCGGTGAACTTCACCACCGCGAAGATCACCACGACCAGCGCGGTGTAGATGCCGCCGGTGAGGTTGATGATGAGCCGGCGGCGCCAGCCCTGCTCGCGCTGTCGCAGGTGGTAGCGGACCATGCCGAAGCCAGCCATGGAGAACCCGGTGAACACGCCGATCGCGTAGAAGGGGACCAGGTTGTTGGTGTTCGCCCCGACCGCGAACAGCAGGGCGAGCGCGAGCACGGTGAGCACGATGATGCCGTTGGAGAACACCAGCCGGTGGCCGCGCTTGCTTAGCCAGCGCGGCAGGAACAGATCCTCCGCCACGAAGCTGGTCAGGAACGGGAAGCCGCTGAAGCTGGTGTTGCCGCCGGTGAACAGGATCGTGATGGCGCCCGCCTGGACCAGGTAGAACATGACCTGCCCGAAGACGGTGGGCCCGAAGACCAGGCCGGCCTCCTGGGAGACCACCGTGGGGACGCCGCTGGCGTACGGGACCGCGTGGGTGAGGTGGGCCAGCCAGGAAATGCCGGCGATCAGGAACATCACGATCGCGCCCTGGATCTCCAGGATCCGCCGGGCATTTCGGCCCTCGGGCGGGCGCAGCGCGCTGACCGCGTTGGACACCGCCTCGATGCCGGTCAGCGAGGAACCGCCGTTGGCGAACGCGCGGGCGAGCGTGAGCATGGCCGCGAAGGCGATCAGGGTGCCGGCGTTGTGCCCGATCGCCACCGTTCCGGGGTGCCAGGTGACGTGGGACAGGCCGCCGCCGAAGACCTCCCGGGCCAGCCCGGTCAGGATCATCAGGCCCACAGAACCGGTGAACAGGTAGGTAGGCAGCGCGAACGTCCTGCCGTTCTCCCGGACGCCGCGCAGGTTCACGTACGCCATGAGGAGCGTGGCCGCGACCGTGATCAGCAGCAGGGTCGCGGTTTCGCCGAGCGGCCGGGCCAGCGCGGGGAACGTGGACAAGATCGCGGCGCTGCCCGCGGAGTTCTGCACCGCGACCGTGACCACGTAGTCCACCATCAGCGCGACGGCCGCGACCTGGGCCACCCGGGGGCCGAAGTTCTCCCTGGCCACCACGTAGGAGCCGCCCGCCCGGGTGTAGACCGTCACCACCTCGCGGTAGGACAGCACGACCAGGAAGATGCCGAGCAGGATCACTCCGGTCAGCGGCATCAGCAGCGTGAACGACGCCAGGCCGAACAGCGGCAGCAGCTCGTGCAGGATCAACTCCGAGCCGTAGTTCGCCGACGAGATCCCGTCGCACGACAGCACGCCCAGGGCCAGCGGCTTGGACAGCCGCTCCTCCTTGAGCTGCTCGTTGACCATCGGCGGGCCGAGCATGCGGCGCTTGACGGAGTACCAGAAGGTCTCCGGCAGCTCGTTCGGCTGACCGCCGACTAGCAGGCCAGCCGCCTTGCGCATCGCCACTGGGCTTGGCTCCGTCCGGTTTTGTGCTCACGTGCCGCTCACGTTTTTCTGACGCTATGCGCGGGGTGGCGCCGCCGCCGTATGCGTCGCGTCAAGCTTTCTGAGCTGGGCGTTAAGGATCCGTTAGGGGCGCTGGAGTCGACTGTTTCCCGGGCTGGAATGGGGGTGCGATGAGATACAGGTTCTTTGGGTCCTCGGCGGCGCCGGCGCCGTACGCGCTGCCGGCCGCCTTCGCCATGTTCCTGGCCGTGGGCACGGCCGCCGCCGCCCTGAACGGCCGCCTGCCGGCCACCGGAGTGCTGGTTCTCTGCGCGGTGATCGCTTGTTTCATGTCCTTTGCCGCCGAACCGGTGGCGGCGTTGTTCCTGGCCGGGATCGGCTGGCTCACCGCTGTCGGTTTCGCGCGACCGCCGTACGCGCAGCTGCGGCCGACCGGGCCGGCCTCCGGGCACGCCGCTTTGGTGATCGGTGCGGCCGTGGTGGCTGGCGCGGTGGCTGGCGTGGTGTTCCGCTGGCACGGGCGGCGGCGCACACTGGTAGGCGTGGGCAGGTATCCGGGCATGCGACGTGACCGGCGCGCGGCCGCTGCGGCCTCGTTGGCGGGCGCGGGCTCCGCGGCCGCGGCGACTGGGGATGCCGCGATCGGCCTGCGGCGCCGGGTGGGCGGGGCGCTGCTGGCCGCGGCGCTGCTGCCGCTGCTGACACTGGTTCTCACCGCTGCCCGGCCGCACCTGGACCTGGCCGACGACCTGCTCATCTACCTGGTCGCGGTGGTGACGATCACGGTGGTGGGCGGGTTCTGGCCCGCCGTGCTGGCCGCGGTGGCAGCCAGCCTGCTGCTCAACTGGTTCTTCACCGAGCCGCTGCACACGTTCACCATCGCCGAGCCACCGAACCTGCTGGCCCTGCTGCTGTTCGTCACCGTCGCGGTCGCCGTCAGCAGCATGGTCCACCTGGCCGCGCGGCGCGCGGTCCAGGCCGCGGCGGCCCGCGAGGAGGCGGCCTCGCTGCTGGAGCTGGCGCAGACCGTGCTCGGCGGGGCCGACTCGCCGGCCGCCGTCCTCGAGCACCTGACCCGCGCCCACGGCGGCCAGGCCGAACTGACCGAACGAGCCGGCGGTACCTGGGTCCGGATCGCCTCGAGCGGTGTGGACGGTGCGCTGGACGCGGCCAACCGCATCGATATCCGCGACGACCTGACCCTGCTTCTGTGCGGCCAGGCTCCGTCGGCGACGCCGGCCGTGATCGCGGGGTACGCGGCCCAGGCCGCGACCTCGCTCGACCGGGAGCGGCTGCGCACCCAGGCCGCCCAGGCCGAGGCGCTGGCCGAGGGCAACCGGATGCGGACCGCGCTGCTGGCCGCGGTCAGCCACGACCTGCGCACCCCGCTCGCCTCGGTCAAGGCATCGGTCAGCAGCCTGCGGCAGACCGATGTGGCGTGGTCGTTGGAAGATCAGGCCGACTTTCTGGCCACGATCGAGCAGAACGCGGACCGGCTGGACGCGCTGATCGGCAACCTGCTCGACATGAGCCGCCTGCACGCCGGCTCGCTGCAGCCGTTCCTGCGGCCGACCGCGATCGACGAGGTGGCGCCGGTGGCGGCAGTCGGCCTGGACGACTCGCTGCGGCTCGAGCTGGCCGTGCCGGACGGCTTCCCGCTGGTGCTGGCCGATCCTGGCCTGCTCGAGCGGGTGCTGGCCAACCTGTTCTCCAACGCGCTGCGCTACTCCCCCGCCGGGCGGCCGCCCGGGCTGCACGCCTCGCTGTCCGGGGGGACGGTGTGCCTCGAGGTGGCGGACCACGGTCCGGGCGTGCCGGACGAGCAGAAGGACCGTATCTTCGAGCCGTTCGAGCGGGCCGGCGACCGGCACCCGGGCGTGGGGCTCGGGCTCACCGTGGCGCGCGGTTTCGCCGAGGCGATGGGCGGCCGCATTTCCGCGGTGGACACGCCCGGCGGCGGGCTGACCATCCAGGTCAGGCTGCCGGCCGCCCCGGCGACCAGCCCGGATCGTTCGGCCCTCGGTGCCGCGGGGTCATGATGTTTGGGGCGGCTTGGGCGGCTTTTTCGGTGGCGGTCGCGTGACGCGGGTGCTGGTGGTGGACGACGAGCCGTCCATCCTGCGGGCGCTGCGGATCAACCTGAGCGCCCGCGAATACGAGGTCAGTACGGCGGTGGACGGTACCACCGGGCTGGCCGCGGTGGCCCGCGACCGGCCCGACGTGATCATCTTGGACCTGGGGCTGCCGGACATGGACGGCACCGAGGTGATCCACGGCGTCCGCGGCTGGACCTCGATCCCGATCATCGTGCTGTCCGCCTGGGGGCAGGAGAGCCAGAAGGTCGCCGCCCTGGACGCCGGCGCCGATGACTACGTGACCAAGCCGTTCGGCATGGACGAACTGCTGGCCCGGCTGCGGGCCGCGGTCCGCCGGGCGGCCCCGGCGCCGGACGAGCCGGTGGTGGTGACGGCCGACTTCACCGTGGATCTGGCGGCGAAGCAGGTGGTCCGCTCGGC
>JAICWX010000195.1 GCA_025934635.1 Streptosporangiaceae bacterium | reverse complement strand
CACGATCCCGGGGTGAAACTCCGGCACCTGGCCCAGGTCCGGCACGCCACCTGCACCAGCCCGGTCTGCCGCCGACCCGCCGCGGCCTGCGACTTCGAGCACAACGTCCCGTACGAAGCCGGCGGCCGGACGTGCCTGTGCAACGCCGGCCCCAAATGCCGGCACGACCACCGGCTCAAGCAGCACCCGAGATGGACAGTGGACCAGCTTCCCGACGGGACGTTCCGGTGGACCACTCCCTCCGGGAGGAGCTACACCACCGAACCCACCCGCTACCCCATCTAGCCATCGCGGGAGGTAGCCAGCGGGTCGGAGCGGCGTTACGCTTCACCGCATCACGCTGGTGGGAAGGAACCGTGAGGTCAGAGCGCGGAGACGACATAGCAGCCATACAGAGCCAGGGTCATAAAGACGAGGCCGACGTTGAGGCGCTGCGAGTCCTTGCTTCGGAGTCAGGCGCCAGGGGCTGAGCATAGGGTCGGAGCATGGCTGACGTGACAGAACTGCGCCTCGCGTTCACCGTGCAGGATTTCGACCAGGCCCTGGCGTTCTACCGTGACGCGCTGGGACTGGAGCAACTGGCCGACTGGAGTTCGGACTCCGGGCGGGTGGTGGCCCTGGACGCGGGCCGGGCGGTGCTCGAACTACTCGACGAACCCCAGGCCGAGCTCGTGGACACGGCCGAGGCCGGGCGCCGGGTATCCGGGACCGTCCGGTTCGCCTTGCGGGTCGCGGACAGCGAGGCCACCGCCCGGCGGCTCGCCGGGGCGGGCGCCGTTCCGGTCGCACCGCCGGTCCTGACCCCGTGGGGCGACCGCAACGCCCGGGTCGAGGCCCCCGACGGGATGCAGCTGACGCTGTTCACCCCGGGGGAGCCCCTGCCCGGCTAAGGCCAGCTCAGGGCGAGAAGCTGTTGACCCGCTCGGGTATCACCCGGACGATCACGCGGGCCACCTCGTCAGGCTCCGGTGGCGGGTCCTCGCCGAGATACTTCTGCGACAGCTCCTGGGGAAGCCGTTTACCGGGGTCCTCGGTCACCTCGGCGGTGCCGCGGATCTCGGCCGACTGGTACGGGTTGGCGGTGTCGAACACGGTCAGGCTCACCCGCGGGTCGCGGGCCAGGTTGAGCACCTTGCGCCGGGTCGCGATCGCCGAGAACAGCACGGTGTCGCCGTCACGCAGGATCCACACCACGGAGGCCTGCGGGCCGCCGTCCGGGTTCAGCGTGGCCACGGACGCGAAGTTCCTGCCGTCCAGGAGCTTGCGGGTCACCTCGTCGAGGGCAACAGCCACTGGTCCTTCCCCTTTCTCGCGTCGCTTCCCCCGCCGCTTCAGAACCGCGCGACCCGCGAAGATCTTCCCGCCGCGGTAGGGCATCCTGGAGAGCATGCAGTTCCGCTGGCTCACCCTGTTCCTGGACTTCCCAGCCGAAGCGTTCGACGCCGGGACGGCGTTCTGGTGCGAGGTGACCGGCAGCGACCTGTCGCCGTTCCGCGGCGCGGCGGGGGAGTTCGCGACCCTGCTGCCCCCGGACGGGGACGCCTACCTGCGGGTGCAGCGCACCGCCGACGGCAGCGGCGGCTGCCACCTCGACCTGCACGCCGATCCCGCGGCCGGCACCGTGGACGAGGCGGCCGAGCGCGCGGTCGTACTCGGCGCGACCGTGCGGCACGCCAGCGAGGGCCTGGTCATCATGGGCAGCCCCGACGGGTTCACGTTCTGCCTGGTGCGCTGGCACGGGGAGGGCACGGTGCCCCGGCCGGCCCGCCTGGGCGACGCGGGCGCCAGCCGCGCGGACCAGTTGTGCCTGGACATCCCGCCGGACGCCTTCGAGCGGGAATGCGAGTTCTGGGCCGCCCTGACCGGCTGGGAACTGCGGACCGGGAGCCGCCCCGAATTCGCCTCCCTGGACCGCCCCGGCCCGATGCCAGTAAGGCTGCTGCTCCAGCGCCGTGACCAAGCGGACCCGCTCGACCAGGTCACGGGCCACGTCGACTTCGCCTGCGCCAGCCGTGAGCTCCTGGCCGCGCGGCACGCCGCGTCCGGAGCGCGCATCCTGTCCGCGACGAACCGCTGGACCACGATGACCGACCCCGCCGGGCGCCTGTACTGCCTGACCGGGCGTGACCCGGAAACCGGCAGGCTGCCGGACCCGGCCGCATGACCGCGAGCGACAATATGCGGCATGGCATTCGAGCTCACTGAACGGATCGAGCGTCACCTGACCGGGGACCTGATCGCCTGGCTGACCACCGTCACCCCAGCCGGCCGCCCGGCGCCCCGGCCGGTCTGGTTCGTCTGGGACGGCGCGGTGATCACCGTCTACAGCCTGAACGACGGGGCCAAGCTCCGCCACATCGCGGCCAACGACCAGGTCGCGGTGCACTTCAACTCCTCAGCCGACGGCGGGGACGTGGTGGTCATCTCAGCGCGGGCCGAACGGGTGCCCGATGCGCCCATCCCATCGAAGTTCCCCGGGTTCCTGGGTAAGTACGCTGGCCCCATCGCCCAGATGGGCCAGACTCCGCAGTGGTATGACGACGCCTACGGCGCGGCCCTGCGCATCACCCCGCAACGTGCCTGGACGATTCCCCGCTAAGCTGCCGTCATGGCCGATCACTACCGGGCACCCGGCTGGTTCACGCGTAACGTCTTCAACCGGCTGGTGGCGTTCCTCACCCAGCGGGGGATGAGCGTCATGGGGTCGCGGGTGCTGGCGGTGAAGGGCCGGACCAGCGGCGAGTGGCGCACCACGCCGGTGAACCTGCTCACCTACCAGGGGCGCCGGTATCTCGTCGCGCCCCGCGGCGAGACCCAGTGGGTGCGCAACCTGCGGGTGGCGGGTACCGGCGAGCTGCGGCTGGGCCGCGGCGCCGAGGGCTTCCGCGGCCGCGAGCTCACCGAGGAGGAGAAGGTACCGGTCCTGCGGGCCTACCTGCGCCGGTGGAAAGCCGAGGTCGGCATCTTCTTCGAGGGCACCGGGCCGGACTCCAGCGACGAGCAGCTCCGCGCCATCGCACCCAAGCACCCGGCGTTCGAAGTGCTCCCGCCCGGGTAGACCCGACGGGGCGCCGGGCCGGAGGGTCCAGACGAGAGGACAAAGATGGCCGAGGTAGTGCTCTTTCACCATGCGCTGGGGCTGACCCCCGGCATCGTCGCCTTCGCCGGCGAGCTGCGCCGGGCCGGGCATACCGTGCACACGCCCGACCTGTTCGCGGGCCGGACATTCGGCACCATCGAGGCGGGCATGAGTCACGCCGAGGAGATCGGCTTCCCCGGCGAGGTGATCGAGCGCGGCACCCGGGCGGTCCAGGATCTGCCCGCGGAGGTGGTGTACGCCGGCTTCTCGCTCGGCGTCCTCCCGGCCCAGATGCTGGCGCAGACCCGGCCGGGCGCCCGGGGCGCGCTGCTGTTCTACTCCTGCGTCCCGGTCCGGGCGTTCGGCTCCTGGCCGGAAGGCGTGCCCGCGCAGGTGCACGGGATGGACGCCGACCCGATCTTCGCCGGCGAGGGCGACCTTGACGCCGCTCGCGAGCTGACCAGCACGGCCAAGGACGCGGAACTGTTCCTCTACCCCGGCGACCAGCACTATTTCGCCGACAGCACGCTGCCCTCCTACGATCCGGACGCTACCGCGCTGCTGCTCCAGCGGGTGCTCGACTTCCTCCGCGACCGCTAGGGAGCAGGTAACTGAGGTGGAGCAACGCATCAGCCTGATCACCCTCGGCGTCGCCGACGTACGCCGGGCCCGGACGTTCTACGAACGGCTCGGCTGGCACGGCCAGGAAATCGAAGAGACGGTGTTCTTCCAGGCCGGGGGCATGGCCCTGATCCTGTGGGACCGGGGCAAGCTCGCCGCCGACTCCGGCATCGAGGACACCGCTCCCGGGAGCGTCGTCCTGGCGCTCAACGTCCGGACGCAGGCCGAGGTCGACGCGACCCTGGCCGAGGCGGCCGCGGCCGGAGCCGAGCTAACCCAGCCGGCCCGGGAGACGTTCTACGGCGGTTACGCCGGCCATTTCCGCGACCCGGACGGTCACGTCTGGGAGATCGCCTGGAACCCGGGCTTCACCCTCAACCCGGACGGCTCGCTCACCCTGCCCGACTTCGGCGCGGCCTGAGGCCAGCCGGCCTGAGCTAGAAGCCCGCGAGCTGGCCCACGTCGGTGATCCGGAGCACGGCCGCGCCGGCCTCGTCGGAGGCGTCCAGGTCGACGACCGCGCTGATGCCCCAGTCGTGGTCGCCCGCCGGGTCGTCGAAGATCTGCCGGACCTTCCACTCGCCCGGCTGCTGGTCGATGATCAGCAGCGCGGGACCCCGCGCGTCCGGGCCGAAGCCCATCTCCTCGTGCACCTCGAAGTACCCGTCGAGCGCATCGGACCAGGCCGAAGCATCCCAGCCGCTGCCCGCATCCAGCGCCCCGAGTTCTTCGTGCTGGCCGAACGCGGCCAGCCGGACCCGCTGGAACAGCGCGTTGCGCACCAGCACCCGGAACGCCCGCACGTTCGACGTGACGGTGGCGGGCCGGACGTCGACCGGAGCCGAGCCGTCCTCGAGCGGGTTGCGCAGCCGCTCCCACTCATCCAGCAGGCTGGAGTCGACCTGCCGGACGATCTCGCCCAGCCATTCGATCAGGTCGGTCAGCTCCTCGGTCTTGGCCTCGTCCGGCACCGTCTGCCGCAGCGCCTTGTAGGCGTCGGCCAGGTAGCGCAGCACCAGGCCCTCGGACCGGGGCAGGCCGTAGTAGGCCACGTACTCGGTGAAGGTCAGCGCCCGCTCGTACATGTCCCTGACCACCGACTTGGGGGACAGCTGGTAGTCCAGGACCCAGGGGTGGCCGCGCCGGTAGAGCTCGTAGGCCCCGTCGAGCATGTCGGCCAGCGGCTTGGGGTAGGTGACGTCGTCCAGCAGCTCGAGCCGCTCCTCGTACGCCACCCCGTCCGCCTTCATCTGGGCGACCGCCTCGCCGCGGGCCTTGAACTGCTGGGCGGACAGCACCTGCCGCGGGTTGTCCAGGGTCGACTCGATCACCGACAGCACGTCCAGCGGGTAGGACGGCGACTCGGGGTCGAGCAGCTCGATGGCGGCCAGCGCGAACGGCGACAGCGGCTGGTTGAGCGCGAAGTCGAGCTGCAGGTCCACGGTGAGCCGCACATAACGACCCTCTTCGTCCGGCGAGGAAAGCCGTTCCACCACCCCGCCCGCCAGCAGCGCCCGGTAGATCGCGATGGCCTGGTGGATGTGCTTGCGCTGGGCCGCCCGGTCCTCGTGGTTGTCGGTCAGCAGGTGCTTCATCGCGGCGTAGGCGTTGCCGGGCCGGTCGATGACGTTCAGCACCATGGCGTGGGTGACCTTGAAGCTCGAGGTCAGCGGCTCCGGGTCGGCCGCCACGAGCCGCTCGAAGGTCGGCTTGCCCCAGGAGACCATGCCCTCGGGCGGCTTCTTGCGCACCACCTTGCGCCGCGCCTTGGGATCGTCGCCCGCCTTGGCCAGCATGCGCTCGTTCTCCACCACGTGCTCGGGGGCCTGGACCACGACCCGGCCCGCCGTGTCGAATCCCGCCCGGCCGGCCCGCCCGGCGATCTGGTGGAACTCGCGAGCCTGCAGCAGCCGCGTCCGGGTCCCGTCGTACTTGGACAGCGCGGTGAACAGGACGGTGCGGATCGGCACGTTGATGCCCACGCCGAGCGTGTCGGTACCGCAGATGACCTTCAGCAGGCCGGCCTGGGTCAGCGTCTCGACCAGCCGCCGGTACCGGGGCAGCATGCCGGCGTGGTGGACGCCGATGCCGTGCCGCACCAGCCGGGACAGGGTCTTGCCGAACCCGGAGGTGAACCGGAAGTTGCCGATCAGGTCGGCGATGGCGTCCTTCTCGGCCCGGGTGCAGACGTTCACGCTCATCAGCGCCTGCGCCTGTTCCAGCGCCGCCGCCTGGGTGAAGTGCACCACGTAGACCGGCGCCTGGTTGGTGCCGAGCAGCTCCTTCAGGGTCTCGTGCAGCGGCTCCATCGCGAAGGAGAAAACCAGCGGGACCGGCCGCTCGGCCGAGCTGACCACGGCGGTCGGCCGCCCGGTGCGGTGGGTCAGGTCGACCTCGAACCGCGTCACGTCGCCCAGCGTGGCCGACATCAGCAGGAACTGCGCCCTGGGCAGCTCCAGCAGCGGCACCTGCCAGGCCCAGCCGCGCTCGGGGTCGGCGTAGAAATGGAACTCGTCCATCACGACCTGGCCCACGTCGGCGTCGGCGCCGTCCCGCAGCGCGATGCTGGCCAGCACCTCCGCGGTGCAGCAGATGATCGGGGCCTGGGCGTTGACGCTGGCGTCGCCGGTCATCATGCCGACCTGGGCCGGGCCGAACGCGTTGCACAGGTCGAAGAACTTCTCCGACACCAGCGCCTTGATCGGCGCGGTGTAGAAGGTCCGCTTGCCGTCCGCGAGCGCGGCGAAGTGGGCGCCCGCCGCCACCAGCGACTTCCCCGAGCCGGTGGGGGTGGACAAGATGACGTTCGCCCCCGAGACGATCTCGATGAGCGCGTCTTCCTGGTGCGGGTACAGCACCAGCCCGCGCTGCTTGGACCAGTCGGCGAACGCGTCGAAGACGGCGTCCGGATCGGGCGTCGAGGGCAGCAGGTCAGTAAGCGTCATAACGGTTCCATGATGCCGTGCCCGGAGAGTGCCCGCGGCGAGGCCGCGCGGGGAATGGGGCCGGCATACATCACCAGCGCCGTAGCAGGCTGCGCTATTCCAGGCCGAACGGGGCAGGCGCGTGCTATCCCGGCCGGCCTGGCCCCTGGGTGGCCGAGGCCCGCAGCTGCTGTCCCTGGCGCCATGCCCACCACAGCCGGGCGCGTCCGGTCCGGACGATGAAGACGAAGAACACCACGCCGGAGCAAAATACCCAGGCGCTGGGCTGGATCAGCCCGAGCCAGATCGACACGGCCGGCGGTATGGTCAGGGCCGCGGTCGCGGCCACCGCGTTCAGCATGACCTGGGCCGCACGTACTCCCGGCCGGAGCTCGAGCCGCCTGGCCGTGGTCATGACCGCCTGCCTCCAGAGCAGCAGCGCCCCGCCGACTAGCACCAGGGCCGCGGAGAACCAGGCCATGTAGGCGGCCGGCCCCGGCAGCTGCTCGAACGTCATCGACCGCTCCAGGAGGTGGACCCGGAGACGATCGCCGACCCCATGATGGCGAGCAGGCCCAGCCGGGGCAGGGGCGGCGGCGGGTCGGCATCCGCCGTCATGCGCCGCAGGGCCGCCGGGAGCACCCGGCGGGCTCGCTCCCGCAGGCCAGCCCCGACCACGCCGAACCGCAGCCGCCACCCGGGCCGCCGCCCGTCGAGGCCATCTTCGACCATGGCCAGGAACTCGTCTCCGTACCGCTCCCGCCACGCCCGCGGGTACCAGCGCAGCAGCCGGCTCAGGGCCTGGTCCGCGGGCTCGCCCGGCGGAACCCCCGGGGCATCGTCCTGGCCGGGGGCGGTCACGCCGGGTCCAGGCCGAGCCGGCCGAGACGCGCCGTCCCGGTAGCCGCGATCCGCCGCAGGTCCGCCAGGGCCACGGCCAGCTCGGCCGAGCCGGTCGCGGTGATCTGGTACGGCCGCCGCCGGTCCTCGCTGGCCAGCGGCTCGATCAGCTTGCGTTCCTCCAGCCGGGTGATGGCCCCGTACAGGGCACCGGGGCCGAGCGTCACCCCGGCGAAGTCCTCGATGTCCTTGGCCAGGGCATGCCCGTGCTTCGGCCCGGCGGCCAGGCTCACCAAGATGAGCAGCGGAGGGTCGTTCTCCCGGCGCAGGCCGCCCGCCGGCCGTCTCGATGCCATGACACCGTCTTACTACGCACTACGTAGCTACGCAACACGTAGCAAGATCAGGTGAACAGGGCGTCTCCGTAGCGCTGGCCGGGGCGCAGCCCGGGCGGGACGGCGAACACGGCGCTGCCGGTGTGGTGGATGTACTCGTTGAGGGCGTCGGCGGCCAGCGAGGTCTGCAGCTTGACGAACTGGGACGGGTTCTTCATGAAGCCGATGAAGAACAGCCCCCCGAGCAGCGTCCCGGCCTCCGGGTCGATGCCGTCGGTGAAGGAGTAGCCGCGGCGCAGGATGTGGATCCCGCCGTTGTGCTCGGGGCTGGCCAGCCGGACATGAGAGTCGGCCGGGATGGCGGGCTGGCCGCCGGCGCCGGCCTTGGCGAAGTTCGGCGTGGTGAACTCGGAGCCGCCCGACAGCGGGGCCCCGCTGACCTTGGCCCGGCCGATGACGTTCTCCTGGTCCTGCAGGTAATCGCGGTCCCAGTTCTCGATGAACATGCGGATCTTGCGGGCCACCAGGTAGCTGCCGCCGCGCAGCCAGGGCTGGTCCGTCTCCTGGCCGACCCACACGTACTTGCCCAGCAGGTCGGTCTGCTCGGCCTTGAGGTTGCGGGTGCCGTCCTTGAAGCCGAGCAGGTTGCGCGGGGTGGCCTGGGCGGTGGAGGTGGTGGAGGTCCGGCCGAAGCCGAGTTCCATCCAGTTGTGCGCGACCACGCCCATGCCGATCCGGGCCAGGTTCCGCACCGCGTGGAAGGCCACCAGCGGGTTGTCCGAGCAGGCCTGGACGCACAGGTCGCCCCCGGTGTAGTCGGGGTCGAGGTTCTCGTTCGGCAGCGGCGGCAGGTCGGTCAGCGCGGCCGGCTTGCGCGCGGCCAGGCCGAACCGGCCATCGAACAGCGCGGGCCCGTAGCCGACCGTGATGGTCAGCCGGGAGACCGGGGAGCCGACCGCCTCGCCGGTATCCACCGGCGGCGCGATGGGGTTGCTCTCCTCGCCGACCAGGTGCCCGGCCGTCATCCGGGCGGCCGCGGCCGTCCATACCCGCAGCAGGTCGCGCAGGTCGGCCCGGGAGGTCCCGTCGACGACGTTCATGGTGCCGAACGCCAGCCGGTCCTGGGCCGGGGTGATGATGCCGGCCTGGTGCGTCCCGTAGAACGGGACCGTCTGCTGGCCCCGGCTCGTGTCCCCGGCCGTCGCCGGCTCACTGCCCGGACGGGTGAAGTACCCGGTCAGCCCGCCCGCCGCTGCTCCCGCGCCGACCAGGCCGGCCCCGGTCAGCAGGCCCCGCCGCGACGGCCCGTCCGGCCCGTCAGGCTTCGTGGCCTCCGGCCCGCTCTCGTCGAGCGCGGGGCCGCCGTCCCTGGATGCCATCAAGCGCTCACCTCCGAGGACACCTTCGACATGGCCTCGGCCAGGGCGTTCACCGCGGCCGAGAGCTGCTTGCGGCCGGCCTTGGTGACGGTGCTGTAGTCCACGTACCCGGTGTTCTCGTAGCCGGGCGTGGCCTTGTACTTCACCAGCAGGCTCTCCACCGCGTCGTGCCGCTGCTTGATCAACGAGACCGTGCTGGCCGCCTTGGCCTGCAGGTAGGGCGACAGCAGGTCGATGACCTGCATGGAAGCCTGGACGTTGGCCTCGAAGACGGGCAGGTCGGTGTTGGAGTACCGCTCCTCCTCGCCGCTGATCTTGTTGGTGCCCGCCTCGTTGATCAGGTCGGTGGCCCCGCTGGCCATCTCCAGCGGGTTGTACTGGGCGCTGCTCACCAGGGTCAGCAGCTGCTGCTCGTTCTTGACCAGCCCCGAGCACATCGCCGCGGCGCCGTTCAGGCTCTTGTCCTGCCAGAGCATCTGCTCGATCCGGTGGAAGCCGGTGAACTGGGACTTCACCGTGACCGGGTTCTCCCAGCGGCCGTCGATGCTGGTGTCCAGGCTGCCCCAGACCTCGGCCACCGGCTCGATTTTCTCGTACGGCATCCGGGCCGGCGTGTAGCGCTGCTTGGCCTGGTTCATGTTGCCCGAGCTGATCGCCTTGCAGAACGCCTGCGTCTGGGTGACCAGGTCGGCGGTGTTCTGCTTGACGTAAGCGGAGTAGCCCTGCACGGCCGAGGTGAGCTGCGGGTTGTTCTGCCAGGCAGGGCCCGCCGCCGTCCCGGTGACCGTGAACGTCCAGTCCGGCTGCGAGGCGCCGGGACAGTTGATCTTGTAGGTGCCCGGCCGGATGGTCAGCGAGAAGCCGCCGGACAGGCCCGGCGTGAGGTTCTCCTGCTCGCCCAGGATGTGGGCCTTGTCGCTGGTGCGCAGCTCGGCCTCGGACACCGAGCCGGCACCCGAGTTGGTGATGTCGAATTCGACCGCCCCGGTGGGCACGCTGGCCGGCTTGGGCTCGCAGCCCTGCGACGTCAGCTCGATCTTGACCGTGCTCGACTTGTCCCCGGCCGCGGCGGCCGCCCCGGTCGTTCCCTTCGAGCTTGAACCGGAGCCCGAGCTTGAGCATCCCGACGCCACGAGGGCGAGGCTCGCGGCGACTATCGCCGCCGCCGCGCCGCGGCGTCTCCACCGCCTACCGTCATTGCTCACGATCGAGGACTCCTCACACTGGTTTGGACAAGGCTTGACTGGCGACAGGGACCGGGAGGGAGGGAAAGACGCTGTTACTGCTGCGCGGGCTGGCCGACGGCGGTGGCGGGCGCGGAGGTGGCGGCGGCCGGACGCGGCTTCGGCCGGCCAGCAGGCCAGGCCACCAGGAGCAGCATCGGCACCAGGTAGGCGAGCCACGCGATGACCTCGATCCACACCGGGAACGGCTGGATGCCCAGCACCCCGGTGAGCAGCGACGACACCGGCGTGCCCGGCCGGACCAGCCAGGACAGGTCGAAGGCCTGCGCCTGGCCGACGGTGAGCCAGCCCGCCTCGTAGGCGGTGTGGAAGGCGGTCATCACCAGGCCCGCGGCCACCACCACCAGCACCAGGCCGGTGACCTTGAAGAACTTCGCCAGGTTGAGCTTCACGCCGCCCTTGTAGATGCCGTAGCCGATCGCGGTGGCCAGCACGATCCCGAGCACCGCGCCCAGCCAGGACGTGGAAGCGTCGCCGGAGGCGTGGAACGTGGCCAGCAGGAAGACGGCCGTCTCGAAGCCCTCCCGCAGCACGGCCAGGAACGCCATCATCACCAGTGCCCGGCTGGACCCCTGGGCCAGCGCCGAGGCGGCCGCGCCCTGGAGGTCCTTCTTCATGCTGCGGGCGTGCTTGCGCATGAAGACGATCATGTAGGTGACCATGCAGATGGCCAGGGCCCCGACGACGGTCTCGAGTCCCTCCTGCTGCCGCTGGGGCAGGTCCGAGGAAATGATCTGCAGCGCGATGGCCACGCCGATGCAGATCGCGACCGCCGCGGCCGTGCCGATCCAGACCTGGCGGAGCGCGTCCTGGCGGCCCTGCTGACCCAGGAAGGCGGCGATGATCCCGACGATCAGGGCTGCCTCAAGGCCTTCCCGCAGTCCGATCACGAACGTGGGCAGCACCAGTAGACCCCTCTTCCGCATCGGCTCGCGTGCAGGTCTCACGCCCTTTTAGGTTAGCCTTACCTAACCTCACCCGCAGAAGCTTGTCAAGACCCGGTGATGACGCGCACCGGCCCGCCCGCCGGGTCGACCAGGTGCAGCCAGTCGCCGCTGAAATGGGCCGGCCGTTCCGGGATCAGCCGGACCGGGCGCGACCTGGCCAGCAGCCGGCCGTCCTGCCACGCCTCCAGCCGCTTCCCCCGCCGGAACTCGCGGCTGCGCAGCACGAAACGGCCCAGCGGGGGAGCGGCCGCCGACCCGATCAGGTTCGGCGAGATCCACCGCAGCGGCGGCTCCACCAGCACCGGGACCCGGTCCCGGGCCGGTTCCCCGGTCAGGAACCCGCCGTTGAGTAGCGCAGCGATCTGCCGCGCCGCGTGCCGCCCGGACAGCGCGGCGATGTCCGCGGTCTCGGCCGCGTGCACCAGGTTGCCGGCCGCGAACACGCCCGGGGCCGACGTGGCCAGCGTGGTGTCCACCGCCGGGCCGCGGGTGCCCGGATCGAGCGCCAGCCCGGTCCGGCGCGCCAGCTCGTGGTCGGGGATCCAGTCGCCGGTGAACACCACCGTCTCGCACGGCACGGACCGCACCGCCCCGGTCCGCGCGTCCGTCACCTCGACCCCCTCGAGCCGCCCGCGCCCGGCGATCCGCGACACCACCGAGCCGGTCCATACCGGGATCCGCCACCGCACCGCCGCCCCGAGCCGGAACGCGGCGTAGCTCTGCTGCCGCGCGTGCCCGGTGACCAGCGCGACCACGTCCGCCCCGGCGTGCTCCAGCGTCAGCGCGGCCGAGAACGAGACGTGCTCGGCCCCGATCACCAGGGCCCGCCCGGCCAGCCGCTCCCTGTCCAGGTAGACCCGTTGCTGCAGCTCACCGGTGGTCATCACCCCGGCTGGGCGGTCGCCGGGCACCAGCCGGGCCGCCCGCGGCCGCTCCCGGCACCCGGTCGCCAGCAGCACCGCCGCCGCCCGCACCGTCTCGATCCCGCCGCCGCTGGTCAGCGTGACCTCGTGACGAGCAGGACCGCAGGCCAGGCTCGTCACCGTCGTCCCCGCGCGCACCCGCGCCCCCGCCGCCTGCGCCGCCTCGGCCAGCGCCCGTGCGTACGACGGCCCCGTCATGACCCGGTGCAGGTCCCGTAGCCCGTACCCGGTGTGGGCGCTGTGCCGCGGTACCCCGCCGGCCGCCGCCTCCCGGTCCGCCACCAGCACCGGGCCCACCCCGAGCCGCCTCAGCTCGCACGCCGCCGACAACCCGGCCGGCCCGCCGCCCACGACCATCACCGCCACGTCCGTGCTCACCGCGGCCGGACCTCCGCGGGTCCCGGCGTCTCCGCCGGAACGCCGGCGGCCGGCCCGGGTGCCCCCGCCAGCCCCGCCTTCTCCATCAGCCGCGCCACCGCCGCCGCGCAGTAGAACCCCTGGCAGCGCCCGTTGCCCGCGCGCGTCCGGCGCGCCAGGCCGCCCGGGTCCGCGGGCGGCACCGGGCTGGCCAGCGCGTCCCTGATCTCGCCGCGGCTGACCCGCTCGCAGTGGCAGACGATCTCGCCGTAGGCCGGGTCGGCCGCGATAAGTCCCGCGTCCTGGTACGGCCGCCCCCCCGCCTCCCCGATGTACGGCATGACCGGCGGCGCGGCCGGGTACCCGGGCCGCGGCGGCAGCGGCAGCCCGGCCTCGCCGAGCAGGCCCGCGACGTGCTCGGCGATGCCCAGCGAGGCGGAGAGCCCGGTCGAGCGGATGCCGCCCGCGCACGCGTACCGGCGCCCGCCGTCGGCGTAGACCTGGTAGTCCGCGTGCTCGGTGGCGGCCCGCAGCCCGGCGTAGGTCGCGGTGACCTCCTCGCCGGCCAGCCCGGGCAGGATCCGCCGCCCGGCCGCGAGCAGCGACCGCAGCCCGGCCGCCGTGGTGGCCACGTCGGCCCGGTCGGGGACGTCCTGCGCCGTCGGGCCGAGCAGCACGTTCCCGTAGACCGTGGGCGCGACCAGCACCCCCTTGGTCCGCGCGGTCGGCACCGGCAGCAGCACCGAGCGCAGCAGCGGCCGGGCCAGCTTGTCGAACACGATGAGCTCGCCCCGCCGCGGCGTGATCGTGAACCCGCCCCCGCCGAACATCGCGTCGATCACGTCACTGCCGAGCCCGGCCGCGTTGACCACCCACCGGGCTCGCACCCGGCCGCGCGCCGTCACCAGCTCATGCAGGCCGTCGACCGGCGAGACCCGCAGGACCTGGGCAGCTAGCAGCAACGTGACACCCGCCGCCACCGCCTCGGTGGCAAAGGCCAGCGGCGTGGTCCACGGGCAGATGATGCTCTCGTCCGGGATCTCCAGCGCCCCGGCCGCCCCCGGCCCCAGGCCGGGCTCCCGGGCGTAGAGCTCCCCGGCCCGCACCGGCCGGATGGCCTGGTACCCGTTGGCCCGGGCGTTCGCCTCGATGCCGGGCAGCGCCGCCAGCTGCTCCGCCGTCCAGGCGACCAGCAGCGCGCCGGTGCGCTCGGCCGGGATTCCCGCCTGCGCGGCGTAGGAGCGCAGCAGCGCGCTGCCCTGGCGCAGCAGCCGGCTCTCCAGGCTGCCCGGCTTGGCGTCGAACCCGGTGTGCAAGATGGCGGTGTTCGCCTTGGACGTCCCGGTGCCGACGTCGGGCGCCGCGTCCAGGAGCACGATGTCGAGCGCGTACCGGGCCAGCGTCCGGGCGATCGCGGTGCCGACCACGCCGGCCCCGATGATGACCACATCGGCCGGGGCGCGCGTCATCGCCGGGCCAGCGCGCGGTCGACGGCGGCCCGGAAAAGCGCCATTCGTTCGGCTGCCTCGTCCCCGCTGACCGACGGGTCCACGGTCCTTTCCACCTCGACCGTTCCCGCCGCCTCAGCGGCGCTGGCCGCTTCCCCGGTGCCCAGCCGGGCCAGCGCGGCCACGCCCAGCGCGGTGGCGTCCGGCGACCGGCAGACCAGCACCGGTACCTGCAGCAGGTCGGCCTGGGCCTGCATGAGCAGCCGCGACCTGGTCAGCCCGCCGTCCACCCGCAGCGCGCTGAGCGGCCGCCCGAGGTCGGCCACGGCCGCCGCCGCCAGCACCGCGACCGACGCCGCGATGCCCTCGGCCACGGCCCGCGCGATGTGCCCGCGGGTGCTGCCCAGGTGCAGCCCGGACAGCGTGCCGCGGGCGTCCGGCGCCCAGTACGGCGCGCCCAGCCCGGCCAGCGCGGGCACGAACGTCACCCCGCCGGTGTCCGGGACGCTCCCGCCGGCCGCGTCGAGCGAGCCCGGCCCGTCCAGCAGTCCTACCTCGGTCAGCCACCGCAGCGCCGAACCGGCCGTGTACACCTGCCCGTCCAGGCAGTACGTCACCTCCCCGGCCAGCCGCCAGGCCACCGAGCTCGACAGCCCCGCCCCCGACCTGGCCGCCCGGGAACCGGTCGTGACCAGCAGGAACGCGCCGGTACCGTAGGTGCACTTGGCGTCGCCGGCGGCCAGGCAGCCCTCGGCCAGCAGCGCGGCCTGCTGGTCCACCGCGATCCCCGCCACCGGCAGCGGGCCGCCGGCCGCGTTGCTTCCGAACAGGGCCGTCTCGCCCACCACCCCGGCGCAGTCCGCCACCGCCGGCAGCGCCGCCGGGTCCAGTCCGAACGCCGCGCAGGCGGTCTCGGACCAGGCGGCCCGGTCCAGGTCGAGCAGCATCGTCCGGGACGCGGTGGCGGCGTCGGTCACGTACCCCGCGCCCAGCCGGCGCAGCAGCCAGGCGTCCGTCGTGGTGACCACGCCGTCGCCGGTCAGGTTCTCCCGCAGCCAGGTCATCTTGGGCGCGGCGAAGTACGGGTCCAGCGGCAGCCCGCTGATCCCGGCCAGCTCGGCCGCCCGGTCCGCGAGGCGCGCGCAGAGGCCCGCGGACCGGCGGTCCTGCCACACGATCGCCGGGGTCAGCGGCCGCCCGCTGCGCCGGTCCCAGGCCAGCACGGTCTCGCCCTGGTTGGCCAGCGCGACCGCGTGGGCGACAGCACCTCTCGCTGGCCCGCCCGCCGCGGCCAGCGCCTGCCGGCCGGCCGCGACCACCGACCCGAACAGCTCCTCCGGGTCGGCTTCGACCCCGGAGGACCCCACGCTGCGGGTGCGGACCGGCACCTCGCCGCGGCCGAGCACCTCCCCGCCCGGCCCGGTCAGCAGCGCCTTGGTCGCCGACGTGCCCTGGTCGATGGCGAGAACATTCACTCCTGACCGGGCTCCGAGCGCATCGCGTCCCGCTCGGTCACCATCTGCACCAGGTAGAACACCAGGCCCAGGCCAAGCGAGCCGAGCACGTAGTACTGCGCGTCCCGGAACGCGCCCGGCCCGATCAGGACGACCAGCTCATAGGCCAGCCAGATCAGCGCACCCGCCACGATCGGAAGTTCGAACCGGCCGAACGGGCGCTGTGTCACGCCCAGCCCATCGGTCCGGCGCCGCTGCCGCGACGTCAGCACGTACAGCAGCACCGTGCCCGCGTACAGCAGCGCGGGCATGATCGTGGACGCGGTGAACAGCGTGACCAGTGCCGCGGTATGGGTCCGCAGCGCCAGCGTGATGACGCCGCCGAGCACCGCCGCCAGGACCGTCGCCCACGGCGGGCCGCCGGCCGGCCGTGGCACCCGGTGCAGGAGCTGGTGGCCGGGCAGCCGCCGGTCCCGGGCCATCGAGAAGATCAGCCGCCCGTTGGTCACCATGATGACCATGCCGCAGGCGAAGATCGAGACGACCACGAAGACCAGGAAGATCTTCTCCACCACCCCGCCGAGCACGTCGTGCACGATGGACGCCACCGGCGCCGAGCTGGCGTAGGCCGCCTTGTTGGTGGCGAAGGCCAGCACGATCAGGAACGCGAACCCGACGACGCCGGACAGCAGCACCGCGCGCAGCATGGCCCGCGGGATCACCTTGTGCGGCTCGTGGGTCTCCTCGGCCAGGTTGCTGGCCGACTCGAAACCCACGATGGTGTACGCCCCGAGCAGCGTGGCCAGCATGAACGGGCCGAGCCAGTTGTAGTAGCCGGCGTGCGGGACCGCGCCGGTGGCGCCGAGGTTGGACCAGTGCCCCATCGACCGGACCGCCGCCACGATCAGCAGCAAGACGGTGAGCCCGACGATGCCGATGATCTCGGTGGCCACCGCGGTGTTGTTCAGGCGGGTGGTGACCCGGGTCGAGGTGATGATCAGCGCCGCCTGCAGGGCCAGCACGGCCAGCGTCTCCAGCGCCGCGCTGGTCGGCGTGTAGGCCTCGCCGATCAGCGGCTGGAACGCCACCTGGACCAGGCCGTAGTCGACCGAGACGGTGACGATGGTCAGGAAGGCGAACGACATCCAGCCGAACCACCAGCCCACGTGCGGGCTGGCCAGCCGCGAGGCCCACTGGTAGGAGTAGCCGGACAGCGGCACCCGGGCCGAGAGCGCGCCGT
>JAICWX010000022.1 GCA_025934635.1 Streptosporangiaceae bacterium | reverse complement strand
CGGTGAGGAAGTTGCCGGAGTAGAACTGGATGCCGGGCTCGGTGGTGAGCACCTCCAGGACGCGGCCGCTGGCGGAGTGTTCGGCGACGGCGGCGAGGATCAGACTCCGATCTTCAGGGACTGGCCGGTTCAGCACGAAGTTGTGGTCGTAGCCCTGCGCTTCCAGGAGCTGGTTGAAGCCCGGGGAGTTGTCCGGCGCGCTGACGTCGGCGATCCGGGCGCCCATCGGGAAGAAGTGGGTGAAGTCGAACGGCGTGCCGAACACCGACACGTTCCGGCCGAGCGGGATCGAGGTGGTATCGGTCGGCGTGTACTTGTTCGCGTTGATCTTGATGAGCTGGTGGTAGGCCGAGCCGGGGAACGAGCTCTCGCCCGCCAGGTTGAAGTAGCTGTGGTTGGTCAGGTTGACGACCGTGTTGAGGTTGCTCGACTGGTTGGTCGTCACGTAGTGCAGGCCCAGCTGGTTGCGGTTGTTCAGCGTGTAGGTCAGCACGACCTTGATCTTGGCGGGGTAGCCGGTGCAGCCGTTCGGGCAGCCCGGGGATCCGGCCGGGGCGCTCTCGTCGCCGTTCGGGCTGTTCAGGGTGAGCTGCACGCCGACCGAGCCGTGACCGCTGACCGCCTGGCTGTCCCAGATGTGGTTGCCGAAGCCGACGATCCCGCCGTGCAGGGCGTTCGGCCCGTTGTTGACGGGCAGCTGGTAGTTGACCTTGCCCTGACCCGGCTGGTTCAGGGAGAACTGGCCCTTGGCGATCCGGTTGGCGTACCGGCCGACGGTCTCGCCGAAGTACACGCCGGTGGTGGGCGCAACCGGCGGGCTGTCGAACTTGACGTAGTCGGCCAGGGTCTTGAAGCCGAGAACGACGTCGGCCGCGCGGCCGTGCCGGTCCGGCACCCAGATGTCCTGGACGATCCCGCCGTAGGTGATGATCTGGACCTTCATGCCGTTAGCGTTCCTGAGTGTGTAACGGAACACTTCGGTGTTCTTACCGGTGTACGGCTCCACCGTGCTGCCGAAGGCTGCCTTGCTGACCGAGAGGCCACCGCCGCTGGCGGTGGCATGAGCGGGGGCGGCCGAAGCCTGGCCCGCTGCGAGTGATCCGCCTACGCCTAGCGCCACCATGGCGGCCAGCCCGATGGCGGCCCGGCCACGGAGACGTCGCTGTCGTCCGATTTCGCGCATACTTTGCGCTCCCTTCACTGAACAGGTTCCAAGCTGAATTGTGAGCGCTAACAAGAGCGAAGTCACCCCTACATGACCAAAATGTGACGCAATTTTGAGTCCTCAGGTGGGTATGGCGTGCAGATTCGTCGATTGCAGTGCCACTTTCGGGACGCCCGCGACGCACATGGCACCCTTGACGTGGACCGGGCAAGCGGCCCTGGGCAAGCGGAGGTTACCGATGGAGCAGGACCTGCTGGACCGGGTCAAGGCGGTCACGACCGCCGAGGGCACCCTGGCGCACCGCATGGGCATCACGATCGTGTCGGCGTCCGCGGCCGAGGTCGTGGCGACGATGCCGGTGGCCGGCAACACCCAGCCGTACGGCCTGCTGCACGGCGGCGCCTCCTGCGTGCTCGCGGAGACCATCGGCTCGCTGGGCGCGGCCCTGCACGCCGGCCTTCGGGGCGCGGTGGTCGGCATCGAGATCAGCGCGACGCACCACCGCAGCGCCCGCGACGGCGAGGTCACCGCGGTCGCCACGCTGGCGCACGGCGGCCGGACGCTGGCCACCTACGACATCGTCATCTCGGACTCGGCCGGCCGCCGGGTGTGCACGTCGCGGCTGACCTGCCTGATCAGGGAGCAGGTGCCGGGGAACGGCGCCGACCCGCTGGGCGTCGCGGCCGGGGCCTGACGCCGGTGCCCGGATCGGGTGGCTGCCTTGGTGCCCGGATCGGGTGGCGCTTTTGCGCCACGAGGCGGCGGGTCGCTAACGTGGTGATGGCGGGCCCGGGGGGTTCTAGTAGATAACGTGTCGGCCGGGGAAGGCGGGCACGGCACCAACGGCTCCCCGGGTTTCGCGTTTTTGTGCGCGCCCGGCTCAGGGCTGCGGGGTCTCCGCGGGGACGCGCAGGCTGCCCTCGATGACCGCCTCGGCGACCTTGCGCATGGTCAGGCGGCGGTCCATGGAGGTCTTCTGGATCCAGCGGAAGGCCTCGGGCTCGGTCAGCCCGTGGTCGGTCTGCAGCAGGCCCTTGGCCCGGTCGAGCAGCTTGCGGACCTCGAGCCGCTCGCGCAGCGTGCCGATCTCGCCGTCGAGCGCGCGGATCTCGGCGAACCGGCTCACCGCCATCTCGATGGCCGGCACCAGGTCGGCCTTGGTGAACGGCTTGACCAGGTACGCCATCGCGCCCGCGTCGCGGGCCCGCTCGACCAGCTCGCGCTGGGAGAAGGCGGTCAGGATGACCACCGGGGCGATCCGCTCGGCGGCGATCCGCTCGGCCGCGGAGATCCCGTCCAGGATCGGCATCTTGATGTCGAGGATGGCCAGGTCCGGGCGCAGGGTGGTGACATGCCCGACGGCGGACTCGCCGTCGCCCGCCTCGGCGACGACGGAGTAGCCCTCCTCCTCGAGCATCTCCTTGAGGTCGAGGCGGATCAGCGCCTCGTCCTCGGCGATGACCACACGGAGCGGGTTCTGACTCATGCCCACGAGCGTACCGTGACGCGGTAGATTGGGTTCGCGCCGCTCCCCACGCGGCGACTGGGCCCCGGTACGCCAACCGGGAGAGCGAGCGGATTCAAAACCCGCACAGTGTGGGTTCGAATCCCACCCGGGGCACCAGGAATTATATTCCCTAAGAATGTCAGTACCTGCTGCCATGATGCTGTTATGTACAGTCCTGACGTACGCCGTAATGCGGTGGCCCTCATGGAACAAGGCATCAGCCTCCGCAGTATCAGCTTGTCGACTGGCATATCGCGGGCGACGTTGCATGATTGGCGCGACCATCCGGTCAGCGTCAATCCTCGCGCCTTCTGCCCGCGATGCGCGCCGAGCCCGGTGTTCCCTGAACCGCAGGCCGACTACGCCTACCTGCTCGGTCTCTACCTGGGGGATGGCTGCATCAGCCTGGCCGGGGCCAGGGACAAGAAGGTATGGAAGCTACGCATCGTGTGCGCGGACGCCTGGCCCGGGCTCATCCAGGAGTGCGCGCGAGCCATGATCGCCGTCCGGCCGCACAACAAGGTCTTCACCCAGCAGCACCCGGGCTGCACCGAAGTGGTCAGCACTTCCCGGCACTGGCCTTGCCTATTTCCGCAGCACGGACCGGGCAGGAAACACCTGCGCGAAATCAAGCTGCAAGCTTGGCAGCGCACCATTGTGGTGGCAAATGCCGGGCACTTTGCTCGTGGGCTGTTCCACTCGGACGGTTACCGCGGCATCAACCGAGTACGAGCGCGTCTCGCCAATGGCGACCACTGGTATGAGTATCCGCGCTATCTGTTTAGCAACGAGTCGGGGGACATTCTGCGGTTGTGCAGGGAGGCGCTGGACCGACTGGGGGTGGTGTGGCGCTTCTCACGGCCGAACGCCATCTCGGTGGCGCGGCGGGAGGCGGTTGCGCGGCTCGACGAGTTCGTCGGGCCCAAGTACTGAGACGACTCCCCGAGGAGAGCGCGTTTCCTCGCATGGGACAGCTCGCCGGCGGGGCTCGCGCCTCAGAGGTTCACTCACCTCACGTGCTCCCCACCCCAGCACCCGGCCGTCCCGCCACCGTGCTCCGGGGCGGCGTAGGCAACGGCATGGATGGAGCATCAATGCCGTCCCCGCGCACTGCCAGGAATTTAAGGGGGTGGCTGGTGAGCGTGGCTGGGTGAAATGGGACGAAGCTCCCGCTAGAACGGCGATTGCTGAGATCGGTCGTCTGGCAAGGAGCTTCGTTGGGTGTTCATGCTGCCATGTCCTGGGGCTGGGGGTCAGCCCGGGGGCGGGTCCTGTCCCGGGCCGGGCTCGGGGTGCTGTCGTGGGTGATCCCGGCGGGGCTGGTCGATGAGGCGGTGGGGGACGGGCTGGCGTGGGAGATGCGGCTGCGGTCGCTGCCGTCCCGGCTGGGGGTGTATTTCGTGCTGGACTGCGCGCTGCTGTCCGCCAGGCCCTATCCGGATGTGATCCGGCAGGTCACCGGGGGCCTGGAGCGGGCGCTGGCCGCTGCGGGGTGGCAGGCGCCGGCGACGACGGCGCTGACCGGGGTGCGGCGGCGGGTCGGGGAGAAGCCGCTGGAGTCGGTGTTCGGGCGGCTGTGCTCGGCGCTGTCGCCGGGCCGGGCGGCGTGGTCGCACCTGGGCGGCCTGCTGCTGGTCGCGGTGGACGGCACCACCGTGGAAGCGGCGGACAGCCCGGAGAACGCGGCCGCGTTCGGCCGGCCGGGCGCCGCCGGGGGGCAGCCGCCCGGCCCGGCGCTGCGGCTGGTGATCCTGATCGCGTGCGGGACCCGGGGGCTGCTCGGCGCGGTCTTCGGCCCGGTCCGCGGGAAGGGGACCGGGGAGCGGGCGCTGGCGGGGCAGCTGCTGGGGCACCTGCGGGCCGGGATGCTGGTGCTGGCGGACCGGAACTTCTACAGCTGGGCGCTGTGGCACGCCGCCGCCGGGACCGGGGCGGACCTGCTGTGGCGGGTCAAGGCCTCGATGGACCTGGCCGTCATCCGGGAGCTGCCCGACGGGTCCTTCCTGGCGCACGTCAGCGACCCGGCCGCGGTGCACGCCCGGAACCGCAGGAACGGGCAGCGCCGCCGCCGCGGCAGCACGCTGCCCCCGCAGGCCGGGCCGCTGCCGGGCATGACCGTCCGGGCCATCGAGTTCCGGCTGGAGGTCATTGCCGGCGACGGCAGCACCCGGACCGGGCGGTACCGGCTCATCACCACGCTCCTGGACTGGCGGGCCTTCCCCGCCGCGGGGCTGGCCGCGGCCTACGCCCGCCGGTGGGCGGCCGAGATGGTCTTTACGCAACTGGCAAAAAGGGCGGTGCGGCCCGTCGGGGGTGATCGGGAGGACGTAGCGGATCTCGACGTCGTCGTCGGTGACGATGACGCGGTCGATGAGCAGCTCGGCGAGTTGCCGCCGTTGCTCGAAGGTGGCGGTGGCCAGGCCGTCCCGGATGGTCTGGCAGAAGGCCTCGATCCCGTCGGCGACGGCGCCGAGTTCCAGCCGCTGCCGGGCGGCGGCGTCCAGCTGGCGCTGCTGGGCGAGCAGCGTGGCGCGGCGGCGGTCCAGGTCCTGGCGCTTGCGGTCTAGCTCGGGCAGGGTGATGACCTCGGCGAGGTAGGCGTCCAGCAGCCGCTGCTGCTGGCGGTCCAGCTGGCCCAGGGCCTGGCCGGTAGCGGACTGCCGGGCCTGGAGTTCCTGGGGCCGCCAGGCGCCGCCCTGGGCCCGGGTCAGCGCGCGGGTGACGTGGGCGGGGTCGGCTAGCAGCGCGCGCAGGTCAGCCCAGACCAGCTCGTCCAGCTGGGCGGCGGGGATGTAGCGGGCGTCGCAGCGCCGTCCCTCGGCCGCGCGCAGCGGGTCGGTGCGGCCGCGGCACAGGTAGTAGCGGTAGCCTGCGCCGGGCTGGCGGCCGGTGCACGCTAGCCGGCACGCGCCGCAGCTGACCAGCGCGCGCAGCAGGTACTCGTGGCGGGTGTTGCGGGCCGCGCCTTGCTGGTTGACGTCGAGCTTGGCCTGGACCTGGGCGAAGGTCTCCTCGCTGACGATCTGCGGGACCGGCACCTCGATCCAGTCCTGTTCCGGCCGCGGGGCATGGCTCTCGCCCCGGCCGGCCGGCAGCAATGCCGATCGGCGCTGGCGGGCCGGGGCCACCTGGGTGCGGTTGGTCATGGCCCGGCCGGCATAGGCCGGGTTCCGCAAGATGCCCCGGAGGCTGGCCACGTTCCACCGCGGCTTGCCCATCGCGGACGCCACTCCCAGGCCGGCCAGCCGCACGGTGAGCTGATACAAGGTGGCCTGCGGCTCCAGGTACCAGCCGAACAGCTGCGCCACCAGCACCGCCTCCCCGGGCTCGGTCCGGATCGCGGCCGCGTCCCGGGGCCGGTCAGGATCGAGCCGGTAGCCGAACGGCGGCCGGGTCCACGGCAGCAGCGTGCCCGCCCGCAGCCGGGCATGCCGCCCGCGCCGCATCCGCTCGGTGATCAGCGTCCGCTCGTACTCGGCCACCGCCCCGCGGATCTGCAGCAGCAGCTGGTCATGCGGGTCATCGCTCATCGGCCGGTCCAGGAACTCCACCCGGCAGCCGTGCCCGGCCAGCTCCTCGATCAGCAGCACCTGGTGGACGTAGTTCCGGGCCAGCCGGTCCGGCGCCGTCACCAGGACAGCATCCAGATCGGCCAGCGCCGCGTGATCCCGCAGCCGGTCCAGCCCCGGCCGCCCCAGGCGGGCGCCGCTATACCCGTCATCACGGTAGGCATGCTGGTCATCCAGCTCCCAGCCGCGTTCCGCGACCGCCGCGCGCAGCCGGTCAAGCTGCTGCTCGATCGTCTGCGCCTGCGCTTGGCGGGTGGCCGGCACCCGCGCATACACCGCTGCCCGCATCGGGCACCTCCTCGCTGATCAGCGCCAGGCAGCCCGCTTCGTCCCGGTACCCCAGCCGCACCAGCAGCTGATAGGCCTGATCCTGCCGGCGCTCCCCATCAGGGCGCGGGCTGGACTGGCGGCAGACGGTCCACATCCGGGTCCGGGTCATCAGGCTCTCCTGGCACGCCGACATCACTACGCAGGAAAGATGCCCGCAACCGCAGCGGCCGCCGCGACCAGGACAAGCTCAGCCGCACCCGCCGCACACAGCAGAACTTGCCATTTGTGATTAGACCATCGAGACCGGGTTCGCCGAGCTCAAGACCACCCTGCGCGGCCCCGGCCGGCTCCTCCGCGGCCGCACCCCGGAACTGGCCCGCCAGGAACTATGGGCCTACCTGGCCATCTACCAGGCCCTGCGCACCCTGATCACCCGCGCCGCCGCCCGCGACGGCATCGACCCCGCCCGGATCTCCTTCACCACCGCCCGCGACGCCGCCGAGCGGACCCCGGGCACCAGCCCCGCCGGCCTCGACGAGGCCCTGGATGCCGCCGAGACCGAGATGCTGGCCGCCCTGATCCCCCTGCGCGAGGGCCGCATCTGGCCGCGCGCCGCCAGGAACACCCGCTCTCCCTCCAGACCGCGGCGCCGCCCCGGCCCCCTAGCACAGCACGCCAGCTACACCGTCACCATCACACCACCCAGCCGACCCGCACAAAACACCACTGACCAGCCGAAACAACCCGCACACCCCGCAAACGACCCCCCTTAAATTCCTGGCAGTGCGTCCCCGCGACATCGATGGAGCATCGATGTCGTAGCCGGGAGCGGGGCTGTGTGGCGGGCGGGGATCGTGGTGCGGATGCGGATACCGGGGACAGGAATGCGAGGGGCGTGCCAGCGCGCGGAACCTCACGACCCGCGAGGGCTTGACATCGGTGGGACCTCGTCCCCCGCGGGGACTCGTCACCCGCGGGGGCTCATCACTCGTGGGAAATGCCGAGCCGGCCGCCGCCCAGCGGTTGGGCTGGGTAGCGGCCGGCTCGATCGTGGTTCGGCTGGTGACCAGGTGGGTTAGGGCCAGTGGGACGCGTCGAAGTGCTCGGGCTTGGCCAGCGGCCAGCCGCCGGCGGCCAGGCGGGAGCGCACCCGGCCCACGTCGGCGTCGCTCGCCTGGTGGTCGGTGACCGAGGCGATGGCCTTCTTGATCGCGTCGGCCGATTCCGGGTTGCTCTCGTTCTCCAGCTCCAGCGCGATCGCGTGCACGTCGGCTTCGCTCAGCTGGCTGCCGAGCAGGGCGAAGAGCGGAATGTAGTCGACGTCGGGCACGCCTTCGGGATAGCCCGCCCGCACCCAGTTGATAACTGAGGCGAGGAAAGGTGGCAGCGGCATGTTCTGAACCTCTCGATGAGGTAACCGCGGAGTCGGGCCGGGCCCGTCCGCCGGTTAGTGCTTGGCGGGGGCCGGGTGGCCGATCTGGTAGACCTCGTAGATACCCCAGCCGATGGCGGCCAGGATGATCAGGAAACAGATCGCGGCGATGACCGCGCCCAGGACGTTGCCGCCGTAGACGTGATCGGAGTCGGCGCCCGCGGTCTGCACGCGGGCGCCCGGCATGGCCAGGGACCGCAGCCCGACGGCGAACAGCGCGGGCAGGCCGGCTCCGGCGAGCAGGCCGAACACCACGATCTTCCAGAGGGCGGAAAGGTTGATCCAGGACATTGTGTTCTGCTTCCCTGTCGTTCAGGCCGCTACAGCGGGCTCGGGAACCTTGGGAGCGACCCCGCCGGTCCATTCGTCGTTGACGTTGCTGGGGTCGACCTTGGTGGCCCGGGAGCGCCAGTAGATGACGCCGGAGAGCGCGACCAGGACGATCAGGTCGATGATGACGCCGGCGCTGCCGCCGATGCCGTGGGCGAGCTCGTAGGCTCCGGCGCCGACGAGCCCGGCGGCAGGCAGGGTGAACACCCACGCGGTGGCCATCCGGCTGGCCACGTTCCAGCGGACGTCGGCCCCCTTCTTGCCAAGCCCGGTGCCGATGATCGACCCGGTGGCGACGTGCGTGGTCGACAGCGAGTAGCCGAAGCTGGCCGACAGCAAGATGATCGCGGCCGAGGAGGACTCAGCCGCCATGCCCTGCGGCGACTCGATCTCCACCAGGCCCTTGCCCAGGGTGCGGATGACCCGCCAGCCGCCCAGGTAGGTGCCGATGCTGATGGCCAGCGCGCAGGCCAGGACGACCCAGAACGGGGCGTTGGACCCCGAAGCCAGCGTGCCGTTGGCGATCAGGGCCAGCGTGATGACCCCCATCGTCTTCTGTGCGTCGTTGGTGCCGTGCGCCAGCGACACCATGCAGGCCGACCCGATCTGGCCGATCCGGAAGCCGTGGTTGCGGGCTCCGCGCGTCAGGTTCCGGCTGATCCGGTAGAGCAGCCAGGTACCGGCCGCGGCGACCAGGCAGGCGATGACCGGCGACAGGACGGCGGGCAGGACGACCTTCGAGACCAGGCCGTGCCACAGCACCGAACTGCCGCCCGCCGCCGCCAGCGTCGAGCCGATCACGCCGCCGATGAGGGCGTGCGACGAACTCGACGGGATGCCGAACAGCCAGGTGACCAGGTTCCAGATGATCCCGCCGGTCAGGCCGGCGGCGACCACGGTCAGCGTCACCACCTTGGTATCGACGAGGCCGCTCGCGATCGTGGCCGCTACGGCCAGCGAGAGGAACGCGCCGATCAGGTTGAGTACGCCCGAAAGCGCGACGGCGACCCTGGGAGGTAGTGCCCCGGTCGCGATCGAGGTTGCCATGGCATTGCCTGTGTCATGGAAGCCATTGGTGAAGTCAAAGGCGAGAGCCGTGATGACCACCAGCACGAGGATTGCGTCGTTTCCCACGCAAATAGCGTCTCTACCAGGGAACTTGCTGTCGAGACTCCGGAAAGAACAGTCAAGCGATAGTCATCTGCGCGTCCGCCAGAGTTCACCCAGATGTCACTTGACGGGCAGCTGCCTGTCGTGCGGCCGCCCGTTTTGTTAGCGTTAACACCGGTTTGCGAGACAGCCACGGCGAGGTGGACGTTTTCACCCGCAATGATGACGTATGGCTGGTTAGTCGGGTTCGGGGCCGAGGTAGGGAATCAGCACGACGGTGATGTTGTCGGCGCCGCCGGCGTCGATCGCGAACTTCACCATGTCGGCGGCGGCGCCGAGCGGGTCGGTCAGCGCCTTGGGCAGCGCGAGCGCGGCGAGCTGGGCGGGCTCGGAACGGTAGTTCCACAGGCCGTCCGAGCAGATGAGCAGGGCCCCGGCCCCGGGCGGGGTGTACCGCTCGACGTGCGCCGCGCGCTCCGGGTCGTTGGCCAGGTCCGCTTCCTCGCCGCCCAGCCAGCGGGTCAGCACGTGGGCGTGCGGCGAGGCCATCGCGGCGGCCTCGTCCGCCAGGCCGGCCGCGATCATCCCCCCGGCCACCGAATCGTCGCGGGTGAGCAGCCGGGACTCGGCCGCCGACTCGGCCAGCCAGTACGCACGGCTGTCGCCCAGCCAGCACAAGGTCACCTCGTAGCCGCGCGCCACCGCGGACACGAACGTCGTCGCCGACGTGTCGCCCCCGGGTCCCTGCAGGTCGGCTACCGCCTGGCGCGCGGCCGCGACCGAGGCCAGCGAGGCCTCGCCGAGATCGTCGCCCGCCCGCACGGCGGCCACCAGGACCGGCAGCGCGGCCTCGGCGGAGACCAGGGACGCCTGGTCGGGGCGAGCTGAGGAAGAGACGCCATCACAGACCACGGCCACCACCGCCGGACCGTCTGGCGCCTGCTCGGCGGCCAGGGCCATCGCGTCCTCGTTGCGGTGATGCCGGAGGCCCCGGTCGCTGACGCCAGCCGCGGGACCGAGGTCGACCTCGGCATGATCTCGCGACGACGGGTTGGTGATCATGTGCATACGTTAGTGCCTGGGATCGTCGGTCGTGACATGCCCGCGCCCTCCTGCGGGTTCAGAATTTCTTAACCCGCGGTGCACGGTGATCGCCGTCCACGCGCCGAGGTTGATCCGGTCGCCATCATGGAGGGGAACCTGGTCCCCCACCCCTATCTCCGAGCCGTTGACCAGCGTGCCGTTGGCCGAGCCGGGATCGAGTACGGCCCAGTTCCCGTCCGGCATCCCGATCAGCACCGCGTGCAGGCGGCTGATGCCCGGATCGGCGGGCGGGCCGGTCAGGTCGATCTCCGGCGCCAGGCCGCGGGACACGCTGCGCCGGCCGATCCGCATCTGGTTCCCGACGAGCTGGAAGCGGCGTTCGGCGTAGTAGGCGGGGAACGTGACGGCCGCGCCTTCCGGCCCGGTCACGGCCTGCACCCGCTCGTAGTAGGCGTGGTCCGCGCCGACGATCGCGGTCCAGGTGGCCTGCGGGTACGGGAACGAGGACACCGGCGGGCCGCCCGGGGCGGGTTCCCTCGCGGGCGGCGGGAGGGTAGCGGCGGGAGGAGGAGCGGCGGACGGGCGCGAGGGGGCCGACGGGGCCGGCTGGCTCCAGCTGTACCCGCCGGTGCCAGGCCCGGGCGCCGGGGCCGGCTGGCTGTACCCCCCGGTACCAGGTCCGGGGGCCGGGGTCGGCTGGCTGTAGCCGCCCGTGCGGACCGGGGCGGGAGCGGGCGGCGGCGGGCCGGAGGGGAGACGGGGGGCGGCGAAGTTATACCCGCAGGCCTCGCAGAACTGGCCGGTCCTCGGGGTGCCGCAATTGGGGCAGGGCTCGTCGGCCGAGACGGCGCCGGGAGCCGGGGCGGGCCAGCCGCCGGCCGGGCCCCCGGAGGGCCCGCGACCGCTGGCTGAGGGCGGCGGGCCGGCCGCCGGGCTGGCGATGCGCATGCCGCAGAGGTCGCAGAAATCGTCGCTAACCGAATCGTGCCCGTTCGGACATACCGCCATCGCCGCCTCCTCCCCCGCTCGCTACTTCTTTACCCGGACTGTCTTCGTTGACCGGGTGTCCAGGGCCATTTCGTCGGCGTCTTCGACCTTCTTCTTCAGCCGGACCGTCCCGGCCTCCACATCGACCACGTCTACCACCTTGGCCAGCAGCTTGGCCGTGTCCTCGTTACCTGACTGGTGGGCCAGCGCCACGGCCCGGCCGAGCTTGGCCGTCGCGGTCTCCTCGTCACCCTGCTTGCGCGCCTCCAGGCCCTCCTGGATGGCGTCGGCGAGCTCGGCCTGGCCAGTGTAATGCGCCACCCGCCCGTTGATCTTGGTGGAGAGCGCCTCGTCATCGGTCCAGATCGCGCGGACCAGGCCCTGCCCGAGGACCTCGGTCCCGGCCATCAGGCTGATCCGCGCGGCCAGCATTTCCTGGCCGAGGCCCGCCGCGGCGACCTCGACGCCGACGTGGTAATCCCGGTTCTCCCCCGGTCCCCACGCTCCGGTCGGGAAATCGGCCGCCTGCGGATTGACCTGGGTGCGTCGGCTCGTCAGGTCCTCGACCGCCGGTGCTACCTGCTTCACGAACTTGAGCGTGGCGGTCTGCGGCGTCCACACCCGCAGCGACACGTCGGCAACCTGCTTGCCCATGGCGTTCTCCATCATGGCCGCGAAATCGGCGGCCAGCCCGGCCGGGTCGGGCACGATGTCGACCGTGCCGAGCAGCGCGCTGGAGACCGTGCGCAGCTCGCGAACCTCCCAGTCGGTTCCCACGCCGCGGCAGTCGCAGCTGAACATGCCCTCGCACTGGCCCAGCTCGGCCACGAGCTGCTCGGGCGTCTCGTGCTGGTTCTTGCCGTCGGTGAGCAAGATGGCGTGCCGCAGCTGCGCCGGGTAGCCCGCGAAGATCTGCCGGGCCAGGCCCAGCCACTTGCCGATCGCGGTGCCGCCGTTCGCGCGCAGCGCGCCCACCGCCTGCTTTGCCGCGGCCCGGGACGCCGCGCTGGCGACCGCCATGCTCCCGTCGGGCGGGAAGACCGGCCAGGCGGTGCTGGTGCCCGCCACGACCGCGAACCCCACGCCGTCGCGGACCACGTCGATCGCGGCGGCGGTGGCCGCCCGCGCCTGGGACATCTTGGTCGGCGGGTAGTCCATCGACCCGGAGCAGTCGATGATGATGATCTCGGCACTGCCCGCGCCGCCGCCAGGAGCCGCGACCGCGACATCCGCCCCGGACATCACGGTGACGACGGCGCTCACGTCGCGGCCGCCCTCAGGCAGGTACTGGTTCTGGTCGACGTCGACGGTGAAGCCGGAATCGGTCATGGCGGACTCTCCTTGGTAACGGCGCCGGGCGCACGAACGGGACCGGGACCAGCACGATGGTGATGTTGTCCATGCCGCCGGCGTCCAGGGCGAATTTCAGCAGCGCGTCGGCGGCGCTGGACGGGTCGTTGAACGCTTCCGGGAGCGCGAGCTCCGCCAGGGCCGCCGCGTCGGACTGGTAGTTCCACAGGCCGTCCGAGCAGACCAGCACGACCCCGCGGCCGGGCGGGGTGAACCGCTCGACGTGCGGCTGCGGCGTGACCACGTCGGCGCCGAGCCAGCGCGTGATCACGTGGGCCTGCGGGGAGGCCATGGCCTGCGCCTCGGTCATCTCCCCGTCGGCGATCAGTTCCTCGGCGAGCGAGTCGTCCCTGGTCAGCCTGGCGGAATCCGACTCGGTGGCCAGCCAGTAAGCGCGGCTGTCACCCAGCCAGCAGATCGTGACCGCGTCCGCGGCGACGATCACGGACACATAGGTCGCCGACGGGGCCCGGGACGGCGTGCCCAGGATGGCCATGGCCTCGTGGGCCTGGCGCACCGCGGCCCGGGAGGCCTCGTCCGGCGGGTCCCCGCGCCTGATCGAGCTGAGCAGCATCCGCACCGCCGCCTGCGCTCCGGTCAGCGACGCGTCTTCCGGATTGGGCGAGGAGGAGACCCCGTCGCAGACCACCGCGACCGCGACCGGTCCGTCCGGGGTCTCCGTGGTGGCCAGGGCCATCGCGTCCTCGTTGCGCGGATGTCGCAGGCCCCGGTCGGTGACCCCGGCCAGCAGCTCCAGGTTGAGCTCCACGTGGTCACGGCCGGACGGCACCTTGCGTCCGCACGACTCGCAGTAGCCCTCGGCGCTGATCGCGCCGGCCGGGGCTGATTCGTCGAGCGAGCACACCGGGCACTGCGCGGAATACCCGGGCGGTCCGGCGCTGCTGACGGGCGGAGCGAGCTCGGTCCCGCAGGACTCGCAGAAGCTGTCCGCGGCGCTGGTCCGGCCGCCGCAGCTGGGGCAGGTGACTCCCGTATTGCCATCGTGCATCAGGCCATCATCCAGGGGATAGGCCGTCATGTCAGCGTCCGGGGCCGTATTGCGTTCGCCATGTCGACAAGTTCTATCCTGCGGTCCTCATCCGGGGTCAACCGGGCCAGCGCCCGGTAGCTCCGCTCGAGCCCGAATCGCAGGGCCCGGGCGTTCGGCTCGCATCCCAGGATCGGGCTCTTTCCGGTCGGCTGGCCGGTGCCGCACCAGTCCAGCGCGGCCCGCAGGATCTCGACCGTGAGCTGCTCCCGGCGCAGGTCGTCCACGCCCAGCTGGCCGAGCCGCCCGTCCGCCTGCCGCAGGTCATCGCCGGAGACCTGGGTCCCCTGACCGGGGTCGCGGGCGACCAGGATCCGGACCGCGGCGATCTGCGCGGCCGCGTGATGGCTGGACGTGCCCGGCACGGCGGCCAGGGCGGCGATGGCGCCGGGCCGGTCGCCGGCCGCCAGGCAGGCCCGGGCCAGGCCGAACGCGGCGCTGACGCAGGACCGGTCGACCGCCCAGACCAGGCGGAAGTAATGCCCGGCGGTAGCCGGGTCGCCGGCCGCCTCGGCCGCGAACGCCAGTGCCAGCTTGGGCGCCACCTCACCGGGCAGTTCGCTGTACACGGCGTTGAACGTGTCCCGCGCATCGGCGTCCAGGGACAGGTTGCGCAGCCCGTGATACCAGGCGAGCCGCCAGTCGGACGGGTCCCGGCCGGCGAGGTCGGCGAGCAGGCTCGCCGCGCCGTCGTAGTCGCCCGCGTCGATCCTGGCCCGGATCAGGGCCAGCCGGGTCTCGGCCGACTCGGTGACCGGCGCCGGGATCGACGGGTCGCCGGTGACGGCCAGGGTCAGCGCGGCGATCCGCTGTTCCGGGCTGAGCCCGGCGAACGTGGCCAGGTAGCCCGCGGCCGGGTCGGCCCGCTCCACCAGCGGCAGCGGCAGCCCCGCCACGACCTCGGCCGGGGAGGGCACGGCGAGGGCCTGGACGGTCCCGCCCGCGCTTGCTCCGACCACCTCGACCTCAGGACTGAATGTGGCAGAGAAGGCGGGCCTGGGCGCGCCGTCGGCGAGCGCGAGCACTTCGCGCAGCACCCCGGTGAGCTGCTCGGCCATCTCGCCGGCGGAGGCAAACCGGCGGCCGGGATCGCGGTGGGTGGCCCGGGCGAGCAGCCGGGCGAAGGATTCATGCTGCGCAAGCACCGGTACCGCGTCCGGCAGGCTGTCCTTGAAGCGCCGCTGGAAGCCCTTGAACTCGAAGCTGAGCACGGCCAGCGCCCGGCCCACGGTGTACAGGTCGGAGCTGACCGAGGGACCGTCGGTCTCGATCTCGGGCGCCTGGTAGCCGACGGTCCCGTAGATCGGCTCGTCGCTGTCGATCCGCCGCACGGCGCCCATGTCGATGAGCTTGAGCTGCTCCTCGGTCTGGATCACGTTGTCCGGCTTGAAGTCGCAGCACACCAGCCCCCGGTCATGCAGGTACCCCAGCGCGGGCAGCACCTCGATCGCGTACGCGATCGCATGCGCCACCGGCACCGAGCCACCCGAAGCGCGCATGTCCTGCAGGATCTGCTTCAGGGATTTCCCGCCCACGTACTCCATCACGATGTACCCGGCCGGCTCGCCCGTCTGCCGGTCCGCATGCTGGACGAAGTTGTAGATCCGGACGATGTTCGGGTGCTCGACCTCGGCCAGGAACTGCCGCTCGGCCACGGCCGCGGCCAGCGCATCGGCGTCACCGGTGTTCAGCAGGCCCTTGAGCACCACCCAGCGGCCACTGACGTTGCGGTCGCGGGCCAGGTAGATCCAGCCGAGCCCGCCGTGCGCCAGGCAGCCGAGCACCTCGTACTGCCCGGCGACGAGCTCGCCCGCCGCCAGCTTCGGGCTGAACGAGAACCTGGCACCGCAGTTGCGGCAGAAACCCTCGGTCATCCCGGGGCGCCCGTCCCGGTCCCGGCCGGCCGGCTGGTCGCATCCGCTGCAGAACCGCTTGTTCTCCGGCACCCGCGGGTCGGCGAGCACCGCGCTGGCCGGGTCGCGGGAGGGTACCGGCAGGATCTCGACCAGGCCCGCACCGAGCCGGCCGCGGGCCGACCGGCCGCTGGTCCGCCGGGACCTGGACCGTGAGCTCGGGCTGCCGGAGAACGGCCCCGAGGCCGTACCCGCCGAACCGGAGGGAACCGACGGCACCGGCGGGGCCGGCGGAACCGGCGGGGTGGCTGCGGCCAGCCCGCCGGTGTCGCGGTAACCGTCCTGGATGGTCCCGCCGCAGCCGGGCTGGGTACACCTCACCTCGGCTGCACCCCCAGTACCGCCTGCTGGTACCCGGCCACCGCGGCCTCGGCCGCGGTCAGGTCACAGGGCGCGGTCCAGAGCAGGTCGCGGGCCCGGTCGTAGCGTTCGGCCAGGGCCGCATCTTCGACCGCGCCGAGCCGGGCGGCCTTGGCCTTGTAGGCGCCGAGGAGCCCGCGCAGCTCGTCGCGCTTGGCCAGGGCGGCTACCGAAGCCCGTTCGGCCTCATGGAAGCGCGCCGTCGCGGCGGCCAGCTCGCGGTCGAGCAGGTCCAGCTCGGACGCGAGGCGCGGCCACCGTCCGGCGTCCAGCAGCGGCCCCAGGCCGGCCAGCCGGGCCGACAGGTCGGCCAGCTCGGCGGGCGGCGGCGGCAGGGCCCCGGCGGCGATCTTCGCCGCGGCTCGCTGCCAGGCGGCGACGGCGTCGTCGCGGGCGGAGCGGGCCGCGGCCGCGGCCGTCCGGGCGTCGTCGACGCGCTGACGGGCCTCGTTGCGCAGCTGGATCAGCTCATCGGCCCGGGCCACGGCGGCCGCGATGCGCTCCTGCAGGCGGTCCGCCCCCGAAGTGTCGACCGCGCCGCCGTGCCACAGCGCCAGCGGGTCGGAGTTCAGCGTGTCGCGCATCCGGGCCAGCTTGCCCTGGGCGGCGGCCAGGTTGCCGGTCAGCGCCTCGTCGCCGAGCGCGGCGGACAGCGGCGTCACCCGGGCCAGCTCGGCCCCGGCCGTGTCCAGGCGGCCCGCGACCTCGGTCCACACATGCTCGGCGGCGGAGGTGACCTCGGTGACGGAGCTGAAGGCGCCCCGCATCCGGGCCACCGCGGTCGCCAGGGTCAGGTCCTCGCGGCCGGGGTCGGCCAGGTCACGGCCGGCCAGCGGGGCGGGACCCGAGGCCAGCTGCACCGAGCGCCCGGTCAGCAACGCGGTGAGCGCAGTGAGCTCACGCGGGCCGAGGTGCCTGGCCACCGCCTCGGCGGCCTGGTCGACCACGGCCGAGTAGGCCTCGTAGACCTGCCACAAGATGGCCAGCGTGGCCGCTGTCGCGTCCCAGCGCCGCCTGGTCTCCCCGGTGAGCTCGGCCCCGGCCAGCAGCTGCTTGCCGAAGCTGGAGTCCAGCTCGAGCAGGTTAGCCTGGATCGCGTCACGCTCGGCGACCGCGGCCTTGACCGCGGCCCCGGCCTGCTCCTTGCCCATCGCCGGTACGTTCATCGGTACTCCGCCAGCCGCCGGGACAGCCCCCAGGCGCAGCCTGCCGTGATGTCCCGCTGGTAACGCTGCCGGTAGGCGAACGGCGGGGTACGCCCGTACAGGTATCCGGTGGAGGCGGTCACGTCCGCGTCGGCGAGCGACTGGTACATCTGCTGGGCGGCGAGGCTGAGCGGCTCGCTGGTGACGGCCGCCTCGCTCGCCGCGGACGCGTGCTGGTCGACCGTCAGCGCGGCCAGGGCGCCCCAGGCCACGCAGGCGAGGACCAGGGCCGCCCGGGTCAGCCGGACCTTACCCGGCGTGGTCGAGGCGCGCGGGAACCCGGGCCGGCGCCGCCAGACCGCCCGGCCGGCGGGCGCTCCGGTCCCGGTCGCGTTCCCGGTCGCGTTCCCGGCCGCGGGACCGCCCCTGGTTACCGTGGCCGTCATTGCCGATCCGCCATGTCGCTCCCCGTCATCGGAACCGACGAACCATGACGTTCCCTATTTTGCCCGCACTCGGGGACTCCCTGGGGTTAACGCAAACCAACGACTTGGGGTTCACCGGGTGTCCTCGCCTCGCCGTCCGGGCCGGCCGGTCATGACCAGGTCTTCGGCCGGACCGCGTTGGCCATGTCGACCAGCGTGATCCGGCGGGCGCGGTCCGATGTCAGCCGCGCCAGCGCCCGGTAGCCGGCTTCCAGGCCGAACCGCAGCGAGCGCTCGTTCGGCTCGCAGCCGAGGATCAGGCCGTCACCGGAACCGCCCCGGCCGGAACCGGCCGTCCGCCCGGGGCCCGCGGCCTGCCCGGTCACGGCCGGACGGTCCGCGCTGGCCCAGCCCAGCGCGGCCCGCAGGATCTCCACGGTGAGCTGCTGGCGGCGCGCCTCGTCCACGGTCAGCCGGCTCAGCCGGCCGCCGGCCTGGTGCAGGTCATCGCCGGTCACCCCCGGTGAGACCAGGATCCGGACCGCGGCGATCTGCGCCGCCGCGTGATAGCTGGAGGTCTCGGGCACCCCGGCGAGCGCCGCGATCGCGCTCGACCGGTCGCCGGCCGCCAGGCAGGCCCGGGCCAGGCCGAACGCCGCGCTGATGCAGGACCGGTCCACGGTCCAGACGAGCTTGAAATACCGGCCGGCCAACGCGCCGTCCCCGGCGGCTTCGGCCGCGAACGCCAGCGCGAGCTTGGGCGCGAGCTCGCCGGGCAGCTCGTCGTAGACGGAGCTGAACGCGCCGCCCGCGGCACCCGCGTCGCCGGTCGCCAGCCGTCGCAGGCCGTCGGTCCAGGCGATCCGCCAGTCGGACGGATCCCCGGCGGCTAGGTCGGCGAGCGTGCCGCCCGCGCCGACGTAGTCGCCGGCGTCGAGCTCGGCGCGGGCCAGCGCCAGCCGCGTCTCGGCGGACGCCGCCACCTCGGCCGGCACGCTCACGTCGCCGGAGACGGCGGCGGCCAGCGCGGCCGCCCGCGGGCCGGAGTCGAGCCCGGCCAGCGTGGCCAGGTAGCCGGCCGCCGGATCGGCCCGGTCCACCTGCGGCATCGGGATCCCCGCGATGATCTCCGTGGCCCTGGGGGGGTCCGCGAAGCGGCCCCCTCCCCCGGGGGGTACGGGGGGGCGGGCAGCCCCCCCGTGATCGGGGGAGGTCACGGGGGGGTCGTCCCCCCCGGCTAGCTGAGTTCCTATCGCCTGGAGTTCAGGGCTGAACACGGTGGAGAAGGCGGGCCTCGGGGTGCCGTCGGCGACCGCGAGCACCTCGCGCAGCACCCCGGTGAGCTGCTCGGCCATCTCGCCGGCAGAGGCGAACCGGCGGTCCGGGTCCTGGTCGGTGGCCCGCCGCAGCAGCCGGGCGAAGGACTCCTGCTGCTCGAGCACCGGTACCCCGTCCGGCAGGGTGAACTTGTAGGTGCTCTGGTAGCCCTTGAACTCGAAGGTGAGCACGGCCAGCGCCCGCGCGACGGTGAACAGGTCCGACGGCACCGACGGTCCCTCGGTGCCGATCTCGGGCGCCTGGTAGCCGACGGTCCCGTAGATCGGGCCTTCGCTGTCGACCCCGCGGACACCGCCCATGTCGATGAGCTTGAGCTGCTCCTCGGTCTGGATCACGTTGTCCGGCTTGAAGTCGCAGTACACCAGCCCCCGGTCATGCAGGTACCCCAGCGCGGGCAGCACCTCGATCGCGTACGCGATCGCATGCGCCACCGGCACCGAACCGCCGGACAGCCGCGCGTCCTGCAGGATCTGCTTCAGCGACTTGCCCCCGACGTACTCCATCACGATGTACCCGGCCGACTCCCCCGTCTGCCGGTCCGCATGCTGGACGAAGTTGTAGATCCGGACAATGTTCGGGTGCTCCACCTGGGCCAGGAACTGCCGCTCGGCGACCGCGGCCGCCATCGCGTCGGCATCACCGGTGTTCAGCAGGCCCTTGAGCACCACCCAGCGGTCGCTGACGTTATGGTCGCGGGCCAGGTAGATCCAGCCGAGCCCGCCGAAGGCGAGGCAGCCGAGCACCTCGTACTGCCCGGCGACCACGTCGCCGGGATCCAGCTTCGGGCTGAACGAGTACCTCGTACCGCAGTTGCGGCAGAAACCCTCGGTCATCCCGGGGCGGCCGTCCCGGCCGCGGCCGACCGGCTGCTCGCAGTTGGCACAGAAACGCCGGTTCTCCGGCACCTGCGGGTTGGCGAGGATGGCGCTGGCCGGGTCGCGGTAGGCCACCGGCGGGATCTCGACCAGGCCCGCACCGAGCCGGCCGCGGGCCGACCGGCCGCTGGTCCGCCGGGATCCGCGGGTGCCCGAGGTCCGGCGGCTGCCCGCGGTACCCGATCCGGCGGAGCCGCCTGACCCGGAGCCGGCCGACCCGGAGCCGGCCGAGCCGGACGCGGCTGGGCCGGACGCGGAGGGCACGGCCGCCGGGGCGGCGGCCAGGCCGCAGACGTTGCAGTACCCGTCCTCGATCGTCCCGCCGCAGCTGGTGCAGGTGCTCATCGCCACCGCGCTCCCCTCGTCCGCGCCCCCGTCTGGCTCGTCATCGCGTCAGCTCGCGTACCGGAGCGGCGGCGGCGCTTGCGGCGGGCCGAGCCAGTGCTGGTAGCTGGCCTTCCACTGGCCGTCCGATTCGTACTGCTGGAGGACCGCGTTCACGAAGCGGACGAACTCCGGGTGCTGCTTGGAGATCGCCAGGCCGTAGGGCTCCTGGGTGAGCGGGCCCCCGATCAGCTTGGTGTACGGGTCCTGCGCGGCCAGGCCGTCCAGGATCGAGTCGTCGGTGGAGACCGCCGCCACGGTGCCCTGCTGCAGCAGGACCAGGCAGTCGGTCCAATACGGCACCTGGACCGCCGTGGCGTGGGCCGCCTCGATCTGGTTAACGGAGTCCGATCCCGTGGTGGCGCACACCTTCTGGCCGTGCAGGCGGGCCAGGCTGGCCGCGGTGGAATTGTTCAGCACCAGGACCTTCTGGTGCGCCTCGAAGTAGACGGCGGAGAAGTCGACTTGCTTCAGCCGGTCGCAGGTGATGGTCATCGTGTGCGCCACGATGTCCACCGTGCCCGAGAGGATGTCCGGGATCCGCTGGGCGTCGGAGATCGCCTTGTAGTGGATCGTGGACGCGTTCGAATTGCCGAAGATGGCCTTGGCCACCGCCCGGATCACGTCGATGTCGAAGCCCTCGATCTGGTTGGTGAGGGGGTTGAGGAAACCGAAGTGATAGGTGCTCTGGTCCACGCCCGCGATGAGGTAGCCGCGGGCACGGACCTTCGCCATGAACGAGCCGGACGTCACCTGCGGCGGCCCGGACGGCCGCAGGCTGCTCGCGTTCGCGTCGCACGCGGCCGCGGCATTACCCGCGGCGGGCGCGCGGACTGCCCGGGTGGTAGCCAGCTGGCTCGTGTCCGGCTGACCGGGCGCGGCAGCGGCCGCCGCGGCGCCGAGCGCCAGCCCGGACGCGGTGAGCACCGCCGCGAGCGCCCGCCAGGGGCGCCGCCGCGCGTTCACCGGTACTCCGCGAGCCGGCGGGTCAGGCCCCAGGCGCAGCCGGCCACCATCACCAGCGCCGCCACGACCATGCCGATGGCCAGCCCGGTGAACGCGTCCCGGCCGCTGCGGGCGCTGGAGTCGAAGGTGGCCTGATGCGTGGTGATCCCCTCGCTGAGGGTCGCGGACAGCTGCCTGAACGCCTGGGCGGCCGCGCCGGTCTGGGCCGACGTCACGGCGCCCTTGTGGTTCCCGCCGTCGTCCTGGGCCCGGAGCGCCTTGTGCGCCTGGAACCAGGTCTGGGCCTGCGCCGCGGCCTGGCTGCTTCCGGTCGCGGCCAGCAGCGTGCCCGGCCCGGGCCCGAGGAGCTTCTGCTCGGTCACGAAGTCGTCCTGATAGGAGTCCTCGCCGCTGTTGTCGATCAGCGTGAGGCTCTCGTCCGCATGGGCCTGCAGCGCCACTACCTCGGCCCGGGCGAAGGCCTGGGCCGGGACGGAGCCCTGCTGCTGGGCGTGCAGCAGGTCGGCCCGGCCCAGCGTGAAGGCGCCGGCCAGCCAGATCAGTGAGACCAGCCCGGCCAGGGCGGCCAGCAGCAGCCCGTAGTTGACCATCCGGTGCGTGTGCCGGGCCAGCCACCGCGACGACCGGAACAGCACGTAGCCGATGCCCAGGCCCGCCAGCACGGTGATCACGACGAGCGGCAGCCCGGTCGCCTGCGCGCTGGACGCGGTCAGCAGCGCGCTCTCCCGGGTGTAGATGTCGCCCGCGGCCGGCAGCAGCGTGTTGCGCAGCAGGTTCGAGGCTTCTCGCAGGTAGGCCGCGCCCAGTGGCAGGCCCAGCCGGTTGTCGGCCCGGGCGGTGCCCACCTCGTCGGCGTAGGCCGGCAGCTGCCCGGACAAGATGGCCAGGTCGTCCCCGATGGCCACCCCGGCCGCGGCCTCCCGGTTGGCCAGTTGCCCCGGCAGCCGGGTCCGGGCGGCGGACGAGCCGACCAGCGCGCTGGCCGCCTCGATCTTGATCGCCGCCTGGGTGATGTCCGCCTGGTAGTGCTGCCGGGCCGTCGCGGGCTCCAGGCCGCCGGCCAGGAACGCGCTGGCCTCGGTGGCGCCGGCGTCGGACAGGCTGGTGTAGATCTGCTCCGCGTCCAGGCTCAGCGGCTCGCTCACCGCGACCACGTCGGCGGCCGCCGCCGCGTGCTGGGCGGCCGTCAGCCCGGCCAGCACCCCCCAGGCCAGGCTGAACAGGACCAGCACGGCGAGCAGCAGCCCGAGCCGGGTCGGCGTGGCCGCCCCGTCCAGGCGAGAACGCCACCCGGCACCGCGCCCCCGTGGCGCCAGAGCATGCTGGCCGGGTTTTACGCCGACGCTCGCTGTCATAGGCCGACCGCCAAAACCGCTCCCGTCGCACTGACAATCAGTGCGTCTGGTTAGTTAATACCAGAGGATGCGCGGTAGACGGGATCGGAGCCGCCCGCCGGCGGGAGCGCCTAGGCCCGGTGCATGCTGATGACGGTCCATGCTCCCAGGTTGATCCGGTCTCCCTCGTGCAGGGGAATCTTCTCCCCCGCTGGTATCTCACGGCCGTTCAGCTGGGTGCCGTTGGCCGATCCGGGGTCGAGGATCGACCAGGTTCCGTCGGCCGCGGCGTGCAGGATCGCGTGCAGGCGGCTGACGCCCGGGTCGACGGGCTGCTCGGCCAGGTCGATCTCCGGCTTGAGCTCGCGGGTGGCGCTCCGGCGGCCGATCCGCATCTGGCTGCCGGCCAGCCGGATCCGCCGTTCCGAGGGATGCGCCGGGAAGGGCACGTCCGGGCCGCGCTGGTCGCGTACGGATTTCATCCGGTCGTAGTAGGTGCGGTCCGAGGCGACCAGCACGGTCCAGGAGACCGCGAGCGCCGGCATCGGCCTGGTCGGCGGGGCCGAGAACACGGGCGCGGGCGCGGCCGGCCTGCGAGCCGGCTCCGGCGCGGTCGGCCTGCGAGCCGGCGCGGGCGCGGGCGCCTCGGCCAGGGCCGGAGACGCTTCGGCCGCGACCGCTGCGGCCGGGGCCGCAGGCGGTGTCGCCCGGGCTGGCGATGTCGCCGGGGCGGCGGGCGGAGCTGCTGCTGGTTCGGCCGTGGCAACGGGAACGGCCGTGACCGGAACCGACGGGTCTGGCCTGACCGGGGCGGGGGGCTCGGCCAGGGCGGGGGGTTCGGCCGGGGCGGGGGTCGCAGGCCGCATGGCCGGGGCCGCAGGCGGCGGCGCCGGGGTGGCAGGCGCCGCCGAGGTGGCCGACGGCGGCGCCGGGGGCGCGGCCGGCTCGGGCGAGAAGAGGGATTCCAGCAGGTAGAACGCCCCTGTATCGCCGGAGGAGACGGACGGCGCCGGGGCCCGGAACTCGGCCGGGGGGGCCTGCTGCGGTGCGGAGCTCCACGAGGAAGGCGCAGCCGCCGGGGCCTGCTGCGGCGTCGTGCCCCACGGTGAGGGCGGCGGCTCGGCCGGAGCCGGCCGCGCGGTACTCCACGGCGAAGGCGGCGGTTCAGCCGGAGCCGGCCGCGCGGTACTCCACGGCGAAGGCGGCGGCTCGGCCGGAGCCGGCCGCGCGGTACTCCACGGCGGCGGCTCAGCCGGAGCCTGCGGCGCCGCGCTCCACGAGGTCGGCGGCTCCGCCGGGCCCCACGGTGAGGACGCTGTCCCCGGCCGGTCGATCGGCGGGAACAGCGATTCCGGCGGGCCCGAGGACGGCCGGGCCGGCGGGGATGCCTCCTCGGGCGGGCTGAAGGTAGCGAACGGGCTGCGGACCCGGATGCGGAGACCGCATGAGTCGCAGAACTGACCCGACACCGTCGCCCCGCAACTCGGGCAGGCCCGGCTGTTGTCCGCCGTTTCCTGACCGGGTACGCGGTGCTTGCCTGCCGCGTGATCGGCGCCGAAGGCGGGAGACCCGCTGATCCTCGCGCCGCAGATGTCGCAGAAGTCGGTGTTCGCCGTTTCGTGGCCTGCCAAGCACCTCGCCATGTGATACCGCCGCCCTATTGTGACCTAACGCTCCCTTTAGGTCCCTTTGCGGCAGGATATGCGCCGTGCCGATATGACAGCTGGACTTTTCCCCACACCCGGGCGCGAGACTCAGGTCAGCGGACGGGCCGTGGGCGGAATCGGCGCCGGGAGCCCGGCCTCGCCGCCCAGGTACCGGTCGACGGCCGCGGCGGCGCTGCGGCCCTCGGCGATGGCCCAGACGATCAGCGACTGGCCGCGGCCCATGTCCCCGGCGGCGAAGACGCCGGGGACCGAGGTGGCGTACGAGCCGTCCCGGGCGACGTTGCCCCGCTGGTCGAAATCGACGCCGAGGCCGTCGAGCAGCCCGGGCCGTTCGGCGCCGGTGAAGCCCATGGCCAGCAGGACCAGGTCACAGGGCAGCTCGCGCTCGGTGCCGGGCACCGGGTCGAATCCCCTGGCGTCGGCCAGCTGCAGCGCCCGCACCCGGCCGGTGTCGTCACCGAGGTATTCCAGGGTGGTCGCCGCGTAGGCGCGCTCGCCGCCCTCTTCGTGCGCGCTCGATACCCGGTAGATCATCGGGTAGGTGGGCCAGGGCTGGTGGCCGGGCCGGGTCGCGGGCGGCCGGGGCAGGATCTCGAGCTGGGTCACCGAGGCCGCGCCCTGCCGGTGCGAGGTCCCCAGGCAGTCCGCGCCGGTGTCGCCGCCGCCGATGATGACCACGTGCCGGCCGCGGGCGCTGATGGCCGGGTCGGCCGGGGCCGCCGGGTCAGCCGCCACCGCCCGGTTGGACAGCGGGAGGTATTCCATGGCCTGGTGGATGCCGTCCAGCGAGCGGCCCGGCATCGGCAGGTCGCGGGGCACCCGGGCGCCGCCCGCCAGCACGATGGCGTCGTAGGAGGCGCGCAGCGTTTCCGCGGAAACGTCGGTGCCCGCCTCGGTGCCGCAGCGGAACTCGGTGCCCTCGGCCCGCATCTGGTCCAGGCGCCGGTCCAGGTGCCGCTTCTCCAGCTTGAACTCGGGGATGCCGTACCGCAGCAGGCCGCCCGGCGCCTCGTCGCGCTCGTAGACCGTCACCGCGTGCCCGGCCCTGGTCAGCTGCTGGGCGGCGGCGAGCCCGGCCGGGCCCGAGCCGATCACCGCGACGGTCCGGCCGGTCCGGGTGGCCGGGGGCACCGGCACCACCCAGCCGGACGCGAAGGCCCGGTCGATGATCTCGACCTCGACCTGCTTGATCGTGACCGGGTCGGAGTTGATCCCGAGCACGCAGGCGGCTTCGCACGGCGCTGGGCAAAGCCGCCCGGTGAACTCGGGGAAGTTGTTGGTCGCGTGCAGCCGGTCGGCGGCGTCGCGCCACTCGTGCCGCCAGACCAGGTCGTTCCACTCGGGGATCAGGTTCCCGAGCGGGCAGCCGTTGTGGCAGAACGGGATGCCGCAGTCCATGCACCGGCCCGCCTGCCGCTCCAGGCGGCTGGACGGGAACGGCTCGTACACCTCGTGCCAGTCGAGCAGCCGCAGGTCCACCGGCCTGCGGACCGGGAGCTCGCGGGGGGTGGACAGGAAGCCCTTCGGGTCAGCCATCGGTATGTTCCTCCCCGCTACCCGTGCGCCGCGGCCATGACGGCCTCGTCGACGTCGCGTCCCTCGCGCTCGGCCTGCGAGGCCGCGGACAGCACGCGCTTGTAGTCCTTCGGCATGACCTTGGTGAACCGGCCGGGATCCCAGTCCGCGAGCAGCCGGGCCGCCACCGCGGAGCCGGTTTCCGCGTGGTGGCGCTCGATCACCTCGCGCAGGAACTTCGCGTCGTCCTCGGCGACCGGGTCCAGGTCGACCATCTCCATGTTCACCCGGATCCGCGGCAGGTCGAGCACGTAGGCGGTGCCGCCGGACATCCCCGCGGCGAAGTTCCGGCCGACCGGGCCCAGGATCACCACCCGGCCGCCGGTCATGTACTCGCAGCCGTGATCGCCGGTGCCCTCGGCGACCGCGAGCGCGCCGGAGTTCCGCACGCAGAACCGCTCGCCCACCAGCCCGCGCAGGAAGATCTCCCCGGCGGTGGCCCCGTAGCCGATCACGTTGCCCGCGATGACCTGCTCCTCGGCGGTGAACGTGGCCGCGGCGGGCGGCCGGACGACGAGCCGTCCGCCGGACAGGCCCTTGCCCAGGTAGTCGTTGGCGTCGCCGTCGAGGCGCAGCGTGATGCCGTGCGGCAGGAAGGCACCGAACGACTGGCCCGCCGAGCCGCGGAACGAGACGTCGATCGTGTTCTCGGGCAGCCCCTCGCCACCCCAGCGCCGGGTGACCTCGTAGCCGAGCATGGTGCCCACGGTCCGGTTGACGTTCCTGATCGGCAGGTCGAGCCGGACTGGCCGGCCCTCCTCCAGCGCGCCCTCGGCGAGCTGGATGAGCGTGTTGTCCAGGGCCTTGTCCAGCCCGTGATCCTGGCGGGTGGTGCAGCTCAGCGCGGCGCCTTCCGGCAGCTGGGGCCGGTACAGGATGGGCGCGAGGTCCAGCCCCGATGCCTTCCAGTGCTCCACCGCCAGCACGCTGTCGAGCAGGTCGACGCGGCCGATGATCTCTTCCAGGCGGGTGAAGCCGAGCCGGGCCAGGTACTCCCGGACCTCCTCGGCGATGAACTCGAAGAAGTTCACTACGAACTCAGGTCTGCCGCTGAACCGGGCCCGCAGCTCGGGGTTCTGGGTGGCCACCCCGACCGGGCAGGTGTCCAGGTGGCAGACGCGCATCATGATGCAGCCCGACACCACCAGCGGGGCGCTGGCGAAGCCGAACTCCTCCGCTCCGAGCAGCGCGGCGATGATCACGTCCCGGCCGGTCTTGAGCTGCCCGTCGGCCTGCACCACGATCCGGTCCCGCAGCTTGTTGCGGAGCAGCGTCTGCTGGGTCTCGGCCAGGCCGAGCTCCCAGGGCGCGCCCGCGTGCTTGAGCGAGGTCAGCGGGGCCGCCCCGGTGCCGCCGTCGTGGCCGCTGATCAGCACCACGTCGGCGTGCGCCTTGGACACCCCGGCCGCCACCGTGCCCACCCCGACCTCGGATACCAGCTTGACGTGGACCCGGGCCGCCGGGTTGGCGTTCTTCAGGTCGTGGATCAGCTGGGCCAGGTCCTCGATCGAGTAGATGTCGTGATGCGGCGGCGGCGAGATCAGGCCGACGCCGGGGGTGGAGTACCGCGTCTTGGCGATCCACGGGTACACCTTGTGCCCGGGCAGCTGGCCTCCCTCCCCCGGCTTGGCGCCCTGCGCCATCTTGATCTGCAGGTCGTCGGCGTTCACCAGGTACTCGCTGGTGACGCCGAACCGCCCGCTGGCGACCTGCTTGACCGCGGAGCGGCGCAGGTCGCCGTTGGCGTCGGGGCTGAACCGGTCCGCGTCCTCGCCGCCCTCGCCGGTGTTCGACCGGCCGCCCAGCCGGTTCATCGCGATCGCGAGGGTCTGGTGGGCCTCGGCCGAGATCGAGCCGTAGGACATGGCGCCGGTGGCGAACCGCCGGACGATGCTGGCCGCGGATTCAACATCATCGATCCGAACGGGCGGGGCTTGTTCATCCCGTTCCGGAACTCCGTCGTCCACGCCGCGGATGCGGAGCAGGCCGCGCAGGGTCATCAGCCGCCGCGACTGGTCGTCGACCAGGTTCGTGTACTCCTTGAAGATCTCGTACCGGCGGCTGCGGGTGGCGTGCTGCAGCTTGAAGACCACCTCCGGGCTGAACAGGTGCGGCTCGCCGTCGCGCCGCCACTGGTATTCCCCGCCGCCCTCCAGCCGCCGGAACTCCATCCCGGCCCCCGGCCGCAGCGCGTGGCCGGTACGCAGCCGGGTCTCCTCGGCGAGCTCGGCGAAGCCCACGCCGGACAGCCGCGAGGTGGTCCCGGCGAAGCAGGTCCCGATCACCTCCGGGCCCAGGCCGATGGCCTCGAAGATCTGCGCGCCGGTGTAGGAGGCGACGGTGGACACGCCCATCTTGGACATGATCTTGAGCAGGCCCTTGCCGAGGGCCTTGAGCAGGTTGGCCTCGGCCCGGGACTCGGTGACGCCGCTGACGATGCCGCGCCGGACCAGGTCCCGGGCCGACTCGATGGCCAGGTACGGGTTGACGGCGGCGGCGCCGAAGCCGACGAGCAGGGCCACGTGGTGGCACTCGCGCACGTCCCCCGCCTCCACGATCAGCCCGGCCCGGGTCCGCGACTTCTGCTTGATCAGGTGGTGGTGCACCGCCCCGGTCAGCAGCAGGGACGGGATCGGGACGAGCGCGGGGTCGTCGTCGCGCAGGCGGTCCGACAAGATGATCAGCCGGGCGCCGGCCTCGATCGCGGCCGAGACCTCGGCGCAGATCACCGCGAGCCGGGCGCGCAGGCCGTCGCCGTCGCCGGCCGGGTCGTACCGGCCGTCGACCACGTGCGAGGCGAACCCGGGCAGGTTGCCCTCGTCGTTGATGTGCACGATCTTGGCGAGGTCGTTATCGCTGATCACCGGGTAGGGCAGCACGATCTGGCGGCAGGAGGCGGGGACCGGGTCGAGCAGGTTCTGCTCGGGCCCGGTCATCGTGCCGAGCGAGGTGACGAGCTCTTCCCTGATCGCGTCCAGCGGCGGGTTGGTCACCTGGGCGAACAGCTGGGTGAAGTAGTCGAACACCAGCCGCGGCCGGCCCGAGAGCACCGCGACGGGGGTGTCCGTGCCCATCGACCCGATCGGCTCGGTCCCGGCCCGCGCCATCGGCGCCAGGATGACGCGCAGCTCCTCCTCGGTGTACCCGTGCATCCGCTGCCGGGTGATGAGGTCCGCGGCCTCCGGGCACTCGGGGGCCGGCCGGTCGGGCAGGTCGTCCAGGTGGAGCAGGCCGGCGTGCAGCCAGTCCTCGTACGGGTGCTCGGCCGCGAGGGCCGCCTTGACCTCCTCGTCCTCGACGAGCCGGCCGGCCGCGGTGTCGGCCAGGAACACGCGGCCGGGCTGCAGCCGCCCCTTCCTGATCACGGTGTCCGGGTCGATGTCGAGCACGCCGACCTCGCTGGCCAGCACGACCAGGCCGTCGCTGGTCACCCAGTAGCGGCCGGGGCGCAGGCCGTTGCGGTCGAGGACGGCGCCGATCACCGAGCCGTCGGTGAACGCGATCAGCGCCGGGCCGTCCCACGGCTCCATCAGCGCACCGTGGTACTGGTAGAAGGCGCGCCGCGCGGGCGTCATCTCCTCGTGGTTCTCCCACGGCTCCGGGATCATCATCAGCACCGCGTGCGGCAGCGACCGGCCGCCCATGTGCAGCAGTTCCAGGCACTCGTCGAAGCTGGCCGAGTCGCTGGCCTCCCCGTCGAGGATCGGGAACAGGCGCTCGATCCCCTTCCCGTCCCGCGAGGGCGGGATGAGGTCGCTGGCCAGCATGGCCTCCCGGGCCCGCATCCAGTTGCGGTTGCCGCGGACGGTGTTGATCTCGCCGTTGTGGGCCACGTACCGGTAGGGATGGGCCAGCGGCCAGGACGGGAACGTGTTGGTGGAGAACCGGGAGTGCACCAGCGCCAGCGCCGAGGTGTAGGCCGGGTCGGACAGGTCCGGGTAGAACGGCCCCAGCTGGACGGCGGACAGCATGCCCTTGTACACGATGGTCCGGCAGGACAGGCTGGCGAAATACACCCCGGCCTCGTGCTCGGCCCGCTTGCGCAGGCAGAACGCCATCCGCTCGAGCTCCAGGCCGCGCTGGCCCCCGGCCCCGGCGACGAACAGCTGCAGCACGTCGGGCAGCACCGCCCGGGCGCCGTCGCCGCAGGCGGTGATGTCGAACGGGACTTCGCGCCAGCCGAGGATGACCAGTCCCTCCGCCGCGGCCAGCCGGGCCAGGGCCGGCGTGACCAGGTGCCGCTCGGCGGAGAAGAAGGCCATGCCCGCCGCGTAGGCGCCGGCCTCGGGCAGCTCGAAGGCGCACGAGGCGCGGAAGAACCCGTCCGGGATCTGGGTCAGGATCCCGGCCCCGTCCCCGGTCCCCGGGTCACCGCCCTGGGCGCCCCGGTGCTCGAGGTTGCACAGCACTCTCAGCGCACGTGGCACCACGTCGTGGTTTTGGCGCCCTGACAGGTCCGCGACGAAACCGACGCCGCACGCGTCGTGCTCGAACCGGGGGTCGTAAAGGCCAGCACCCGCCATGGGCTCTCCCGTCGTTCCTCGAAAAACGCCACTTCAGTACGCTCGGGACGACACTGGCCCAGTTAACAGACTCCGTTACACAGACATTACATCACCGGAAGAATCCGCTGCTACCGCTCGCTTCGCTGGTGCGCGAGCCGGCGGTCGGCGTCCGGTCCTGGTCAGGTACATGCCCAGGACGGCGAGGGCAAAAACGGCGATGTCACCGAGCGCACCGTAGCGCACGCCCAGGGCATGCGGCAACGGGCCGGCCCGCAGCGTCTGCGCCCAGAAGTCCCCGGCCGCGTAGCCGGCCGCGCACAGCATGAACGTCCGCTCGCCGCTGAGCGCGAACCGCCGCGCGGCCCAGATCACCGCGAAGCCCAGCGCGAGCTCCCACAGCGACAGGTACCAGAAGACGGGCTGGAAGGTGGCGTAGTTCTCGTAGCCGGGCACCCGGTGGACCGGCGAGATCCGCACCGCCCACCACCAGCTGGACGGGGACCCGTAGAACTGCTGGGACCACCAGTTCCCCAGCCCCGAGACGGCCAGCCCGAAGGCGAGCGCGGGCGCGACCGCGCCCGCCACCGGCCCGAGCTCGACCCGGGCCCGGCGGCAGGCGATCCAGGCGCCGAGCGTGCCCAGCGCGACCGCGCCGGGCACGCCGATGGCGCCGATCCCGGACGTCGCGGCATGCCAGAGCCGGTACTCGTCACCGAAGGCGTGCCGGTTGTCCAGCAAGATGGCGTGCGCGAGCCCGCCGGCCAGGCCGAACGGGACGGCCCAGGCGGCCACGTCGAGGATCAGCCCCGGCCTGGCCGTCTCCTGGCCGGCGGAACGCCGGTACCGGCGGCTGGCCACCACGAGCGCGACGGCCAGGCCCGCGATCATGCACAGCGCGTAGGCCCGGACCGCCAGCGGTCCTAGGTGCCAGGCCGCGCGGCCGGGGCTCGGGATCGACGCGAGCGGCATCTTCGCGACACTACCGCGTCTTGCGCGAAACTCCCTCGAAGAGCTCAGCGGTCAGCCCGGCGACGCTGGCCCGCCCGGCCGCGGCACCGTCGGCTTCGAGGAGGCGGCGGACGAAGGCGGAGCCGACGATCACGCCGTCCGCGAACGCCGCGACCTGGGCGGCCTGGGGGCCGGTGCTCACGCCGAGCCCGACCGCTACCGGCAGCTGGGTGTGCTCACGGGTCCGCGCGACCAGGCCGGCCGCGTCGCCGCTGACCGCGTCCCGGGCGCCGGTGGTGCCCATCAGCGAGGCGGCGTAGACGAAACCGCGGCAGGCCCTGGTGACGGTGGCGATCCGCTCGCCGGTGGAACTGGGCGCGACCAGGAACACCCGGTCCAGGTCGTGCTCGCGGGCGGCATCGAGCCAGGAGCCCGCCTCTTCGACGGTGAGGTCCGGGGTGATCAGCCCCGAGCCGCCCGCGGCGGCCAGGTCCCGGGCGAAGGCGCGCACGCCGTACCGGTCGACCGGGTTCCAGTACGTCATGACCAGGACGGCGACGCCGGATGCGGCGACCGCCTCGACGGTGCGGAGGACGTCGGCGACCCGGGTCCCGGTGGCCAGCGCGCGCTGCACCGCCTCCGCGATCACCGGGCCGTCCATCAGCGGGTCGGAGTAGGGCAGGCCCACCTCGATGACGTCGGCCCCGGCCGCGGCCATGGCGCGGGCCGCCTCGATGGCGCCGTCGACCGAGGGGAACCCGGCGGGCAGGTAGCCGACCAGGGCGGCCCGGCCGTCGGCCGCCGCCTTGCCGAAGGCCGTGCTCACCGCGCTCGTCATATCAGACCCCGAACCATGTCGATGCGGTGTCCACGTCCTTGTCGCCGCGGCCGGACAGGTTGACCACGACGAGCCCGCCGGGGCCGAGTTCGCGGCCGATCTCGAGCGCGCCGGCCAGCGCGTGCGCGGACTCGATGGCCGGGATGATGCCCTCGGCCCGGCACAGCACCGCGAACGCGTTCATCGCCTCGGCGTCGGTGACCGCGCGGTACTCGGCCCGGCCGGTCTCCCGCAGCCAGACATGCTCCGGGCCCACGCCCGGGTAGTCCAGGCCGGCCGAGATGGAATGGGTGCCGAGCGTCTGGCCGTCGGCGTCCTGCAGCACGAACGTCCGCATGCCGTGCAGCACGCCCTGTGACCCGCCGGTGAGCGTGGCCGCGTTCCGGCCGTCCTGCGGGCCGTCGCCGCCGGCCTCGCAGCCGACCAGCCGCACAGCGGCGTCCGGGACGAACGCGTGGAAGATGCCGATGGCGTTGGAGCCGCCGCCCACGCAGGCGATCACCGCGTCCGGCAACCGGCCGGTGGTCTCGAGCACCTGCTCGCGGGCCTCCAGGCCGATCACCCGCTGGAAGTCCCTGACCATCATCGGGAACGGGTGCGGGCCGCCGACCGACCCGATGCAGTAGTGGGTGTGCCCGACCGACGTCACCCAGTCGCGGAAGGCCTCGTTCATGGCGTCCTTCAGCGTCCGGGTGCCGGCCGTCACCGGGATCACCTCGGCGCCGAGCATCCGCATCCGGGAGACGTTCAGCGCCTGCCTGCGGGTGTCTTCCTCGCCCATGTAGACGGCGCAGTCCAGGCCGAGCAGCGCGGCCGCGGTCGCGGTGGCCACGCCGTGCTGGCCGGCCCCGGTCTCCGCGATCAGCCGGGTCTTGCCCATCCGCCGGGCCAGCAGCGCCTGGCCGAGCACGTTGTTGATCTTGTGCGACCCGGTGTGGGTGAGGTCCTCGCGCTTGAGCAGGACCGTGCAGCCGCCGGCCTGCTGGCCGAACCGCTCCGCGTGGTACAGCAGCGTCGGCCGGGCGGCGTAGCCGCGGAGCAGCCCGTCGAGGTCGGCCCGGAAGACCGGGTCCCGGCGCGCCTGCTCGTAGGCCGCGGCCAGCTCGTCCAGCGCGGGTATCAGCGCCTCGGGGGCGAACCGGCCGCCGTAGGCGACACCGGGAGCCTCGCAGGCCCCGCCCTCCTCGGCCACCCCGACCGCGCCGACCACGAAATGGCCGGAGACGTCGGGAACGGGGGAAATATCGGGCTCGGCGGGCTGAGCGTGACGCTCACCCGCCGTGACCGTCTCGGTCATCCTCGTTCTCCTCGCAGCGCGGGGTGCGACCCCGCGGTCACCAGGTCGGCGACGGCGCACCGCGGGTCCTTCTCGGTGACCAGGCTCTCGCCGACCAGGACGGCGTCCGCGCCGGACGCGGCGTAGGCGAGCAGGTCCCGCGGCCCGCGGACGCCGGACTCGGCGATCTTGACGATGCCTTCCGGGATCTGGCCGGCCAGCCGGCCGAAGATCTGGCGGTCGACCTTGAGGGTGGCCAGGTTGCGCGCGTTGACGCCGATGACGGTGGCGCCGGCCTCGACGGCCCGGTCCAGCTCAGGCTCGGCGTGTACCTCCACCAGCGGCAGCAGGCCGATCGAGGCGGCCCGCTCGACCAGCGATACCAGCGCGCTCTGCTCGAGTGCGGCCACGATCAGCAGCACCACGTCCGCGCCGTGCGCACGCGCCTCCCACAGCTGGTACGAGCTGACCACGAAGTCCTTGCGCAGCACCGGTACCTGGACGGCGCGGCGGACCGCGTCCAGGTCGTCCAGGCTGCCGCCGAAACGGCGCGACTCGGTCAGCACGCTGATGATCTTGGCGCCGCCGGCTTCGTACTCCGCGGCCAGCGCGGCCGGGTCGGCGATCTCCGCCATCTGGCCCCGGGACGGGCTCGCCCGTTTGACCTCGGCGATGACGCTGACACCCTCCGCCTTCAGCCCGGCCATAGCGTCCCGTGGTGACGGCGCTCGCCGCGCCATCTCCTTCAGCTCGTCAAGAGAGACGCGCCGCTGCCGTTCGGCGAGATCGGCGCGCACGCCGTCTAGGATCTCGTCGAGCACACTCACGCGGTTTGCTCGTCCCCTCAAATCGGTACTGTTGCGCCACTGATGGTAGCCCGGCCACCCGGGGCCTGCCGTGACTACCCCCCTGAAACCGCGCCGCTGTCCTAATTTGTCACGGGTCGACGACGTAGCCGGCCGCGCGGACCGTCCGGACCGCGCCGGCCGCCCCGGACGCCCTCAGCTTGGCCCTGAGCTGGGCGACATACACGTCCGCGGCCCGGTCGCCGGCCGCCGGGCGGCCCGCGGCGACGAGCAGCTGGCGGCGAGACAGCACGCGCCCGGGATGGGCGAGCAGCGCGGCCAGGACGGCGAACTCGGTCGCGGTCAGCCTGACCGGCTGCCCGTGCGCCACGCAACTCCCCGGTCCGGCCAGCCGGAGCGCGCCGGCCACCCGTTCGGCCGGCTGGTCTTCGTCTCCCGCGGCCGGCGGCGCCTGCGCCAGCACCTCGCGGGCCACGGCGACCAGCTGGCGCGGGCCGAACGGCCGGGCCAGCCACCGGCGCGGGCCCGCGGGCCCGCGGGACAGGCCGCGCGGGCGGGGGCCCTGCGGGCCGGCCACCAGGAAGATGACCGGGGTCCGCAGCGCCCGGCGGATGCGGCGGGGATCCAGGCCCGGCATGGTCAGGTCGAGCACGGTGAGGTCGGGCCCGGACCCGCCGTCCGGGCCCGCGGTCAGCTCGGCCAGCGCCTGCTCCGGCGCGGTCACCAGGCGCACCGCCATCCCGTCGCGGCGCAGGTAGCGAGCCGACATCTCGGCGACCCCGGGCTCATGCTCGGCCAGCAGCACCGAGCGGGGTCTCCGGGCCCCGGTCCTAGCCGCGGGTGGCGTCATCGACCGTGGGGTCGACGTCCCGGCTCAGCGACTCCCACATGGTCGCGGAGTCGGCATCCGCCCGTGGCGTGCGAGTCGGCCGCACAGCCGCCGGCTGGCCGGGCGCTGGCTGGCTGGGCGCCGCCGGTCCCGTGGCCCGCTCGAACCGCGCGCCCATGGCCGGCCAGCGCGGGCCGTGCCAGGCAGTGGCCAGCCCGGCCAGCACGATGGCGGCCGCGCCGGCCAGGACCGCCGCGCGCCACGGGGCGCCCGCCAGGATCACCCGGCCGGGCCCGGCGATGATGATCTGGTGCACCGCGCCCCCGGAGGACGCTCCGCTGGTGGTCGAGCCGCCCAGCGGGCCGTCCACCGCCCCTCCCCCCTTCCCTAGAGCCGCGGCCAGCACGGCCGGGGCCCGCACGGCGGCCACGGCGGCGGCGGCCGCCCCCGCGCCGAGCACGGCCAGCAGGACGCCGAAGGCGCGCCTGATCACCGACCTGGTGGCGATCACCGCCGCCAGGCAGGCCAGCGCGGCCAGCGCGAGCGCGCCGGCCAGCGGGACGAGCTGCTGTCCGGTGACGGTGATGTCCTGCGCGGGCAGCGGCTTGGGCGGGGTGAAGACGGCGTGTGCCCAGGCCTGCCGGACGGCGAGCACGACCAGGGCCGCCCCGGCCGCCCCGGCCAGCAGGACCAGCACGAACTCCCGGCGCGCGGCCATCATCTCGCTCACTGCTCTTTCAGCAGCACGTCCGCGTCGAAGCAGGTCCGGTCGCCGGTGTGGCAGGCCGCGCCGACCTGGTCGACCTTGACCACCAGGGCGTCGCCGTCGCAGTCGAGCGCCACCGACTTGACCCGCTGGTGGTGCCCGGACGTGTCGCCCTTGACCCAGTACTCCTGGCGGCTGCGCGACCAGTAGGTGCACCGGCCCGTGGTGAGGGTGCGATGCAGCGCCTCGGCGTCCATCCAGCCGAGCATCAGCACCTCGCCGGTGTCGTACTGCTGGGCGATGGCCGCGACCAGGCCGGACGCATCTCGCTTCAGCCGTGCCGCGATGGCAGGGTCAAGCATCTTCTCGTCTCCTTCATCCGGGCTTCTGACAGGGTAGCAACGACGCCTAGGATCGGGAGGTGAGCTACTCCCGCGACGAACGCCTCGCGCTGTGCGCGCTGCTGGACAAGACCGGCCCGGACGCGCCGACCCTGTGCGAGGGCTGGACGACCGGTGACCTGGCCGCGCACCTGGTGCTGCGCGAGCGGCGGGTTGACGCCGCGGCCGGGGTGGCCGGCGGTCCGCTGGCCGGGTACACGGCCCGCGTGCAGCAGCGCCTGCGGGACCGGGTCCCGTTCCCCGGCCTGGTGCGGATGATCCGGTCCGGGCCGCCGCGGCTCTCGCTCATGGCGCTGCCGGGCATGGACGAGCGGGCCAACTCGGTGGAGTTCTTCGTGCACCACGAGGACGCCAGGCGCGGGGCGCCCGGCTGGGAGCCGCGGGACCTGAGCCGCGGCGAATCGGACATGCTCTGGGGTCGCCTGCGGCTCGCGCGGTTCATGCTCCGCAAGGCGCCGGTCGGCGTCGAGCTGGCGCGGGACGACATCGAAGCCGGCGAGGGCGACGGGAGCTACGGTTCCGACCCGGCCTACCGCTTCACGGTCAGGAACGCCACCCCGGCGGTGACCGTGATCGGCAGCCCGGCCGAGCTCACCCTGTGGGTGACGGGACGCCGGGCCGCGGCCCGGGTCAGGCTGGACGGCACCGAGGCCGCGGTGAGCAAGCTCGCCGCCTGGTAAGGCAGGGCGGCGGGCGGGTAAGGCTAAGCTGCCCATCTCCCGCTTGAGCCGGGCCAGGTCGTCCTCGACATCGTGGCTGGGCGCGCTCTGAACGGGCACGTCGCGGACGGGCGCGTCCCGGGCAGGCGTGACGTCGGCCCGCGGCAGCGGCCTGCTGTACTCCTCGTAGCCGGGCTCGCGGACCTCGCGGTCCGCTTTGGAGCCCGAGACTTGCTTCCTGGACCGTGCCACCTTGACGGCGACCACGATGGCCCCGACGACGGCCGCGGCGATAACCACGTCGATCACGGCGTGCAGGATGGCGCCGATAACCGAGCCGACGATCAGGAACGCGATCAGTATGCCGACCCCGATGGCGGCGACCTTGAACCAGCGCATCCGCCGCATCCTCTCTCGAAAGCGTGCTCCCCTCTCGCGATATTACCCGACTTCCCCGTTTCTTTTCGCTGGCCGATACGCTTGGCCCATGCACGCACTCGGCATTGACATCGGCGGCACGGGCATCAAGGGCGCGCCTGTGGATGTGGACACGGGCAAGCTGCTCGTCCCCCGGCAGAAGATCGCCACCCCGCGCCCGGCCAAGCCGGACGCCGTGGCCGACGTGGTGAAGCAGCTCACCACCGCCTTCGACTGGTCCGGCCCGGTCGGCATCACCTTCCCCGGCGTGGTCACCGACGGCGTGACGAGGACCGCCGCCAACCTGGACCCGTCCTGGATCGGGACCGACGCGGGCGTCCTGTTCGACAAGGCGACCGGTAACAAGGTCCGGGTGCTGAACGACGCCGACGCGGCCGGGGTGGCCGAGATGACGTTCGGCGCCGGGGTCGGTCAGAAGGGCACCGTCCTGATGCTGACGTTCGGCACCGGGATCGGCAGCGCGCTCTTCGTCCAGGGCATCCTGGTGCCGAACACCGAGTTCGGGCACATCGAGATCCGCGGTCACGACGCCGAGAAGCGCGCGTCCGAGCGGGCCAAGGAACTGGGCGACCTGAGCTGGGGCAAGTGGGCCGGCCGGGTCGACGAGTACCTGCAGCACATCGAGGCGCTGCTGTCCCCGAACCTCATCATCGTCGGCGGCGGGATCAGCAAGGAAGCGGACAAGTGGGTACCGCGGCTGACCGGCATCCGCGCCCGCATCGTGCCCGCCGTCCTGCTCAACAACGCCGGCATCGTCGGCGCCGCGATGGCCGCCGTACCGGACAGTGTCGTCCCGGATACTTCGGGCGCAACCGGAACCGCCAGCTAGTTTTTTACGTTTCAACCAACGTGTCCAAGAGCAACCGGGAGCGTCAGGAGCGGGCGCGCGAGCGGCTCGCACGTATCCGTGCGGAGGAGGCCCGCCGCAAGCGGCGGCGCCTGTGGCTGGCGGCCGGGGCCGCCCTCGTCGTGGTCATCGCCGCGGTCGTCGGGATCACGCTGGCCCTCAGCGGCGGCGGCGGGACCAAGCTGAACCTGGCACCGCTCAGCTCGCTGGGCACCCTCAAGCAGGCGCCGGCCGCGGGCGCCGCCGGTCCCGAGCAGGTACCGGTGCCGTCCGGCACCACGCTGGCCGGCCCGGTGCCGGCCAACTCTGGCGCCTCGGTCACCGGCCAGAAGGTGGACGGGATCGGCTGCCAGAGCAGCGAGCAGACGATTTTCCACATCCACGCCCACCTGACCATCTTCGTGAACGGCGCGGCCCGTCAGGTGCCGGCCGCCATCGGCATCCCCGGCGCGCAGACCCAGACGACCGCGGCGGGCCCGTTCGTCGAGCAGGGAACCTGCTTCTACTGGCTGCACACGCACGCCGCCGACGGCATCATCCACATCGAGTCGCCGGTCCAGCGGGCCTACACCCTGGGCAACTTCTTCGACGAGTGGGGCCAGCCGCTGAGCGCCAGCCGGGTCGGCCCGGCCAGCGGGCGCGTGGTGGCGCTGTACAACGGCCAGGTTTTCAAGGGCGACCCGCGGGACATCCCGCTCACCGCCCACGGCCAGATCCAGCTGGAGGTCGGCACCCCGCTGGTCGCCCCGGAGAAGATCACCTTCCCGAACGGCCTGTTACCGGTTACCTGACGGAGTGGCCGGCCCCGCGCAGCGCGCCCTTGACCTGCCCGATGCGCAGCGTGCCGAAGTGGAACACGCTGGCCGCCAGCACGGCATCGGCGCCCGCGTCCACGGCCGGGGCGAAGTGGGCCAGGGCGCCCGCGCCGCCGCTGGCGATCACCGGAACGGTCACCACGGCGCGCACCGCGCGGATGAGCTCGAGGTCGAAGCCGGCGGTGGTGCCGTCCGCGTCCATCGAGTTCAGCAGGATCTCGCCCGCGCCGAGCTCGGTGGCCTGCCGGGCCCACTCCACCGCGTCGATCCCGGTGCCGGCCCGGCCGCCGTGCGTGGTCACCTCGAAGCCGCTGGGCGTTCCCCCCGCCCGCCGGGCGTCCACGGACAGCACCATGCACTGGGACCCGAACTGGCCGGCCGTCTCGGCCAGCAGCCCGGGCCGGGCGATGGCGGCGGTGTTCAGCGAGACCTTGTCCGCCCCGGCCCGCAGCAGCCGGTCCACGTCCGCCCCGCTGCGCACCCCGCCGCCCACGGTCAGCGGGATGAACACCTGCTCGGCGGTGCGGCGCACCACGTCGTACATGGTGTCCCGGCCGCCGCTCGAGGCGGTGATGTCCAGGAAGGTCAGCTCGTCGGCGCCTTCGGCGTCGTAGAAGGCAGCCAGCTCCACCGGGTCCCCGGCGTCCCGCAGCGCGCGGAAGTTGACCCCCTTGACCACCCGCCCGCCGTCGACGTCCAGGCAGGGGATGACGCGCACGGCTACCGTCACGGCGACGACACCTCAGCCAGGGCCTGCTCCAGGGTGAACGCGCCCTCGTAGAGGGCGGTGCCGACGATCGCGCCCTCCACGCCGAGCGGGACGAGCTCCGCGATGGCCCGCAGGTCGGCCAGGGCGGACACGCCGCCGCTGGCCACCACCGGCGCGGACGTGCGGGCGCAGACGTCGCGGAGCAGGGCCAGGTTGGGGCCGCGCAGCATGCCGTCCTTGAGCACGTCGGTGACCACGTACCGGGCGCAGCCCTCGGCGTCCAGCCGGTCCAGCGTCTCGTACAGCTCACCGCCCTCGGCGGTCCAGCCGCGGGCGGCCAGCCGGGTGCCGCGCACGTCGAGGCCGACCGCGACCCGCTCCCCGTGCCGGGCGATGACCGAGCGCACCCAGTCCGGGTTCTCCAGCGCCGCGGTGCCGATGTTGACCCGGGCGCAGCCGGTGCCGAGCGCGCGCTCCAGCGAGGCGTCGTCCCTGATGCCGCCGGACATCTCCACCTGGACGTCGACCTTGCGCACCACGTCGGCGAGCAGGTCCGCGTTCGACCCGCGGCCGAACGCGGCGTCCAGGTCCACCAGGTGGATCCAGGAGGCCCCGGCCCGCTGCCAGGCCAGCGCGGCCTCCATCGGGTCGCCGTACTGGCCGCCGCTGCCGGCCACGCCCTGGACGAGCTGGACCGCGTGCCCGTCGGTGACATCGACGGCGGGCAGCAGGGTGAGGGCGCTCACAGTGTCTCCAGCCAGTTGGCGAGCAGGGTAGCGCCGGCGTCGCCGGACTTCTCGGGGTGGAACTGCGTCGCGGCCAGCACTCCCTGCTCGGCCGCGGCGGCGAACGGCTCGCCGTGCTCGGCCCAGGTGATCAGCGCGCCGGCGGCGGCAAGTTCGGTCGCGGCGGGGGCGCGCAGCGCGTAGGAGTGCACGAAGTAGAACCGCGTGCCGGGATCGATCCCGGTGAACAGCGCCGAGCCGGGCGGCGGGGTGACCGTGTTCCAGCCCATGTGGGGCAGGATCCCCGCGTCGAGGCGCTCCACCGTGCCGGGCCAGGCTCCGCAGCCGTCCGTCCAGACCCCGTGCTCCACGCCCGCGGCGAACAGCACCTGCATGCCCACGCAGATGCCGAGCACGGGACGGCCCAGCTCCAGCCTCCGGGCAATCAGCTTGTCGCCGCCGGCCGTGCGCAGCCCGGTCATGCAGGCCGCGAACGCGCCCACGCCGGGCACGGCGAGGCCGTCGCAGTCCAGCGCGGCGTCCGGGTCCGCGGTCACCTCGACCTGCGCGCCGACCCGCTCCAGCGCGCGCTGCGCCGAGCGCAGGTTCCCGGACCCGTAGTCGAGTACCACCACCCGGGGCATCAGCCGAGAACCCCCTTGGTGCTGGGGATGCCGCCGGCCCGCGGGTCGGGCGCCGCCGCCGCGCGCAGCGCCCGGGCCACCGCCTTGAACTGGGCCTCCACGATGTGGTGGGGGTTGCGGCCCTCGATCACCCGCACATGCAGGCAGATCCCCGCGGAGAACGCCAGCGACTCGAAGATGTGCCTGGTCAGCGTGGTGTCGTAGGCACCGATGAGCGGCGCCATGCCGTCCGGCTCGTGGTGCACCACGTAGGGACGCCCGGACAGGTCCACCGCGGCCTGCACCAGCGTCTCGTCCAGCGGCACCAGCGCGTTGCCGAACCGGGCGATGCCGGACTTGTCGCCCAGCGCCTCCCGGAGCGCCTGGCCCAGGGTGATCGCGCTGTCCTCCACGGTGTGGTGCGCGTCGATGTGCACGTCGCCCTTGGCCCGCACGGTCAGGTCGAGGCTGCCGTGCTTGCCCAGCTGGGCCAGCATGTGGTCGAAGAACGGCACGCCGGTGTCGACCTCGACGATGCCGATGCCGTCCAGGTCGAGCTCGACCATGATCTGCGTCTCGTGGGTGAGCCGCTCCACCCGGGCCACGCGGTTCACGAACTGAGTACCTCTTCCAGGGCGTTACGGAACGCCGCCATTTCCTCCGGCGTTCCTACCGTGACCCGCAGCCAGCGCGGCGGGCCTACTTCACGTACCAGCACGCCGCGGTCGAGCAGCGCCTCCCAGACGGCCCGGCACGAGTCGAACTCGCCGAACAGCACGAAGTTGGCGTCCGAGTCGGCCACCGAGAGCCCGCGCTGCCTGAGCCAGGCGACGAGGCCGTCTCGTTCGGTCCGAAGGGACGTGACGGTGGCCAGCGGTTCGGCGGCGTGCGCGAGTACGGCGCGCGCCATCGCCTGGGTGACCGCGGAAAGGTGGTAGGGCAGCCGGACGAGCAGGAGCTTGTCGACCAGCTCGGGGGCGGCGGCCAGGTATCCGACCCTGCCTCCGGCCAGGGCGAACGCCTTGGACATGGTGCGGGTGACGACCAGCTGCGGGTAGCGGGGAAGCAGCGTGAGCGCGCTCGGCGTGCCCTCGCGGGCGAACTCCGCGTAGGCCTCGTCCACCACGACCAGGCCCGGCGCGGCGGCACAGATGGCCTCGATCAGCTGCGGCGAGGCGGAGGTCCCGGTCGGGTTGTTCGGGGACGTGAGGAAGACCAGGTGCGGGCGGTGCTCCGCGATCACGGCGACGGCCCGCTCCGGGTCGAGCCCGAAGTCCTCGTCGCGGGCGGCCGAGGTCCAGCCGGTGCTGGTGACCCGGGCGAGCAGGGAGTGCATGGAGTAGCCGGGGTCGAAGCCGAGGGCGAGCCGGCCCGGACCGCCGAACGCCTGGAACAGCTGCTGGATGATCTCGTTGGACCCGTTCGCCGCCCAGACGTGGCCGCCGGTCAGCCCGTGCCCGAGGTAATCGGCCAGGTCCTTGCGCAGCTCGGTCGCGTCCCGGTCGGGGTACCGGTTCAGCGTGCCCGCCGCCTCGGCGACGGCGCCGGCGATCGCCGCGACCATGGCCGGGCTCGGCGGGTACGGGTTCTCGTTGGTGTTCAGCCGGACCGGCACGTCGATCTGCGGCGCGCCGTACGGGGTGAGGTCAGTGAGGTCATCCCGGACATTGATCATGACTGAACCCGCACCCGGACGGCCTGGACGTGGGCGTCGAGGTCCTCGGCGCCGCCGAGGGCGTCGATGAGCGGCGCGGTCGCGGCCAGCGCCTCGCGGTCGCACTCCACCACGTTGACCACGCGCAGGAACGGGAACACGGACAGCCCGCTGGTGTGCCGCGCGGTCCCGCCGGTGGGCAGTACGTGGTTGGAGCCGGCCAGGTAGTCGCCGAGTGAGACGGGCGAGTACGGGCCGGCGAAGATCGCGCCCGCGCAGGTGACCCGTGCCGCCAGCTTGGCCGCGTCCCTGGCCTGGATCTCCAGGTGCTCGGGGGCCCATGCGTCGCTCACCGCGAGCGCGGCGTCCTCGTCGTCGACGAGGACGCAGGCGGACTGGCCATGGAGCGCTTTTTCGACCCGCTCGCGGTGCCGGGCCGTGGCGACTTGCGTGCGGAGCTCGGCGTCCACCCGGTCGGCGAGGGCAGCGTCGGGGGTGATGAGCAGGCAGGCGGCGAGCTCGTCGTGCTCGGCCTGGGCGACCAGATCGGCGGCGACGTACCGGGGGTTCGCGGTGTCGTCGGCGATGACCGCGACCTCGGTCGGGCCGTTCTCGCCGTCGGTGCCCACCACGCCGCGCAGTACCCGTTTGGCCGCCGCCACGTAGACATTGCCGGGCCCGGTGATGACGTCGGCGGGCGCGCAGTCACCGGTGCCGTAGGCGAACATCGCCAGCGCCTGCGCTCCGCCGGCCGCGTGCACCTCGCCCACGCCGAGCAGCGCGCACGCGGCCAGCACGGACGGGTGCGGCAGCCCGCCGTTGTCCCGCTGCGGCGGGGATGCCACCGCGATCGAGGCGACGCCCGCGACCTGGGCCGGGACGATGTTCATCACGACCGAGGAGGGATAGGCCACCAGCCCGCCGGGCACGTAGACCCCGGCCCGCCCGGCCGGGACGTAGCGGCCGGTGACGGTCAGGCCGTCCGTCACCTGGACCGGCCGCTCGGCCGGCAGCTGCGCGGCATGAACCCGCCTGGTCCGTCTGACCGCCTCTTCCAGGGCCTTTCTGACCTCGGGGTCGAGCTCGGCGAGGGCGTCGGCCAGGGCCTGCGCGGGCACCACGGTGGTCGGCCGGTCGACGCCGTCGAACCGGGCGGTGTACTCGCGGACGGCTTCGGCGCCGCGGTTTCTCACGTCCTCGCAGATGGGGCGGACCTGCGCGACGGCCGCCTCGACGTCCGTCGCGGCGCGGGGCAGCACGCCGGCCAGGGCGGTCCGGCTGAGGCTGGCGGGGCCGTGCCCGCGCAGGTCGATACGGCGCAAGCTGGTGCGGGAATTCACCCGCCTAGTCTACGGAGCCTGCTCGGCTACGGGGCCTGCTCGGTTACCCACCCCGGTTCGGGTTCCGGGCGGCGAGCGCCGTAATCGCCCAGCAGGATGACCAGCGAGGTGATCCCCGGCCAGAAGACCAGCGTGCTCTTGGCCCCCAGGCCCAGCGACGCGTGGAAGAAGGTGCCGGCGGGGCTGGTGGCGAGCAGGTGACGGTAGGTCCCGAGGCCGATGTTCTCCCCGGTCCACAGCGCGAGCAGCACGGCCGCCACCGCGCCGAGGATCAGCCCGGCCGTCGCGATCCAGGCCGCCCGGCGGACCAGCAGCCGGTAGCCGGCCAGGCCGGTGACCAGACCGCCGAGCACCACGATCAGGCAGAACCACCCGTCGGCGGCGATGAACGCGCTGCTTTCTGAGTTGACGACCTGGGCCTCACCGTGGCCGACTTCCTGCAGCAGCGCCCGCGGTGCCACCACGGCCCAGATGACCCCGGCCAGCACGCCGAGCACCGCGCTGCCCGCCAGGGCCGCGGCGAACGCGGCCAGTCGCCCCTTCGTCGGCACTCCTTTATCTTGGCATCTGCGTCTCGATGCCATGCACGTCGGGCAGGATGGCCGCGACCGCGTCGAAGGACGCCTCGTCCCAGGCCCGGCCGGGCGTGACCAGCGCGTGCCCGATTCCGGCCGCGGCCAGCTCGCGCAGGTGGGACAGCAGCGCGGCGGCGCCCGCCTTCGGGTCCGCGCCGAGGTCGAAGTCCGTGGCCACGGTCTTCTCGATGGCGGCGAAGTCGCGGCCGGCCTGCGCGCAGTGCTGGCGGAGCACGCCGAGCTTGTGCCTGATGTTGTCGCTGAACTCCGAGCCCTGCACATCGAACAGGTTGCAGGCGTCGGCGTACTGCGCCACCAGGCGCAGCGTCTTGCGCTCGCCGCTGCCGCCGATCATGATCGGCGGGTGCGGCCGCTGCACCGAGTTCGGCGAGTTGAGCGGGCGGACCAGCTGGTAGTGCCGGCCCTGGTAGGGGCTCTCGTCGCCGCGCCACATCTGGTGCGCGATCTGCAGCAGTTCCTCGAGCCGCTCGAAGCGCTCGGCCAGCGACGGGAACGGGATGCCGAGGCCCTCCGCCTCGAAGGCCGTGCCCGGCCCGGCCAGCGGGATGTTCCACGGCGCGCCCGCACCGGCGCCGAAGATCACCCGGCCGCCGGTCAGCACGTCGAGGGTCGTCACCGCCTTGATCAGCACCCCCGGATGCCGGTAGGACACCGAGGTCACGAGCGTGCCGAGCTTGATCTGCTTAGTGAGACCGCCGAGGAACGCGAGCGTCGCGTAGGCCTCGGGCATGGGCGATTCCGGCGGCAGCCCGGTCAGCCGGATCTGGAAGAAGTGGTCCATCACCCACAAGCTGTCCACGCCTGCTTCGTCCGCCGCGGTGGCGATCCTGGACACGACCGGGCCGATCTCCTCCGCCGGCCAGGGGAACATGCTGATGCCGATACCGAGCTTCATAACTGCCTCCCGAGAAATCGTTAGCCGGGTAATGAGTTTACCATGAGCCGGCTAACAACCTTTAAGGTGGGAGTGCCATGTCCGATGACCAGCTGCTGCCCGATTTCCAGACCGCGTTCTGGGGGACTAAGCACGCCCTGTCGGCGGCGACCGCGGCGGCCTTCTCCCGGCACGGCGTGCACGAGGGCCAGCAGTTCATCCTGCGCCTGCTGTGGGCCGAGGACGGACAGGCGCCCGGTGAGATCGCCCGCCGCCTCGGACTGGCCACCCCCACCGTGACCAGGGCCGCTACCCGGATGGAGGCGGCCGGCCTGCTCCGCCGCGAGCCGCACCCGGGTGATCGCCGCCTGGTCCGGCTGGTGCTCACCGAGCGGGGGCGCTCGCTGGAGGACGTGATTGGGGCCGAGACGGACAAGCTCACCGAACGGGCGCTGGCCACGTTCGGCCCGGCCGAACGAGAGGCGCTAATCCGCGCTTTGACGGCTATCCGGCGCAACCTGGTCGTTTAGCCCGGACCAGCGGGGGGAGTCGGAGAGGCGTTCCGACACCTCACGGAGGTCATAATGTCGACCGGAGCAATCATAGGCATCATCATTGCCGTCATCGTGGTGGCGGTAGCGGCCGTCGTGGCCTCGGCTGAGATGCGGCGCGCCAGGCTACGTCGCCAGTTCGGGCCGGAATACGACCGGCTGGTAGAGAAGCACGGCAGCAAGAAGAAGGCAGATGCCGAGCTGACCGCGCGAGAGCGGCGCGTGCGCGCTCTCAACATCCGCGACCTGTCGCCCGAGCAGAAGGCTAGCTACAGCGGCGACTGGACAGTGATCCAGGAGCGGTTCGTGGACGCCCCGGCCGAGGCCGTGGGCGCCGCGCACACGCTCATCGGGAACGTCATGCGGGATCGCGGATATCCCGCCGAGGACAGGACCACCAGCATGGATGCGCTGGCGGTGCACCACGGTCGCGCTATGGAGGGCTACCGCGAGGTGCACGGCATGCAGGTCGAGTCCGCGAGCACCGAGCAGCTCAGGGAAGCCATGATCCGCTACCGCGCGATGTTCGAGGACCTGACCGGCCTGCGCAGCGACCACGCCGGATCCGACCGGGTGGCGGAGATCCAGGCCCGTTCGGCAGAAAACAACGTCGCGACCGCGGATAACCGGATGGCCGAGGACCGGGTAGCCGGAGAGCGCGTAGCCGAAGACCGCATCGCGGAAGAGCGTGCCGCCGAGCCGAACAGCCGGACCGCCGACACGCCCCGATAGTCAGTTACGGGAGAGATGATTCGAATGACCCAGGACCAAGAGCAGCGGGGGCCCGGCTACGTCGTCCGCGGCGACGCCGTGCCCGAAGACGAAGAGTACACAGGCGACCAGACCAAGCCGATGACCCGCTTCCAGAAGGTGGCCTCCGCCCTGCGCGGCACCGGCGCCGAGCGGGACGAGCGGGATGAGTACGACGAGACCGGCACGGACCGTGACGTCCAGGCGGACCGCGACCTGCAGGCGGACCGCGATGTCCCGGCTGACCGCGACCTGCAGGCGGATCAGGGCAGGCGCGACTACTGGGACGTCCCTGCCGGTCAGACGGCTGGCTCGCCGGCCGGCCGGGACGGCACCGTCGCGGCGATGGACCCCGACGTCCCGGTGGACCAGACCAACCCCGACGTCCCGGTCAGCGAGACCAGGCCGGGCGACGTCGATCATCCGGCGACCGACCCGGACCTGTTCGGCAACACCGCGCGCCCGGCCGACGAGACCGGCACGGTTCCCCCGGTTGCCGCTGCGGAGGGGCAGCCCGGCGCCGCGACCATCGCGGATGTCCCGGCGGGGGCCTCGGTCCCGACGGCCACGGGTGCCCGCGAAGCCGATGTCCCGGACGCCGGTTTCCGGGAAACCGGTACTCCGGAAGCTGCTACCCCGGTGGGTGGCACCCCGGCCGATGCTGCCGCGGCCGATGCTGTCGCGGCGGATGCGTCCCCGGCCACGGGGAGCACGGGCCGGCATGCTGCCACCCCCGCCGACCGCGAACTACGGCCCGGCGAGGCGACGGTGTCGCTCGGCGACTTCAGCGACCTGACCTACGGGAACCTGATTCCGGACGCGACGGTCTACGCCGAGCAGTGGCAGCAGATCCAGTTCAAGTTCGTGGACGACCCGCACGCGTCGGTGACTGAGGCCGCCGATGTCGTCGCCCAGGTCACCGCCAAGATGGAGGCGGCCATCCAGGAGCGGCAGCGGGCCATCCAGGAACGCCAGAACGCGATTCAGGAGCAGCAGCGCTCGCTGAGCGCTCGGCACGGCAAGGACAACAACGCCGACACCGAGAACCTGCGTGAGACGCTGCGGATGTACAAGACCTTCCTGGACCAGCTGATCGGCTCGAAGGCCACCAGCTAGCTAACTGACGCACGCCGGACCGAGTAGCTGCTTCAGATCGCCGATCAGGGCGGGTGAGGTGGCTACTCGGAGTTTGTCGTCGAGCCGCACCACCGTGGTGCGCTCGTGGCCGCGCAGCCGCAGGTGCACCTCGGTCGGGCCGGGGTGCGTCACCAGGACCTCCCGGAGCCGCTCCACCACCGGGGGCACGCAGCGGGCCACCGGCATCGACACCACGAACGGCCCCGACTCGTCGACGGACAGATCCGGGATGGCGAGGTCCATGGCGATCAGCTTGGGCGCGTCGTCCCGGCGGTCGACCTTTCCCTTGACCACCACCACCGCGTCCTCGGCGATCGAGGTCGCGTACAGCTGGTAGGTCTGGGGGAAGAACAGCACCTCGATGGCACCGCCCAGGTCCTCGAGCGTCGCCGCGGCCCACTGGTTGCCCTGCTTGGTCACCTTGCGCTGCACCCCGGACAGGATGCCGCCGATCTTGACGATCTGCGCGTCCGACCGGTCACCGGCCCGCGGCCGGGCCGGTTCGGCCTCCTCCGCCATCAGGTCGGCGAGCGAGCAGTCGCTTTCCCGGGCGATGATGTGCTCGATGCCGAAGAGCGGGTGGTCGGAGACGTAGAGCCCGAGCATCTCGCGCTCGAAGTTCAGCCGGGTGGACTTATCCCACTCCCCCGCCGGGACCGGCACGTCGAAGACCGCCTCGGCCTCGGCGTCGCCGCCGAACAGGGAGTCCTGCCCG
>JAICWX010000483.1 GCA_025934635.1 Streptosporangiaceae bacterium | reverse complement strand
GTCCCGGCCGCCCTTGGCCGAGCCGCCGGCCGAGTCGCCCTCGACCACGTAGATCTCGGACTTCTCCGGGTCGGTGGACTGGCAGTCGGCCAGCTTGCCCGGCAGCGAGGTGGAGTCGAGCAGCGACTTGCGCCGGGTCAGGTCGCGCGCCTGCCGCGCCGCGATCCGGGCCCGGGCCGCCTGGCTGGCCTTGTTGATGATGTCCTTGGCCTCGCCCGGGTTCCGGTCGAACCAGTCGCGCAGGTGGTCGTTGCAGGTCTTCTGCACGAACGACTTGGCCTCGGTGTTGCCGAGCTTGCCCTTGGTCTGCCCCTCGAACTGCGGCTCGGCCAGCTTGACCGAGACGATCGCGGTCAGGCCCTCGCGCACGTCGTCGCCGGTGAGGTTGTCGTCCTTCTCCCGGAGCAGCTTCTGGTCCCGCGCGTACTTGTTCACCACCGTGGTCAGCGCGGCCCGGAAGCCCTCTTCGTGCGTGCCGCCCTCGGCCGTGTTGATGGTGTTGGCGAAGGTGTACACCGACGGGGTGTACGACGCGTTCCACTGCATCGCGATCTCGGCCGCGATGCCGTCGCCCTCTTCGCCGAACTCGATGACCGAGGCGTGCACCGGCTCCTTGGAGCCATTAAGGTGCCGAACGAAGTCGGCGATTCCCCCGGCATACTGATACCGGACTTCCCGCGGCTCGTCCTGGCGTTCGTCCCTGATGGAAATGGCCAGGTTCCTGTTCAGGAAGGCCATTTCCTGGAGCCGGCTGGACAGCGTCTCGAAGTTCCACTCGGTGGTCTCGAAGATGTCGCCGTCGGGCCAGAACGTGATGATGGTACCGAGGTCGGTGGTCTCGGCCCCGCGCTCGAGCGGCCCCATCGGGGCGCCGTGGTCGTAGGCCTGGGTCCAGACGTAGCCGTCCCGGCGGACCTCGACCTCGAGCAAGGTCGACAGGGCGTTCACCACGGACACGCCGACGCCGTGCAGGCCGCCGGAGACCGCGTAGGACTTGCCGTCGAACTTGCCGCCCGCGTGCAGCGTGGTCATCACGACCTCGACCGCCGGGCGGTGCTCTACCGGGTGCTCGTCGACCGGGATACCGCGGCCGTTGTCATGCACCCGCACCCCGCCATCGGCCAGGAGCGTGACTTGTATCGTGTCGCAGTATCCGGCCAGTGCCTCGTCCACCGCGTTGTCAACAACCTCGTAGACAAGGTGATGCAATCCTCGCGGACCGGTCGAGCCGATGTACATTCCCGGTCGCTTGCGGACGGCCTCAAGGCCTTCGAGTACCGTGATCGAGCCTGCATCGTAGGACAAACCGAACTCCATCCTGCTTCTTCAAGCGCAGCCCCAGCCCCCCGCGATGTGGCCATCTGTGCGCAAATTCATTTTACCTTCAGGCACCGACAGCCACGGTCGTCTTTCCCGTGGTGTCGCGCCTGCCAGGCATTATCCGTACGTGTCGCCGGGCCCCTTGCTGCCGGGAACCCGCCATCCGCCGCGCTGCCGCGGCGCGGCCGGCCCGCGGACCTTGACCCGGCGGACCGACCCGTCGCCGAGCTCGGCGTTGAGCCGCTTGACGAGCACCGGCGCGAGCAGCCGGACCTGGGTGGCCCAGGCGGTCGAATCGGCCATGACCGCGAGCTCGCCGTCGGCGTAGCTGTCTGGCTGGGTGTGCGCGGCCAGGTCCGCGCCGACGATGTCGGCCCACCGGCCGAACACCGAGCCCATCGCCGCCCGCTGCTGCCAGCCGTGCGCGTCCAGCAGGCCGCCGATGGCGCTGGCCAGCAGCTGCGGGTCCTCCCGGCGAGGCCGTCCGCGCCGGCCCGCGCCCGCCGACCCGGGCGCGCCGGGGTGGGCGTCCGCGGAGAGGCCGCCTCGTTCGGGGTCATCGTTGTGGTCTTGTCCCTGTCCGCGGCCGAAGCCGGCCGGGATGTCACCCCGGCCCCGGGCGTCCGCCTTGGCCACCGCGAGCGCCTCGACCGCCAGCCGCGCCCGGTCCGGATCCCGTCCCGGCCCGGCTTGACCGGGCTCCGCCCGCCCGGGCCGGGCCGGCCTGATCGGGTCCCGTCTACCCGGCACGGGTGACGCTGCCCGCGCTGACGGCGAACCGCACGCCGTCCAGCACCGCCGGGATGTCGGCGGGCACCGCCGCGGTGATCAGGACCTGCTCGGCCCCGGCCACCAGCGCGGCCAGCCGGTCCCGGCGGCCCGTGTCGAGCTCGGCGAACACGTCGTCGAGGATCAGCACCGGATCTTCGCGCCCCTCGCGGAGCAGCGCGAAGCTGGCCAGCCGCAGCGCGAGCGCCAGCGACCAGGATTCCCCGTGGCTGGCGTACCCGCGGGCGGGCAGGCCGCCGACGGACAGCTCGAGCTCGTCCCGGTGCGGCCCGACCAGGCACACGCCCCGGTCGAGCTCGCTGGCCCGGACCTCGGCGAGAGCCTTGAGAAGGGCCGTCTCGAGCGCGGCCACATCTTCGAACTCATCACTATTATTCAACGCTGAGCTGCGGTAAGACATTCCGCAGGCCTCGCCCGCCGGGCCCGCCGAGACCGCCTCGTAGGCGGCCGCGACGTGCGGCCGGAGCGCGGCGGCCAGGCGCATCCGCCCGGCCAGCAGCGGCGCACCGGCCCGGGCCAGCTGGCCGTCCCACGCGTCGAGCGTCGTCGTCATCGCCTCGCGGGCCGCACCGCGCAGGTGCCCCTTGGCCCCGGCCGACTTGAGCAGCGCCGTGCGCTGCTTCAGCACCCGCTCGTAGTCCGCCCGGACCCCCGCGTAGCGCGGGGCGGTCGCCGTCAGCAGCTCGTCGAGGAACCGCCGCCGCTCACCCGGATCCCCCTTGACCAGGGCCAGGTCCTCCGGTGCGAACAGCACCGTCCGCAGCGCTCCCAGGACATCCCGCGGCCGCGGCTTCGGCGCCCGGTTCAGCCGGACCCGGTTGGCCTTGCCCGGGTTGACCTCGATCTCCACCAGCACGTTGCCCTGAGCCCCGGTGACCGCCCCCCGCAGCACGGCTCGCTCGGCCCCCCGCCGCACCAGCGGCGCGTCACTAGCCACCCGGTGACTCCCCAGCGTGGCGAGATACCCCACCGCCTCCACCAGGTTGGTCTTCCCCTCCCCGTTCAGGCCGCTGAACGTGGTCACGCCGGGTCCGAGCTCCAGGCTCAGCTCCGCATAAGACCTGAAATCAGTCAGCGAGAGCCTGGTGAGATGCACAACTCCGAGCGTACGGCTTCGCGCTAGCCGGCCGAGCGGATCGGCATCAGGACGTAGCGGTAGTCCGGGTCACCTTCGCTCTTGCCGGTGAGGACCGCGGGCTTGGTCGGCGAGGTGAACGAGATCCGCGCCGTATCGGAGTCCAGCGCCCCGATGCCGTCGAGCAGGTACTGCGGGTTGAACGCGATCTGCAGGTCATCCCCGTCGTACGCCGCCTCGAGGACCTCGACCGCCTGGGCCTCTTCCGAGGCGCCGGCCTCGAGGACCAGCTGCCCGGCGCTGAAGGCCAACCGCACCGGGGTGTTGCGCTCGGCGACGAGCGCCACCCGCTTGACCGCCTCGGCGAACGGGGCGGCCATGAGCTCGGCGGTCGCGCTGAACTCGCTCGGCAGCAGCGACTGGTACTTGGGGTACTCGCCGCTCAGCAGCCGGGTGGTGGTCTGCCGCCCGGCCCCGGCGAAGCCGATCAGGCTGTCCCCGCCGAGCGAGATCGACACCTCGGCGCCTGAGGTCAGGGCCCGGGCCGTCTCGCCGAGTACCCGGGCGGGGACGAGCACGGCCGTGCTGAGGTCCGGCTGCGCCGGGTTCCACCGCAGCTGGCGGACCGCCAGCCGGTACCGGTCGGTAGCGACCAGGGTGAGCGCGTCGCCGCTGATCTCGATCCTGATGCCGGTCAGCGCGGGCAGCGTGTCATCGCGGCCGGCCGCGATCGCCACCTGGGAGATGGCCGAGGCCAGCGCGTCGCTGCCCACCGAACCGGTGAGCGGCGGCATCTCGGGCAGCGTCGGGTATTCCTCTTCCGGCAGCAGCACCAGGGTGAAGGTCGCGCTGCCGCACTTGAGGGTGGCCCGGGTCCCGTCGGTGACCAGGTCGACCGGCTTGGCGGGCAGGGACCGCACGATCTCGGCCAGCAGGCGGCCCGAGACCAGCACCGCGCCTTCCTCGTCGGTGATCACCGGCACGATGGCCTGGGCGGAGACCTCGTAGTCGAACGTCGAGAGCGTGAGATCGTTTCCGGCCAGCAGCCGCATGCCGGCCAGCACGGGTGCGGTCGGGCGGGCCGGCAGGGCGCGCGCGGTCCAGGCCACGGCGTCCGCGAGATGATCGCGCTCAACCTGGAGCTTCACGAAACTGCCTCCTGGGTTCGTCGGGTCGTGCAGAAAACTTCGGTGTCGGAGTGCGCGTTGCCGGGTATGGCAGCGGTGGCCGCAGGCCCGGAACGCACAGGACCTACTTGATGTTGTTCTTTCCTTATTGAGAGAACCGTCATAGTCATAGGTGCGGTGGATACTGGGGAGAACCCGCGTTGCCGCAGGTCGGCCGCGAGTTGCAACCCACAGGGGATGTGACGGGACGGGGGACGGCGCGAGCCGCCTTGTGACCGCCGCCCGGTGCCCCACGGACTTGCCACTGGTTGTCCCCCGGTTATCCGATACTCATCCACAACGTTTTCCACAAACTGTGCGCATAGCGTTTCGCGAGCCGGCTCAGCCGGTACGCGCCTGTTGCTTGATGCGGTTGGTCAGCTCGGTGACCTGGGTGTAAATCGACCGCCGTTCGGCCATCAGCGAGCGGATCTTCCGGTCGGCGTTGATGACGGTGGTGTGGTCGCGGCCGCCGAACTGCTGGCCGATCTTCGGCAGGGACAGGTCGGTGAGCTCACGGCACAGGTACATGGCGATGTGCCGGGCGGTGACGAGCACCCGCGACCGCGACGTCCCGCACAGGTCCTCGATGGAGAGCCCGAAGTACGAGGCCGTCTGGCCCATGATCGTCGCGGCGGTGATCTGATTGCCCTGGGCCTCGGGGATCAGGTCCTTGAGCACGATCTCGGCCAGCTGGAGGTCGACCGACTGCCGGTTCAGGCTGGCGAACGCCGTCACCCGGATCAGCGCGCCCTCCAGCTCCCTGATGTTGGTGGAGATCCGGCTGGCGATGTACTCCAGCACCTCGGGCGGCGCGTTCAGCCCCTCCTGGATGGCCTTGCGGCGCAGGATCGCGATGCGGGTCTCCAGCTCGGGCGGCTGGACGTCGGTCAGCAGGCCCCACTCGAACCGGCTGCGGAGCCGGTCTTCCAGCGTGACCAG
>JAICWX010000366.1 GCA_025934635.1 Streptosporangiaceae bacterium | reverse complement strand
GGCGTAGAAGACCACGTCGCCTACCTGCAGGAGGGACGTGTTCGTGCTGAACTTGCCGTTCCGCTGGGTCCAGGCGACCTGCCAGTAGCCGTTGCCGTCCGGGGTGGCGGCGATGCCGGTGACCGGCGCGTTGCTCGGGTAGACCGAAGCCGCCTGCGCGACTCCTGAGGCGAGCGGGACGCTCAGGAGCGTGCCGCCGAGAGCGGCGGCCACCGCCCAGGTCTTGCAGTTCATCAGCCGATGCCTTTCTGCTCGGATAACGGGTCGTTCGTGCGCTTCTACAGTCCCGGCCGGACGGCGCGCTGGAATCGGGGCTCGCCCGGCGGATGGCCAGGGTTTCCCCGGTATCGCGCTCCCCCGGGGCGCTGCGAGACTCGCAATCAGGTGGCCCGTCGATGAGCCGGGGCGTCGGCCCGCGGAGGGGACGGCTCATCGGCGTGGCTGCCAGCCAACTCGTTCGGCCGTCTTGGTTTTGGTTTCGGTCCGTAGTCCGATGGGAGGGTTCGTGGTACGCATGTCCGGTTGCGCGGCCGGCCGGTATTTTGGACGGGCTGGCTACCGAACGGGGGGATATGGCGCGTTTGGCATTAGGACGGGTGCTTTCGCCGCTGGGGCCGCCCCGGCCGACGTGGCCTGGCGGTGGCTGGCGGGAGCGCGCACGGTGATCACGGTCGTGGTGCTGCTGGCGGCGGCCGTCCTTATTCTCACCACCCTGGTCACCCGGCGGCGGCTGATCTGGGCGGCCGAGATCCGGTCGGTGCTGTCGATAGGCGGGCCGGTGACCGGGAACGCGCTGCGGGACGTGCTGCGCACGCTGACCGGCGACCCGGACCTGGACGTGTACTACCGGCTGCCCCATCGCCAGGAGTACGTGACGTCGGCCGGCGAGCTCGCGGCGCGGCCCGACGGGACCGGCGCGAACCCGGCCCGGCAGCTCATCGGGGCCGGCACCGTCGACGAGCAGGGATTCACCGCGCTGGTCGAGATGGCCGCGCCGGCCGACCGGGCCGCCCGGACGCTGCGGCGGGCGGTGCTGGAGGCGGCGACGCCCGCGCTGGAGAACGCGCGGCTGCAGGCGACCCTGCGCCGCCAGGTCCTCGACCTCGCCAGTTCCCGGTCGCAGACGGTGCGGGCATTCCTGGCCGAGCGCCGGCGGCTCGAGGGCCAGCTGCACGACGGCACGCAGGCCTGCCTGTACGAGGCGCGGTCGCAGGTGGGCAGCGCGCGCCGGCAGGTCAGCGAACCGGCCGCGGCGGCGTCGGTGGAAGCCGCCGCGACCACCCTCGGCGACGCGATCACCGAGCTCGGCACGCTGGTGCGCGGGATCTACCCGGCCGGGCTGCGGGAGAGCGGCCTCGGTAACGCGCTGTTCACCGCCACCCACGATCTTCCCCTGGTGGTCGAGATCACCGACGACGGGGACGCCGGCCTGGACGAGGTAACCGCGACGGCGGGGTTCTTCACCGTCATGGACGTCCTGCAGATAGCGGTGCGGTCACGCGCCCACGGGGCGGCGGTCCGCATTTCCGCCGTCGCTGACCGCGCCCGGCTGCGGGTCGAGTACACCCCGGCGGCGTCCGGGCCGGACGAAACCGACGCCTGGCTGGCGGTCGAGGACCGCGTCCGCGCCCTGGACGGGACCATGCGGGTCACCAGCGCGGGCGCCGCCGTGATCGCGGAGGTGGAACTGCCGTGCGCGTCGTGATCGCCGAGGACAGCGTCTTCCGCAACTCCATCGAGCGGATGCTGGCCGCCGCGGGACACGACGTGGCCTGCGTCGCCAGGACCGGCGACGAGCTGCTCGCGCGCCTGAACCGGTCCGGGCCGCCGGACGTGGCCGTGCTGGACATCCGGATGCCGCCCACCAAGACCGACGAGGGGCTGGTCACCGCCGAGAAGATCAGGGCCCGGTGGCCCTCGGTGGGTATCTTGCTGTTCTCCGCCTACATCCTGCTCCCGATGGCCGAGCGGCTGCTTGACCTCGGCGGCGACGGCGGCCTGGGGTACCTGTCCAAGGACGGCATCAGCGACGAGCAGGAGCTGGCCGCCGCGGTGGCCCGGGTCGGCGCCGGAGATCAGGTTCTCGACCAGCAGCTGTTCGTCGACTTGATGCGCCGCCGCCGGGAGCAGCCGCTCGAGGACCTGCTGAGCGGCCGGGAGCTCGACGTCCTGCGCCTGATCGCCGAGGGCCGGACGAACCAGGTGATCGCGGACACGCTGTTCGTATCGGTCAAGGCGGTCGAGGACAACTGCCGGTCGCTGTTCCGCAAGCTCGGCGTGGCCGGCGAACCCGGCTACAACCAGCGCGTCCGGGCCGTGCTCGAGTGGCTCCGGCGCACGGGATGAGCGCCGCGCTCGGGCCGCCGCTGCTCGCGCCGGGGTCGGTGCCGTCGTGGCGGGTAGCGACGGGACGCGCGGTTGCGGTCGCGGTCGTCGTGGTGGCGTTCGGCGTCCTGGTGCAGTGGCCGCTGGCGAGCTCGCGGAGCTGGCTGTTCGCGTCCAACCTGGTCGTGGCCGGCGGGTTCGCGGCCGGCTCGGTCCTGCTGTCGGACGAGCCGCGGCACGCCCGGACCCGCGGGGCGCTGCTGGTCGCGAGCGTGCTGTGGAGCGTCGCCTGGATCCAGGGGTGGGACTCCGGGCCGCTGCCGTTCGTCGCGTCGCTGACCGGCCCGGCGCCGGCCACGATCGCGATCTGGGGCCTGCTGCAGTTCCCCCGGCCGTGGAATAACCGGCAGGCGGCGCGGGCCGTCCTCGCCCTCATCGTGATCATGCAGGTGGTCAGCTTCGCCACGACGTTCACCGAGCCGCATCCGTCCGGAGCGTGGTGGCCGCGGGTCGGGGCGCCCGGGCTCCATGCCGGGCTGCTCACGTTGTACAACGTCGGCGGCGTGGTCTGCACGGTCTTGCTCGCCGGGCTGTTCGCCGCCCGGGTCGCCCGGCTGCGGGGACACGAGCTCAAGATCACCGTCCCGATCGGCGTCGCCGTGGTGGCCGGCGGACTGGCTACCGCGCTGTCGGACACGGCCGCGGCGGCCGGGGATCACGGCCGGAACCTCTGGGCTTTCTACGCCTGGGAAGACCTGCTGCTGGTGTGCGTGCCGGCGTCGTTCATCCTGTCCTACGTGCTGCGCCGGGTGTGCATCGAGGAGCTGTCCGGCCGGATCGACGCCTACGACACGCTGCCGCAGGCCTGCGCCAAGCTCAGGCGGGCACTGCGCGATCCGACCCTGCAGATCCTGCTGCCCGGAGCCAGCCCCGGGCAGTGGGTCGACGCCGATGGCCGGCGGCGGCCCGGGCCGGCCGAGGAGGACACGACCCGGCTGCTGGTGCCGGTCCTCGACGAGCACCGGGTCCGGGTGGCGGTCGTGACGCTGCACCCGTCCCTGGCGCGGTTCGGCGACCTGCTCACCGCGACGGCGCAGTCGCTGGTGCTGGTGCTGGACAACGCCCGCCTGGTTGCGCAGCTGCGGGACGAGGTGGATATGGTCGAGCGGTCGCGGCTGCGGGTGGAGGAGGCCGTCGCGGCCGAGCGCCGCCAGATCAGGCACCGGACCGGGGCCGGGCCGCTCACCCTGGCCGAGACGGCCCGCGGTCAGCTGGATAGCGCCGTGGCCGCGCTCGCGGCGGGCGCGCAGCCGGTACCGGACGCGCTGGTCGCGGCGCGCGCGACTATTACGCACGCGGCCGATGACATCCGCCTGCTGAGCAGCGGCGAGGAGCCCGTCGGGCTGGGGAACGGGCTGGCCGAGGCGATTCCGCGGGTGCTGGAGGTGCACCCGGGGATCCGGGTGGACGTGGCTGATGTTCGGGCTGATCCGGAGGTGGAACGGGTCGCGTACTTCGTCGTCACGGCGGCGGTGGGGAACGCGATCAAGTACGCGGGAGCGGACGCGGCGATCAGCGTGACGATTGCCAGCGCCGACGGCCCGGGGGGTGAGCCGGCTAGGGGCGGTTACGCGGGATTTTTGACGGTCGAGGTGCGCGACGAGGGCCCTGGCGGGGCGGACCCGGCTGGGCACGGGCTGACGCTGATGGCCGAGCGGGTCGCGTCGGTCGGCGGCGATCTTCGCATCATCAGCCCGGAGGGCGAGGGAACTGCCATTCGCGCGATCCTCCCCCGCCGTCGGTGAGCCTGCGGTTGGCTAGCTGGCGATGGCTAGATGCCGGTGCACGGTGGCCGGGTCGCTGAGCGCGGCGAGCATGCAGGCGGCCAGGTCGGCGCGGGAGATGGTGAATCCGTGGGGCAGGTTGCGGTCGATCGCGGTGCGGTAAGCACCGGTGGCGGCTTTGCCGGTCAGCGAGGGCGGGCGGAAGATCGTCCAGTCCAGGTCGCTGTCCCGGATCTCCTGCTCGCCGCGGCGCATGTCGGCGCAGACGTGCCGCAGGAACGTGCGCCGTGCCAGGGGCTTGAGCAGGTAGCGCAGGTAGGGGCTTTCGCCTTCGTCGGTGACGACGGAGCCGCTGACCTGCAGGAACCGCCTGGTGCCGGTTTTGTGCATGGCCTGGACGATGCTGCGCACGCTGTCCTGGATGACGGTGGTGGGACCGGTGCCGCGGGGGCCTACCGCGGACAGGACGGCGTCTGCACCGTCGATGGCCGGGGTGATGGAGGCGGGGTCCATGATGTCGGCCGTGATGGTTCGCAGCCGGGGATGGGCCGGGACGGCCAGGCGGGCGGGATCGCGGACGACCGCGGTGACCTCGTGGCCGGCTGCGAGCGCCTGGCTGGTGAGGGTGGTTCCGGTGGCGCCGGTCGCGCCGAGGATGGTGAGTTTCATCGTGTCTTGCCTTCCGGTACATTTATTCTGCAACTCATATAATACGGAGATCATATCATATGAAATCAGTACTACCCGGCGATCCGGACGCGGCGCCGCACCGCGGGCGGCTGAATCGCGCGATCAAAGAGTCACTGCGGGACCTGGGCACCCAGCTGTCGCTGCTCAATCACAGCGTCAGCACCCGCCTCGACCTCAAGGCCACCGACCTGGAGTGCCTTGACCTCATCACCAGGCACGGCCCGCTCAGCCCGAGCGCCCTGGCCCGCCGCGCCGGGCTCCACCCCGCCACCTTGACCGGCATCCTCGACCGGCTTGAGCGCGGCGGCTGGATCGAACGCGGCCGTGACCCGTCCGACCGCCGCGGCATCGTCGTCCAGGCGGCCCGCGGCCGCGGAGCGGAGGTCCTGCGCCTCTACCTGGTCGATTCGGGCATGAACACCGCGATGGACCAAATCTGCGTCGGGTATGAGGAGAAGGATCTCCAGCTCCTGACCGACTTCCTGCGCCGCACGGCCGACGCCGCCCGCACCGCCGCCGAAAGGCTCACCGCAAGCTGATCCCGATGCCCAGCGGGTCGTCGCGGCTCAGGCGGTTGCCTTTCTGCGGGCCAGACGGGCGGCGACCTGCTCGTTTAGGTCGGACAGGTTGCCGTCGGGGCGAGCACTGAGGATCGCGCGGGCGTAGTCCTCGGTCTGGAGCAGGCCGGGGACGACGAGGGGCTCGTACCAGCGCAGGACCGCGGCCTGGGCTTCGATGCCGGCGGGCCATCGTGATCGAGGCGCTGCATGGCCTGGTCCGGGTGCTGGAGCGGGAGGACAGCCGGGCCGCCGCCGAGCAGGCCGGCGGCAGTGACGAGCTCGGGGGGCTGATGACGCACGGAGTTCGGCGACCGGGATCCCGACGAGCAGCCGGTCATGCTCACCCTCGTGGTCACCGACGGCGAGGCCGACGACTGGCGGGAATTCGAGCCCGTCCTGGAGAAAGCTACCGCCAAGCGCGTGTTCGTGGTCGCGATCGTGGGCCACGGCCGCAAGCACGACGCCACCCTGGCCGCCTACCGGGGAGCGGCCAGGAGGAACCTCGCCCGGGACAAGTTCGGGAAGGCACACGTCGCAGTGGTCTCATTCGACGCCGTGACCGATCCCGCGGAGATCGCGTTCGATCTGATCACGCTGGTCAGCTGAGCGGTCGGTTACGGTTGGGCTGTGGCTGGAGAGACCGAGTTCGCGATGGGGGCCGAGGCTCGCTGCTCGGACGGGCCGGGCGGCAAGGTGACGCGCGTGATCATCGATCCGGCCACCGAGACGGTGACGCATCTGGTCATCGAGCCGAAGAACTGGCTGGGGGCGGCGGGCCGGCTCGTTCCGCTGGACCTGGTCGAGGCCACTGCGGCTGAGGGGATCAGGCTGCGGTGCACCGTGGAGGAGTTCGGCCGGCTCGAGGCGGCGGAGGAGACCGAGGTGCTGGATGGCGTGGCGGGCGGGCTGGGGCTCGGCGGGCTGTACTCGCCGATGGGGCTGCCGTCTCCGGTGCAGGCCATTGTCGAGGACGTCGTGCCGCTGGGTGAGGCGGATGTCAGCCGGGGTGAGCCGGTCCATGCCGTCGACGGTCCGATCGGGCGGGTGGAGGGACTGCGGGTCGATCCGGACGATCACCGGGTGACGCACGTGCTGCTTCAGGAGGGGCACCTGTGGGGGCGCCGGGCGGTGGCCATCCCGGCCAGCGCGGTGACCAAGGTCGAGGGCGGGATCTGGCTCAACCTGACCAAGGAGCAGGTGGAGGGCTTGCCGCCGATCGGATAGCGCGTCCTCAGGACTGGTCCGGCCGCGTTGACCAGCTCGACCAGCCGTGCTGAGCGGTCCAGGTGGCGTAAGCGAGGGCGCCGGAGGCGGTGCGGGCCAGGATTGCGGCGACCGCAGGGGTTTGCAGTGCCGTGACGGCGCCGTCGGAGCTGCCCTTCAGGGATTGCCACGCGGACCAGGGCGCCCCTGGCTGCGGGGAGAGCTGGACGGCGTGGAAAACGCTGACGCCGAAACGTGAGTTCATGCAGAAGGCTTCGAGGTGGCCGCCATGCTCGCCGTCGATGCCGCTGAACACGGCCGGGTCGGTGCTGCAGCCGTTCTCGGCCAGGCGGCCCGGGCCGCCCCAGCGAATTCCCGTCCCGGGCAGCTGCCAGACGTGCAGCAGGTCACCGTTAGTGCTGCGGGCGAACACCTCAAGCCGTCCGTCGGCATCGGCGGCGATACCGGGTACCCCGACGTAGCGCGCGTTTCCTGGCGCCTGGACCCAGCCTGCCCAGTGGCCGTCGAGGTAATAGTCGTGCACGAGCAGGCGGCCTGCCGACGCGGCGAACACCTGCGGGTGCCCGGTCGCATCCAGCGCGACGGCGGGCGGGCCGGTGACCGGGCCGTCCAGCGAGGACCAGCCAGTCCAGGCGCCGCCGCCGGAGGTGGAAGACTGCGACACGTAGCCGACGTGGGAGTCGCTGACGAGCGCGAATACCTCCAGGTGCCCGTCGGGCCAGGCGACCGCGGCCGGGCTGCTGCGGGTGATGGTCGTGCCGAGCGGTACCGGGCCCCGCCAGGAGGCGCTTCCCGGCGACGTCTGCCAGATCTCGGCCACCTGCCCGGTCTTCGCCCGGGCGAACACGATCAGGCGGCCATCCTTCGCGGTCGCGACCGCGGGGTCGCCGGTATAAGCGGGACCGCCCGGCAACGTTGCCCACGCGGACCACGAGCCGTTGCTGGCGCGGGCCGCTATCAGCGTGCCGTCAGGTGCCCGTTCGACGACTTCGGGGCTGCCATCGGGGTTAGCCGCGGCGGCCACCCGGAACTGCTGGCCGACCGGAGGCGGCGCGGGCGGGCCGCCCAGCCCCGGTGACGCCAGCCCCGGTGATGATCGCGCCAGCCCGGGTGACGACCGGGCCGGAGCGGACGGCGCCTGCGCAGGGTGGCTGGCCCCCGGCACGAACACGGCCACCGCCGCGGCCACCAGAGCCAGGCCGGCTACGGCCGTCAGGATCAGGCTGGCCCGGGCGCGGCGGCCGGCGGCGCCTTCGTCATGGACGGCAGGTGCACCCGGGGATGAAGGCGCGAACGCCGGAGCGGGTGCCTCCGCTCTAGCCGGCTGCGAGTCCGGTTCCCGGCCGAAGCTGGGCGGCGCCGGTGGCGGATCGGCGGCGGCCGACGGATCGGCGGTGACGGGCGCGTTCGCCGCGGCCGCGTCGAGGGCCCGGGCGATCTCGGGGAAGGCGGGCCGGCCGGCCGGATCGCGGCCCAGCAGGGCGTTGACGATCTCGTGCAGCGAACCGCCGCCGGCCAGGGGTGGCGGATCCTCGCTGGGACCCTGGCCGCAGAGCGCCGCGTAGAGGGTGG
>JAICWX010000213.1 GCA_025934635.1 Streptosporangiaceae bacterium | reverse complement strand
GGCGAGATCCTCGAGCTGAAGACCACCATCAACACCATGGTCGACCAGCTGTCCGCGTTCGCCGCCGAGGTGACCCGGGTGGCCCGCGAGGTCGGCAGCGAGGGCCGCCTGGGCGGCCAGGCCGAGGTCGAGGGCGTGTCCGGCACCTGGAAGCGGCTGACCGAGAACGTGAACGAGCTGGCCGGGAACCTGACCCGGCAGGTCCGCGCGATCGCCGAGGTGACCAGCGCGGTGGCCTCCGGCGACCTGACCAGATCGATCTCGGTGGAAGCGCAGGGCGAGGTCGCCGAGCTCAAGGACAACATCAACGCGATGGTCCAGTCGCTGCGCGAGACCATCCGGGCCAACCAGCAGCAGGACTGGCTGAAGACCAACCTGGCCCAGATCGCCGGGATGATGCAGGGCCACCGGGACCTGGCCGTGGTGGCCGAGCTGATCATGGACGAGCTCGCCCCGCTGGTCGGCGCGCAGCACGGCACGTTCTTCCTGTCCGAGCCGGCCGGCGGTGACACGCAGCTGCGGCTGATCGCGGGCTACGGGCTGCGGGCCGACAAGGCCGCTCCGGTCCAGTACCGGCTGGGCCAGTCCCTGATCGGCCAGGTCGCCAAGAGCAAGCGGTCGATCGTCGTCGGGGACCTGCCCGAGAACTACGTGAAGATCTCCTCCGGGCTGGGCGAGGCGCCGCCGGCCAACCTCGCGGTGCTGCCGATCCTGTTCGAGGACCAGGTGCTCGGCGTGATCGAGCTCGCCTCGTTCACCTCGTTCAACCCGGTGCAGACCGACTTCCTCGAGCAGCTGACCGAGACCCTCGGGGTCAACTTCAACACGATCATCGCGAACGCCCGCACCGACGCGCTGCTCGAGGAGTCGCAGCGGCTCACCTCCGAGCTCCAGGCCCGGTCCGAGGAGCTGCAGAGCCAGCAGGTCGAACTGCAGCGGTCCAACGCCGAGCTCGAGGAGAAGGCGGCGCTGCTGGCCGCGCAGAACCGCGACATCGAGACCAAGAACGCCGAGATCGAGCAGGCCAGGCAGGAGATCGAGGAACGGGCGCGGCAGCTGGCGCTGGCCTCCAAGTACAAGTCGCAGTTCCTCGCGAACATGTCGCACGAGCTGCGCACGCCGCTGAACAGCCTGCTCATCCTGGCCCGCCTGCTGGCACAGAACCCGGGCCGCAACCTCACCGCCAAGCAGGTCGAGTACGCCAACGTCATCCACTCGGCCGGCTCGGACCTGCTGCAGCTCATCAATGACATCCTCGACTTGTCCAAGGTCGAGGCGGGGCGGATGGACATCCATGCGGAGCGGTTTCCGCTCAGCGCCCTGCTCGAGGACATCCAGGCCACCTTCCAGCCGCTCACCGCGGAGAAGGGGCTGGACTTCTCCGTCGAGGCGGACACCGAGGCGCCGGCCGAGCTGGTCACCGACCGGCAGCGGCTGCGCCAGGTGCTCGGCAACCTGCTGGCCAACGCGGTCAAGTTCACCGAGCGCGGGCACGTGCTGCTGCGGGTGGCGCGGGCCGGACGCCAGGCCGACGGCGAGATGCTGGAGTTCTCGGTGGCGGACAGCGGCATCGGCATCGCGCCGGACAACCTGACCACCATCTTCGGCGCCTTCCAGCAGGGCGACGGCACGCTCAGCCGCCGCTACGGCGGGACCGGCCTCGGCCTGTCGATCGCTCGCGAGGTCGGCGCCCTGCTCGGCGGGGAGATCGCGGCGGAGAGCGAGCTCGGCCTGGGCAGCACGTTCACCCTGTACCTGCCGTGCGAGCTGCCCGGGGGCATCGCCGATGAGGCCGATCCGGGGAGCAACGGCCTCGGCCTCGGGTACACCGGCGAGGCGCATGCCGGGGCGACCGCGGCGCTGCAGATGCAGCCGGCCGTGCCGGACGACACGGCACCCGGCGGCCGGCGCCTGCTGGTCCTCGAGGGGGCCCGCGGCGGCCTGCTGACGCTGCTGGCGCACAGCGCGGTCTCCGACCTGACCGGCATCCACGGCCCGGTGCACGTGGGCACGGCGGTCAGCCCGGAGCAGGGCATCGAGGCCCTCAACGCGGCGCCGCACCAGTGCGTGGTGCTCGACCTGGGGCTGGAGGACGCGTCCGCGTTCGCCTTCCTCGAGCGCCTCAAGGAAGATCCGGACCTGCGCGATGTCCCGGTCCTCGCGCACACCAGGGACAAGATCGACAGCGCCCAGGCCCGGCTGGCCCGGCTGCGGTTCGGCGCGCACCCGCTCGAGCTGCTGCCCTCGCTCGATGAGCTGCGGGAGCGGATCACGCTGCACTTGTCGGCCGCGCAGCCCGATCAGGTACCCGCGCTGATCAGCGAGCGTCCCGGCGAGCCGGCCCGGGCCGCCGGGCAGGCCGAGGGGCACGAGGCACTGCTGGGGCGGCGGGTCCTGGTGATCGACGACGACCCGCGTAACGTCTTCGCCATCACCAGCACGCTCGAGCTGCACGGGATGACCGTCACCCAGGCGGCCAACGGGCGCAAGGGCATCGAGGCGCTGCTCAGCGCCGAGGACACCGACCTCATCTTGATGGACGTGATGATGCCGGAACTCGACGGCTACACCACGATGCACAAGATCAGGCAGATGCCCGCCTTCGCGGCCCTGCCGATCATCGCGGTGACGGCGCGGGCCATGCCGGGCGACCGAGAGAAGAGCATCGCGGCCGGCGCCAGCGACTACGTCACCAAGCCGGTCGACACCGACGAGCTGCTCGCCTGCATGGAACGCTGGCTCGCCCGCCGGTGAGTACCAGCAGCCGCAGGCGGCCCGGTTAACACGGTGGATCCGGCTTACCCGGTGGATTGAGGCAGCCCTGGGGTACCGGATCCACCGGATAATCCCTATCCACCGGATAAGCGAGATCCACGGCGCCAGACCCGGGCCGGTGCCGGATCCGAGCGGGGCGAGCGCACCGCCCCGGCGGCTGCAGGGTCATCGTGGCCAGAAACCCGCGGCGACGGGAGTAGATTGCCACAACCAATGAATCGTCAGAGACAGTTGACGGGCGTTCAGCACACGCCCTAGGCGGCGACCGTCCGCTTGGCCGCCGCGGCGGCGGCGCGCCGCTTACGGCGGCGGTCGCGCTGCCGGTCCTCGGGGGTGGTGCCGCCCCAGATGCCGTAGGTCAGCTCGTGGCTGAGCGCGAACTCCAGGCACCTTTCCCGCACCGGGCACCCGCCGCAGATCGTCTTGGCCCGCCTGATCTGGCGTTCCGCCGGGCCGGCCGAGGAGATCGGGAAGAACAGGTCGGGGTCCGCCAGCAGGCAGGCGGCGGCTGATCGCCAGTTCGTGGCGCTCCCGGTCGCGGTCATCGCACGTCCTTCAAGGTCGGAGCCTCACAGGGGTCTGCAGCTGATGTCATGATCGGTGCCCACAGTGCAGCGGCCATTCGGGTTCCCGGACGGGCGCCGTCTACACCTCGCCGGCCGCGTTAATTTCGCCCGCGTATCACGCGGGTCGCGCAGGATGCGGCGACGGCGGCGGTTTGTCAACCCGGAAACCAGGCGAGTGTGACGAGCGTCACACACCATGACGTTTATTCGCCCAGGGTCGGGCACACCCTACTCGTCCGTAATTCCCAGGGTCCTAAGGAGGCCACCTTGATGAGGGGAACCCTCCAGAAGCCGGTCGCAGATACGACCGCCGCCGGCGCCGCGGGTCTTGGCACCGCCCCGGACACCGGCAGCATTCCAGGGTCGCGCGCGGAGCTGAAAGAGCTCTCCGATAACGCCCTGCTCGCCAAGATCCGCGCGCTGCCCAGAGACAGCGAGCTGCGCGCCGCCGCCTGCGAGATCATCGTGGATCGTTACCAGCGGCTGGTCCGCTCCTGCGTCCGGCAGTACCGCGGCAGCCCGGAACCGACCGAAGACCTCATGCAGGTCGGGTACGTCGGCCTGCTCAAGGCGATCAACAACTACAACCCCGAGGTCGGCGACAGCCTCTCCGCCTACGCGCAGCCCTGTATCAGCGGCGAGATCAAGCGTCACTTCCGGGACAAGCGCTGGCAGATCCACGTCCGCCGGTCCGCCCAGGAACTGCTCCTCTCGCTGCGCAAGGCCTCCGAAGAGCTCACCCAGCAGCTGGGCCGCCCGCCTACGGAGGCGGAACTGGCCGAGCGGCTCGGCGTCAGCGCGGACGACATGCAGGAGGCCCGCCAGGCGGACCTGGTGTTCAGCACCTACTCGCTCGACGCCCCGCTGTCGGACCGGGACGACCCGGCCCTGCTCGCGGACATGCTCGGCGACGACGACCCCGCCATGACCCACACCATCGACATGGAGGCGGTCAACGCGCACTGGGAGGAACTGCCCGAACGTGAGCAGCGCATCCTGGTCATGCGCTTCTACGGCAACCTCACCCAGACCGAGATCGGCGACCGGCTCGGCATCTCGCAGATGCACGTCTCCAGGCTCCTGACCCGGGCGCTGACCCACCTGAAGGGCCGGCTGCTCGATTCCGCCGAGACCGACACTCCCCCCTCAGCCGCTACGGCCTGACGAACTACGGCGTCCTGCCAGCGAAAGGACCACCATGAAAACCGGAGTGGGACTAGCACTGATCGCGGTCGGCGCGATCCTCGCGTTCGCCGTGACCACCAATACCTCGGTCTTCAACCTGCACACGGCCGGCTGGGTGCTGATCATCATCGGCATCATCGGGGTCGCGATCCCGCGGCGCGGCTACGCCCTGGTCGGACAGCGGGTGTTCACCCGCCGGACCCGGCGGCTGCGGGGAGCCCGGGTGGAGGACATCACCTATCCGGCCTACGTCAACCGGAACCCGGCTGACACTCGCGTCCAGGCGGGCCTGCCCGCCGCGGGCACGGCGGGCAGCGCAGCCGATCACGTCGAGACGGCCCCGGTCACCCGGGACCTCGGTACCGAGGTACGGCCCGTTACCGAGACGGAGGTCATCGAAGACGTCTACGACGAATGACGCCGGCGCCACGAGCACCGGCGCCCGCAGGCGACGCGGCAGGGGGGCCTCGTCCCGGTAAGCCCACAAAGCGAACCCAATTTAAGGCCCAACAGGAGAAATCATGACTATCACCATTGCCACCATCATCTGGTGGATTCTCATCGGACTCGTGGTCGGCGCGGTTGCCCGCCTGGTAGTTCCCGGGCGCCAGCACATCGGGATCATCGTGACGATCCTCATCGGCATCGTGGCCGCCGTCGTCGGCGGGATCCTGACCGCCGCGCTGCTCGGCGCCGGGCACACCATCATCACGTTCATCGTGGCCGTGCTGCTGGCGGCGCTGGTCGTCGGCTTGTTCGCTACCCGCGGCTTCGGTTACAGCCGCGGCCGCACCCGGTCGCGCTCGCGTGCCCGCTACCGCCGGCCGGCCTGGCGCCGCTAGCAGGCAGGCCGACAGCGGCCAGTACCTAGAAGCAAGGCAGATCCGCCGGGGCACGCCCCGGCGGATCTGCGCGTCTGAACCCGGGCCGCCTGCCGGTAGGATTTGGGCGGGGCTGGGGCCCATGGGGCTACAGGCGTTTCAGCGGGGACGATGGTCTGGAGAGATGTCGCAAGACACCTGGCCGAATGGCTCTTATACCGATTCCGCCGAGCTAGCCGGGCGGCGCGATGCGCTGCGCCGGGCCGCCAGGCGGCCCGGCGCTGACGCGCGCGTGCTCCTCGAGGCCGCGTTCACGGAACTGGATGCCGCGGTAGACAGCACCGCCTCCGTGACCCGCCGGATGGACATGATCACCGCGGTGACCAGGCTGCTGCTGGACAACAGCACGTTCAGCGAGGCAGTGACCGTGCAGCGCTGCGCCCGGCTGCTGGCGGGCGAGATCGCCAGCTGGATCATCGTCGACATCGACCGGTCCGGGCAGCTCCGGCGCCAGTTCGCGATCGGCCCGGCCGGCGAGCAGCCGGACGAGCTGGCCAGGATGGTACGGGATATCGACCCGCCGGCCGGGTCAGTGCCCGCCCGGGTTCATGCCACCGCGCGTCCCGTGGTCCTGCCCGATGCCGGGCTGCCGGTCCTGGGCGGCACCGGGGTCCTCGGCGCCGCCCCGGACGGGACGCCGCTGACGGCGCTGCTCGAGGTGGCCGCGCTGCTGAGCGTCCCGGTAGCGGACGGAGATGACGGCTACGGCGTGCTGACCCTGGCCCGGCAGCCGGCCGAGGGCCGGTTCACCGCCGCCGACGTGACCCTGGCCACCGAACTCGGCCGGCACCTGGGCGTCGCGATCCGGGTGGACCGCATGTTCCGGCACCGCTCGGTGGTGGCCGAGGCGCTGCAGGGCAGCCTGCTCCCGGCCCGGCTGCCGGACGTGGCGGGGCTCGAGCTGTCCGCGGCCTATATCCCGGCCGGGGAGAACCTGGAGGTCAGCGGCGACTTCTACGACGTCTTCCCGGTCCAGGACGGCTGGGCCGTGGCCGTCGGCGACGTGTGCGGCAAGGGACAGGAAGCCGCCGCGATGACCGCGGCCGCCCGGCACGCGATCCGGGCCATCGCGCACTGGAACCCGGACCCGGTTGACGTCCTGGCCAAGGCGAACGAGGTCATCCTGGCCGGCGACTACGAGGACCGCTTCGTCACCGTCAAGCTCGCCTACCTGCGGCGCGGTGACCACGGAAAGTGGACGGGAGAGCTGGCCAGCTCCGGTCATCCCGGCCCGGCGGTCATCCGCCCGGACGGCCAGATCGACATGATGAGCGGCGGCGGCCTCCCGCTCGGCCTGTTCCCGGACGCCGAGCCCGAACGGGAGAGCGTCGAGCTGGGGCCCGGGGACCAGCTTTTCTTCTTTTCCGACGGGGTCACCGAGGCCCGCAGCCCCGATCAGCGGTATTTCGAGGACGACCTGGCTGACGGCCTGGCCGGCGCGGCCGGGCGGCCCGCCGCCCAGACCGTCAAGATGGTGCAGGATCTCGTGTCCCGTTTCTCCCGGGACGACCTGCGCGACGACATGACGATCCTGGTCGCCAGGATCGTGCCGGACGCCGGCTAGGCCTGCCGGCCCGGCCGGGGCTTCGGGTCCTCGCCGCCGTAGGAGGCCACGACCTCGGTGGCCACTTCGGTGACCTTGACGTGGCGGCGCTGTGATTCCTGGCGCAGGCGCTTGAGCGCCTCTTCAGCGTCGCAGCCGAGCGCGTGCATCAAGATGCCCTTGGCCTGGTCAACGACCGATCGCGCCACTACCGCGTCCTTGAGCTGGCTGGCGGTCCGCTGCGCCTGGTGGTAGGCGGTGGCGTTGGTCAGCATCGCCCCGCCGAACGCGGCCAGCATGTCGGCCACCGGAACGGACTCGGCGTCCAGCACGCCGGGACGCACGCCGAACAGCGAGAGCACCAGGGCGCCGCGCGGAAGTTCCCGCACCAGGTGAACCGAGCACCGTACGCCGCGCCGCAGCGCCGCCTCGGCGAAGTCGGGCCAGCGGGTCTCCTCCAGCGTGTCCGGGCAGCTCACGGCCACGCCTGCGCCGGCCGCCTCCATGAGCGGGCCGGCTCCGGCGGTCAGCTGGAGGTCGGCGAGCTCGGCCAGGTCGGGATGGGTGGCCGCGGAGCCGGCCAGCTCGCCGTCGAGCCAGACGGCGGCGTGCGCCCCCGAGCATGAGGGCACCTGCCAGGCGGCGAGCTCGGCCAGCTTGTTCAGCGACCTCGCCTCACCGCCGCTGGTGAGGCTCAGTAGCTCCGCCGCCTCATGCCCGAGCTGCTCGATCGGCACCAGTTCCTCCTAGGTCATTCCTAGCACGCCCTGGGCGGGCCCGCGGCGAGCGCGCCGATCCGGACGGCTGGGGGAAGCGCCTGGCCGCCGACGGCCAGCGTGGTGAACCGGGCCGCGGCCTGCCCGCTGGTGCCGCAGGCCAGCCGCGCGGTCGCGGAGATCGTCTTGCGGACCGCGTTCTTCGCGACCGCGGCCTTGGCCGGGCAGGAGGGCCGGGTGGTCAGCGGCGAGACGCCGCCCACCGAGTAGCTCGCCTCGCAGGCGGTCGCATTGCGCGCGCCGCCGCCGAGCAGCGCGCCCACGATGATCGCGGCGAACATGACGGGAATCAGCACGATCGCGTACATGGCCGTGCCCGGCTGGATCCACCGCAGCCGTTTGCGCGTCAGCCGCTCGGTCCGGACGGGCTCGGTGGCATTGAGCCTGGTGAAGATCGCGTACATGGAGGTCAGATGAGGCTCGCTGGCCCGCAGGGCGCCTTCCATCCGATCTAGTACGCGCTGCTGGCAAACGGGCAGGCTCATTCTGACAGTCACATCCTTACCAAGGATCCTGCGCCGTAAGGATCGCGGCCGCGGGAAACCATCGCCTACCCGTGCTCACCGGCAGCAAACAACCCGGGCAGAGGTGGTATCAGGCCGCATACGGCAGGGTCTCAGTAGTGTAACGGGCGCCAGGGGCCAGTCGCGCACGGAACGGGATTAGTCACGCACCGACGCGGTGATTTCGCTGGCCGCCCGCTGGCTCAGCGATACGCGGACCAGCGCGGCGGCGAGCCGGGCGGGCTGGCCGCTGGCCGCGAGCAGCCCGGCGAGGGTCTCGCGGTCGCCGGGCAGCCGGACCCGGTGGGCTCCGCTGGTCACCCTGGCATCCACATAGGGCGCCACGGCCGGCCAGGCCTCCTGGGCCTCCCGCAGGAAGATGCTCGCACCCGTCGGCCCGACGCCGGGAAACTCGGTGAGCCGGGACGCGATGCCGGCCACGTCGCCCCCGGCCTCGTCACGCAGCTTGCGCAGGTCACCGTGCCACTTGCTGGTGAGCAAGTCGGCGCCGTCGCCGAGCATGGTCGCGGTGCGCTCGTCGTACCGCCGGTAATGGCCGCGGCCGAGCGCGTCCACCCGGTCCTGCCAGCTCGCCTCGCTCATCGCCTTCGAGCTCCGGTAGCCGGCCGCGAACAGCTCGGCGGCGGCCGCCACCGCGGTCTCGGCCGGGATCGGCGCGCTCAGCAGCGTAGCCAGCACGAGCAGCTGGTAGAGCGGGCCGGGGCGGTCAGCGAGCCGGATGCCGGCGTCCTCGGCGTACAGCTGCCCGTGCCGGGTGAGCAGCTCCGCGACGATCAGTTCGTTCCTGCCTGGCATGCGCGGACCTCGCGTCACGATGGCTCGGGCCAGGCGCCGGGCCCGGCATTCGCCGCCAGGGCGAGATCGCCCGCCGACACCACGCCCACCGGGATGCCGTCCTTCAGGACCGGGATGCGGCGTACCGCCTGCTCGCGGACCAGCCGCCTGGCCTCGTCCAGGTCGTCGTCGGGGCCGAGCGTGGCCACCTCGCCGCCGCACAGGTCGCCGATCGGCGTGGTCCGCGGGTCGCGGTTTTCCGCCAGTACCCGCACCGCGATGTCCCGGTCGGTGACAAGCCCGCGGAGCTCGCCGTCGGCCAGCACCAGCACGGTGCCGGTGGCGTGCCGTTTCATCGCCCTGGCGGCGGCCAGCGCCGACTGGCCCGGCGCCATGTACACCGGCGCGGCCGACATGATGTCGCGCATCTTCTTCGTCACGGCGTACCTCCTGTGCTTGCCCGGTCCGCTGTCGCTACCCGCTGGGGCCGCGCGCAAACGAGCCGGCCAGGACGGCCAGGTCAGGACGTTTAGCCAGGTGTAACCGGGTAAAGCACACGCAACTGGGGCGGTAGTGATCCGGGCTGATGGTGCATCTAGGCGGACGGCCGGAGCCGTAGGGGCAGCTAACAAAGGAACCAGGGGGTTTGCGCATGTCAACGTCCACGGCCGGAATCTGGATCATCTGCCTGGTGGGGGTGCTCGGGCTGATCGCCGCGGTGGTCATCGTCAGGCTCGCGGGCCGGCGTCCGCACCACGCGAACCCGCAGCGCGGCCAGCTGCGCGGGCTCGTCCAGGGCGGGCAGCACGTGGGCGGCGGCCGCAGCGTCGCTCCGACCCGCGACGCTCCCGTTCCCGAAGGCGGCGGGGAGCCGCCCACGATCGAGGAGGAAGTGACCGCGCACCAGGAGGAAGTGGCGGCACGCGAGGGGCATCAGTCCCGGACGGGCCAGTCCGGCGGGAAGCACGGATCAGGCAGTCCGATGGACCTTTGAGGCCGGTCCTGCCCGGGTGCTCTGTTTCTCAGCGTTCCCGGGTTTCCCGGCGTTCCCGGCTCAGCGCTCCAGGCGGGCCAGGCGCTTGCCCGCGGCGCCCAGGCCGCGCCGGCTGTCGGCGAAGGCGGCCCAGGGGTCCCGGTCGCGGCCGAGCCTGGCCCGGACCGCCTTCATCGTGAACTGACCGGGTTCCAGGCTGTCATCTTCTACTTCGTCCCAGCTCAGCGGGACTGCGACCGCTGCGCCCGGCCGGGCCCGCAGGCTGTAGCTGGCCACCACGGTCTGCGCGTAGGCGTTCCGCATGACGTCGGCGTAGATGCGGCCGCCCCGGTTGTCCTTGCGCTGCTCGGTGGTGATGGCATCCGGATACCTGCGGGCCAGCACATCGGACGCCCGGAGGGCGAACTCGCGGACCGCGTCGAAAACGGCCCGCCGGATCAGCGGGACGTGGACGTGCAGCCCGCGGCCGCCGGTGGTCCGGACGAAGCTGGTCAGGCCCAGGTCGTGCGCCAGCAGGTCGCGCGCCCGCAGCGCCGCCTGCCGCACCCGGGCGAACCGCTCGCCGTCCGGCGGATCGAAGTCGAACACCACCTGATCGGGCACGCCGGGCTTGTCCGCGCGGCTGGTGAAGGCGTGGATCTCGATGCAGGCCTGGTTAGCCAGGTAGACCAGGGTGGCGGGCTTGTCGCAGACGACGTGCTCCACCTGCCCGCCCGCCTTGCCCATAGTGGCGCGGCGGATCCAGGCGGGAAAGTAGGACGACGCGTTCTTCTGGAAAAACCGCTCGCCGTCCAGGCCGTCGGGGTAGCGCACCAGGGTGACCGGCCGGTCCCTGAGCGGGGGCAGCATCGAGCCGGCGACGTCGGCGTAGTACCGGGCCAGGTCCGCCTTGGTGATCCCCTCGGCGGGGAACAGGACCTTATCCGGATGGGTCAGCGGCACCGTGATGCCGCCGGCGGTAATCTCCTCCGCCATGGCGGCGGCCGCGTCAGGCCGCCACGCTGATCGGCTTGCCGACCCAGGCGAGCTCGGCGGCCAGGCCGTCCGGCCCGGTCAGGGGCAGGTCGGGCAGGGGCAGGTCGGGCAGGGGCAGGTCGGGCAGGGCCAGGTCGCCCTGGGACACGATCCCCGTCACCTGGCCGCCGGACAGGACGGGCAGCCTGCGCACGGCGTGCTCGCGCATCAGCCGCGCCGCCACGCTGATGTCCGCGTCGGCGTTCACCCCGATCAGGTTCGCGCTGCACAGCGGGCCGACCGGCTCGCCGGGCCCTTTCGCCTCGGCGATCGCCCGGACCACGAGATCGCGATCGGTGATCAGGCCGTACAGGGACTCGTCGCGTACCACGAGAACGGCGCCTACCCCCCAGTCGCGCATGGTGCGGGCGGTTTCTCCGATCGACTGGCCGTAATCCACCCCGATAGGCCCCGGAGTCATCACGTCACGCACCCTGGCGAACATGATGCCTGCACCTCCTGTAGTCGCGGACGTTTCCGTACTGTTATCCGCGTACCTGGGAAAGGCTCGGTTAAACGCCTGGAGACGACCGCCTAGCGGCGGCCGAGGAGGCGGTCCAGTGCGCGGCCGACCTCCTCCGCCAGGCCGGTATCCGGGCGGTCCTTCAGATCATGGGCCCCGGCGGGCACCAGGGCCGCCCCCGGCTCGCGGACCAGGCCGCAGTCGAGGCACTCGACCTGGCCGAGCCGCCGGATCAGGTGCACGCTGGCGCACCGGGAGCAGGATTCGAGCTCGGCGGTCCAGTCACCTGATTCCTGGCACGCCGGGCAGACCAGGATCAGCTCGTCGCGCAGCACGCCACGGCGCCAGGGACTCTTGCCCCGCTCCGGGTCTGTCTGCCGCACGCCGCAGCGGTAACACGGCAATCCCCCAGGCCTCCCTCTGGGTGCGGCGCTAGCCGAGCGCGGCGAGCGCCTTCGAGTACTCGGCAAGATCACGCGCCTGCGGGATCGGGTTGACCACCTTCCACCGCACCACGCCGCCCTTGTCGATGATGAACGTGCCCCGCGTCGCGAGGCCGCGCTCGGAGTCGAACACACCGTACCGGCTGGCCACCTCTCCGTGCGGCCAGAAGTCGGACAGCAGCCCGAACTGGAAATGCTCGGCGTCGGCCCAGGCCCGGTGGGCGAAGGTGGAGTCCACCGAGATCGTCAGCAACTCGACGTCGTCGCGGTCGATCTCGGGGAACTCGTCACGCAGGGCGCACAGCTCACCGGTGCACACGCCGCTGAAATCCAGCGGGTAGAAGACGAGCACGACGTTCTTGGCGCCACGGAAGCTGGACAGTCGCACGGGCGTGCCGTGCTGGTCCCTCAGCTCGAAGTCAGGCGCCTGGTCGCCTACTTCCACCGCCATCTGCAATCCCTTCACCGGAAAGCCGACCGTGCCTCACACCCCCCAAGTGTGCCACTATCGCGAGGGCGTGAAAGCCAGGCCGTTCGGCTAAGAACCGGGCGGACGGCGGGTCAGCGGCGCGCAGGCGCCGTCCCCCTCAGACCCTCATCGGCGCGCCTTCGGAGCGACGAGACGCGAGCCCGACCAATCGCGGGCTGCGCTCACGCTCGAGGTCTGCGACAGGCCCGCCGTAGGCGCGGCCTCGCCGATATCACTCGGCTCGACGTGTCCTGACCGGCCCGCCTTCGGCGTGAGCAGCCAGATGTATCCCCCGTCGGCAAGCGGCGTGAGGGCGTCGACCAGCGAGTCGACGAGGTCTCCGTCGCCGTCCCGCCACCACAGCAGGACCACGTCGACAACATCGTCGTAATCCTCGTCAACTAGCTCCACACCGTCTATCCGGGTAATCGCGTCGCGCAGCTGCTCGTCGCAATCATCGTCATAGCCGATCTCCTGCACCACCTGGCCCGGTTTGATACCGAGCCGCTCGGCCTGGCCGCGTTCGTCCTGCGCCTGGCCCGCGGTCGCGCTCACTGACGTCCTCCTTGAATCCCTCCCCGCGTCGCCTCGCCCGGAGCCTGAGGATCCCACGGGAACAGTGGGCCGATCCCCTGACGGCGACGACACGTCAGCACTTCTTGTTGGGACAGTTCACACTGGGTCGGCCCGGTGCGCAAGTGGCAATCGCTCCAGGCTGGAAAACCGCCGCCATAAATTGACCTGCTCGCTTCCTGTTCTGGTTACTCATCGCAATATTCATCACGTAGAGTAACGAAGAGATCCGCCCATGGCGAAACGGCCCCCAACCTGGCCTCCCCCGGCACCGGCAGGGCCCCGGGCGGTGCGTGCTGTCCCCCCGCGTTCGGTTACCGTCGAGTAGAGATGCGCGATGGACCAGTTCGTACGACGATTGGTCTGGACAACACATCGAGGGATCCGTACCCGCGGCCGACCGGCCGCCCGATTCATAGCGGAAGGCGAGGCTACCCCGTGGCTTCCGGACGTCAGCAATTCTCCATCATCAGCGACGGGTTGCCGACCCAGTTGCCCGACATCGACCCCGACGAGACGCGCGAGTGGGTCGAGTCGTTCGATTCGGTCGTGCGCACCCGAGGCCGGGCCCGCGCCAGGTACGTCATGCTCCGCCTGCTCGAGCGGGCGCGCGAGCAGCAGGTCGGGGTACCCGGCCTGCGCAGTACCGACTTCATCAACACCATCGCGCCGGAGCGTGAGCCGTGGTTCCCCGGCGACGAGCACGTCGAGCGCCGGATCAGGGCCTATATCAGGTGGAACGCGGCCGTCATGGTCTCCCGGGCGAACCGGCCGGGAATGGGCGTGGGCGGGCACATCGCCACCTACGCCAGCGCGGCCTCGCTCTACGAGGTCGGCTTCAACCACTTCTTCCACGGCAAGGACCACGGCGAGTCCGGCGACCAGGTGTTCTTCCAGGGGCACGCGGCACCCGGCATCTACGCGCGCGCGTTCCTCGAGGGCCGGCTGACCGAAGACCAGCTCAACGGGTTCCGTCAGGAGCTGTCGCACCCCGGCGGCGGGCTGCCGTCCTACCCGCACCCGCGGCTGATGCCCGAGTTCTGGGAATTCCCCACCGTGTCGATGGGGCTCGGCCCGCTGAACTCCATCTACCAGGCCCGGTTCAACCGGTACCTGCTGGCCCGGGAGATCCACGACACCTCGCGCTCGCACGTGTGGGCGTTCCTGGGCGACGGCGAGATGGACGAGCCGGAGGCGCTCGGCGCGATCGGCCTGGCCGCCCGCGAGGAACTGGACAACCTCACCTTCGTCATCAACTGCAACCTGCAGCGGCTCGACGGCCCGGTGCGCGGCAACGGCAAGGTCATCCAGGAGCTCGAGGCGTTCTTCCGCGGCGCGGGCTGGAATGTGATCAAGGTCATCTGGGGCCGCGACTGGGACCCGCTGCTGGCCCAGGACACCGACGGCGTGCTGGTCAACAAGATGAACACCACGCCGGACGGGCAGTTCCAGACTTACAGCGTCGAGTCCGGCGCGTACATCAGGGAGAACTTCTTCGGCGGCGACCCGCGGCTGCGGGCGATGGTGGCGCACCTGTCCGACGACGAACTGCGCGGCCTGTCCCGCGGCGGGCACGACTACCGCAAGGTCTACGCGGCGTTCAAGGCGGCCCGGGAGCACACCGGCCAGCCGACCGTGATCCTGGCCCACACCATCAAGGGCTGGACCCTCGGCGAGCACTTCGAGGCGCGCAACGCCACGCACCAGATGAAGAAGCTCACCAAGGCCGAGCTGAAGGCCTTCCGCGACCGGCTGCACCTGCCGATCACGGACGCCCAGCTGGAGGCGGACCTGCCGCCGTACTTCCACCCGGGCGAGAACTCCCCGGAGATCCAGTACATGAAGGAGCGCCGCGCCGCGCTCGGCGGCTACCTGCCGCACCGCCAGGTGCGCAACAAGCCGCTGATCCTGCCCGGCGACGACGTCTACGGGCAGCTGAAGAAGGGCTCCGGCAAGCAGGAGCTGGCCACCACCATGGCCTTCGTCCGGCTGCTCAAGGACCTGATGCGGGACAAGAACATCGGCGCGCGGTTCGTGCCGATCATCCCGGACGAGGCCCGCACCTTCGGCATGGACTCGCTGTTCCCGACGGCGAAGATCTACTCGCCGCACGGCCAGACCTACGACGCCGTGGACCGCGACCTGCTGCTGTCCTACAAGGAGTCCACGCAGGGCCAGATCCTGCACGAGGGCATCAGCGAGGCCGGCTCCACCGCCTCCCTGGTGGCCGCGGGCTCCTCGTACGCCACGCACGGCGAGGCCACGATCCCGGTCTACAT
>JAICWX010000469.1 GCA_025934635.1 Streptosporangiaceae bacterium | reverse complement strand
GGTGCACCGAACCGTCCCAGACGGTCCAGACCGACTTGGAGAACCACTGCGTCTGGATCAGGCTCCCGACCACGATGCCGAAGATGGACAGCACCGTCGACCAGGCGAACCAGTAGCCGAACGTGGCTACGGGACCGACCAGCGTGAAGTAGCGGCGCCACCCCTCGTTCGCGTACAGGGCGATGCCCCCGGTCTTGTTGGGGAACATCGTCGCGGTCTCCGCGTAGATCCAGTTCTGCATTGTGCCGAGGAGCATCGACACGCCCCACAGCAGCATCGCCCCCCAGCCGCCGAGGGACCCGATGGAGAAGCCGAGCGAGCCGATCAGGAAGCCGGGGTTGGCGAGGGCGACGACGAACCCGTCCCACCATCGCAGCGACTTGAGGAGCTCGCGCTCTTCGATGGCCACACTAGCCACGGACAAGCCTCCCTTATTTCAAACTTCAAGGAAATCGGTCGGAGCGCGCACCTGCAGATAGCCGGGGCCTGTTGCGCCCCGGTGAATTCCTCATGTCGTCTCCGGCGGATGTGTCGACTCCCTCAGTCCTTGACCGATCCCGCGATCGCGTCCCGGTCCCGAAGCATGCGACACCCCGTCGGCATCCGTAGTCCCTGCCTAGCGAACAAGGGCTGATTGTAAGAGGAATTCCGGTCGGTGATCAATAGTCCGTGTAGTCACAATTATTCTCATCCGGACTAGTCTGGAGATCTTAGCGGCATCCGCGATGGTTGACCGCGAAACCCGTCAAGTCATGCCGCACCGTCGGCGCATCTCGCGAGACCTGCTGCCGGCGGCCGGGGAGCGGCGGCGAGGCTTGTTTCATTTGATGATCCAGCGTTTCATTTGAAGATCCTGCGCCGCGACCGCTCGGCGCGGTCCAGGTGCAGCCGCCGGACGGGGCTCCATTACACGTGTGTCAATTCTTACCCGACCGCGCCGGAATTGGCCTACATCCTCAGCGATAGCGGCGGCTCGCTGACCGAGTGGGGCGCCCGCCTAGACTTGCCCTCGTCGTCAGCTGAGGGGCGTGAAAGCGAGCCCGTTCGGTACCAGGGACGGACATGATCCCGAACGGGCCGGGGGGCCACGGCCCGCGCCGACACGGACCTCGCCGCCCTGGGCCCGGCCGCCCGGCGCGGGCACTGGACGTACTGATCATCCAGGTTCCGCGCTTTACCCGGTTCACCGCTCATATAGTGCTCAGGTATGGCCAGGAGGGCGTGGATTGTCGGCGCAGGCCCGGATTATGACAACGTGGGCTCAGGAGGATTGAGATGGCAGCACAGATCGCCGTGATCGGCGCCGGACCATGCGGTCTGGCACAGCTGGACGCCTTCGAGGAAGCTCGCCGAGGCGGGGCTGAGGTACCCGAGATCACTTGTTTCGAGCAGCAGAGCGACTGGGGCGGGTTGTGGAACTACACCTGGCGCACCGGGCTCGACGAGCACGGCGATCCGGTACACGGGAGCATGTACCGCTATCTGTGGTCGAACGGGCCCAAGGAGTGCCTCGAGTTCGCCGACTACACCTTCGATGAGCACTTCGGGCAGCCGATCCCGTCGTTCCCGCCACGCGAGGTGCTGTACGACTACATCACCGGACGAGCCAAGAAGAACGACGTGCGCCGGCTCATTCAGTTCAATACCGCGGTCCGGTGGATCAGCTACGACGAGCAGGCCGGGAAGTTCACGGTAACCGTGCAGACCAGGGGCGACGGCCGGACCAGGACCGAGGAGTTCGACAAGGTCATCGTCGCGACCGGGCACTTCTCCACGCCGAACATGCCGTCGTTCGAGGGGTTCGACCAGTTCCCTGGTCGCATCATGCACTCCCATGACTTCCGGGACGCGCAGGAATTCACCGGCAAGCGGCTGCTGGTCATCGGCAGCAGCTACTCCGCGGAGGACGTCGCGCTGCAGGCCAAGAAGTACGGCGCCCAGTCCGTAACCGTGTCCTACCGGACCCAGCCGATGGGCTTCCCGTGGCCGGCGGGCATCGACGAGGTGCCGCTGCTTTCCAAGGTCGACGGCAGCACCGCGCATTTCGCGGACGGGACGACGCGTGACGTGGACGCCATCGTGCTGTGCACCGGGTACCAGCACTCGTTCCGGTTCATCGCCGACGAGCTGCGGCTGCGCACCGCGAACGTGCTGTACCCCGGCGATCTCTACAAGGGCATCTTCTGGCTCGGCAACCCCGACTTCATGTATCTCGGGATGCAGGACCAGTACTACACGTTCACGATGTTCGATACGCAGGCGTGGTATGCGCGGGACTACGTACTCGGCCGGATCTCGCTGCCCTCGCACGAGGAGATGGCGGCCGACATCGCGCACTGGCGCGACCGGCTGGCCGAGTGCGCGGGCCCGTCCGACGAGATCGACTTCCAGGCCAGCTACCTGGCGGACCTCCACAAGGAGGTCGACTACCCCGGCTACGACATCGACTTGACCCGCGCGCACTTCAAGGAGTGGGAGCACGACAAGATGGCCAGCATCACCGGGTACCGGGACCGGTCTTTCTCCTCACCCTGCACCGGGACCATCGCGCCGGTCCACCACACCCCGTGGTGGACAGAACTCGACGACTCCATGGCGACCTTCCTGCGCAACCAGACGTAGAGCGAATCCGCGCCTCTCGCCTCCTAGGTGCCCGCACCCGCTGACCGGCTCCGTTCATGCCTGATTGGCCAGAGGGTCGCGTTACCGTCATTCCCTGTGCTCGCCCAGCGGCCGGCCCGCCGCCACCCGGATTAGGGTTTGGATGCCAGCCCGGTCCAGGCCGGCATGCCGGGCTCAGGAGCAGGCTCGGGGCTTCCGGCTACCCAGCATCCCAGGTGCACGAGTCCTGGCGGGAGGAGGTTCAGGCCGTCGAAGAACGCGGACACTTCGGCTCGGCTCCGCAGCGTCGCCGACGTCGCGGACTTCTTGTTGTACCCCTTGGTCATCTTGTCTAGCTCTGAACTAATGTCGCTGGCCGGGTGGAGGATCGCCAGCCAGCTGCCTGGCGGCACGGTAGCCATGAGTTGCCGGACGATCGCGTGCGGCCCGTCCTCGTCGCCGATCAGGTGAAGGATGCCTATCAGGATGACCGCTACCGGCTGGGAAAAGTCCAGGGTGGCCGCCGCACGCTCGATGATCGCACCGGTATTGCGCAGGTCGGCGTCGAGGTAGTCGGTGGTACCCTCCGGGCTGCTGGCCAGGAGCGCCCGGGCGTGCGCGAGCACCATCGGGTCGTTGTCGACGTAGACGATCCGGCTCTCCGGCGCCACGGACTGGGCCACCTCGTGCGTGTTGTTTGCGGCGGGCAACCCGGTGCCGATGTCGAGGAACTGGCGGACGTCCGTCTGGTCGGCGAGGTAGCGGACAACGCGCCCGAGGAACACGCGCTGTGCGCGGACCGAGGAGACGATCCCGGGGAAATCCCTGATGGCCTGCTCGGCGGCCTCGCGGTCGGCCGGGAAGTGATCCTTCCCGCCGAGCCAGTAGTCATAGATCCGGGCTGGGTGAGCCCTGGAGACGTCAAAACCCGGCTGGGCTGCCTGGCCGGGACTGGCGTCCGGGTCCGGGGCCAGGCTCAGGTCCGGGGGGGTTGGTGGCATCAGCCGCTCCTGTCCGTGTTCCCCCATACGGCCGTGACTCGCTCAACCCGGAGCGGGTACTGGCCGTCAGGGGATAGTAAACCAGGGCGAATGCCCACCCGCTACAGGCCCATGCCCGGTCACCTACCGCACATGGGATCCCTTGATCCTGCTACTGTGCGTGACGTCGTTAGCAGCGCCCGGCCTCTGTCGGGAGCCTGGGCTCGGCGTGCTCGTACCGTCGGGACGGCCGGGTTGACGGTGCGGCGAGTTAGCATCCGTGGCATGAGCGCGCAGCCTTCAGGGCACGACAGTCACGACGTCATCCGTCTCGGTGGCGAATCGGCTGTCGTGGTCCCGGTGCACGAATACCGCACGCTGAAGGCCTTGCGGGATCGCGCCTCCGCCGAGCAGGTCGAGGAAGCCGAGATCGACGCCGCCATCGCCGAGCACGAGGCGTGGAAGGCGGCCGGGCGGCCGGGCGGGAAGTCGCATGCTGGGTTCATGGCTGAGGTGCTCGGCGGCCCCCGGTAAGGATCATCTGGCCATAGACCGCGCAGGCGACGTCGCTGCGTCCATCGTCCCCGTACTTGCAAGTAACACCACTCTTGTCACCGTGCAGTTGAGATAGACGGTTGAGCGTAGCGGTGCCCGCACCTCCCTGCGGCGGTTGAAGACGACCCTGCAGGAGCGGATCGCTGGTGGTGTATCAAGGCGCCCGTGCCCTAACCTCGTGCGAGAACGAGACGGTGCGGGAGTTCCGCATTTCTAGGAGTTCCATGCGGAGGGCCCCAGCCGCGCTGCGATGTTATCGAAGGACGGCCGAAACCATCTCGTATGATTAGGCGACAATGGTAGGATAATGGTATGACTTCATCCACCAAGCGGAAGGTTTCGATCACCCTCGACGCGGATCTCGTCGCGGCGGTGGAAGCCGACGGCAGTACCACGCTCTCCGCTGAAGTGAACTCGGCGCTGCGGACAGAGTTCACCCGGCGCAAGAGACAGCAGGCTCTGGCCGATCTCCTCGACCGCCTGGCTGACGAGCGAGGCCGCCTGGATACGCCAGAGGATGAGGCCGAGATTGCAAGGTACATGAGTCTACTCGGTGGCGTTACGGAAGAACCCGGCGAACTGCAGGCCGGCTGATGCGACTAGTGCTCGACGCCGAAGCGGTGAACGCACTGCTCGATCCAAGACATCCGGCAGAGCGCAAGGTGCGGCTGGCCATGGAGGCGGCGCGCAGGCTGCGTCGCGAGGTAGCGATCGCGACGGGAACGCTCGCGGAGCTGTACCGGGGGGCCGGACGCAATCAGGCACTGGACGCACTCCTCGCCCGGGAATCGGGAGACGGATTGCTGCTCCGTGATACCGATCGGACCCTGGCCCGCCTCATCGGAGCGCTACTCACAGAGGCACGTGCCAATTCCGCGTTCTTCGCAGACGCTCATCCCGTCGCCGTGGCAGTCGAAGCGGGCGGCGGCGTCGTACAGACGGCTGATCCCGATGACCTCGGCCGGCTGGCAGCCCCGTACCGGACGATCGTCATTGAGCCTCTGGCCCAGAGGAAAGGCTGACCGGTCTAGGGCGCTAGGCACTCCTTCCCGGCGTAGCTGGTGGGGCGGGTGGGGCTCGAACCCACGACCGGCGGATTATGAGAAGCACGGCTTCGTGCATTGTGCGCGCTAGCTGCACGAATACCACGGAGCGGCGCCGCCGATGGCCCTGAGCGCACTGGTTGCACAGATAGCCCGGTCCACGAACCGGTCCACGACTGAGGTCCCACACCTCGCCACCCGTTACTGTGCGTAACGTCGCTTTAGTTCCGCAATTCGATCCTGCTGCAGCTCGCCGGTGCGGTATGAACCAGCCGGACGGCGCCGCGTCAGCGCCTTGCCGGCAAGGTATAGCCAGGGCCGGATCTCGCTTGTCTCCACCGGCAGTCGT